>JASJBU010000007.1 GCA_030066355.1 Gammaproteobacteria bacterium | reverse complement strand
GTTGTCGATGAATTACCTCTATGCCGTCTACTGCTGCTTCAGGCAGCTCTAACTCGATGCTCTGAAGATTTGCTGTGAGTTGCTGGAGTGTGGTGGCGCCGATGATATTGCTGGTTACGAATGATCGATGTGTTACCCAGCTCAATGCCATTTGCGCCGGATCCAGATCATGTTGGCGTGCTAATTTCACATAGGCTTGGACGGCATCATCAGCCTGAGGATTGGAGTAGCGATCGAAGCGATCGAATAAAGTGAGCCGGGCTGCCGATGGCCGGGCGTTGTTCAGATACTTTCCGGAAAGTACGCCAAATCCCAGCGGCGAGTAGGCCAACAAACCGCAGGTTTCCCGGTGAGCGATCTCGGCCAAGCCGATCTCAAAGGTTCGGTTGAGCAGGCTGTAGGGATTTTGGATGCTGACACAACGGGGTAAGTCGTGGTTTTCTGAGAGTTTGAGAAACTGCATGACACCCCAAGGAGACTCGTTGGATACGCCAAAATAGCGAATCTTCCCCGCAACCACCAGCTCATCCAGAATCTGCAGGGTTTCTAAGAGTGGCGTCTCGTTCGGCAGTTCCTGATGCTGATAACCCAGCTTGCCGAAATAGTTAGTCTGGCGCTCCGGCCAATGAAGCTGATAAAGATCGATGTAATCGGTCTGCAGGCGTTGCAGACTGCCATTGATTGCCGTTTCGATATTTTTGCGATCGAGGTGCAGGTCACCGTCGCGAAGGTAGGCTAGCCAATCGGCCGGTCCTGCCACTTTGGTGGCGAGTACCAGTTTGTCCCTTGTCCCGCGCTTTGCCAGCCAACTACCGACGAATTTTTCGGTCAACCCTTGTGTGGTGGCTTTGGGAGGAACCGGGTACATCTCCGCCGTGTCTATAAAGTTGACTCCGGCAGCCGCTGCGTGATCGAGTTGAGCGTGGGCCTCTGCTTCGCTGTTTTGTTCACCAAACGTCATGGTGCCAAGACACAGAGCACTGACTTTCAAGTTTGTCATTCCCAAGTGTCTGTATATCATGGTAATTTCGCTATTCGATATGAAAAGGTTGGTCGAGACATGAACATACTCTATTCCCGTGTTTGATAAAATACTCAAATCTCTCGTGTAACTATGGAACTTGATGGCGAGCTTTTCCCTGCTATATTCCTGTGGCTGAGTGGAGGCCTATATCTGCTCGCTCTGTCATACGCCGTATACTTGGCGCCGTGGTGGAGATTACGGCAACCAGGACAACTGCATGTGTTTCTGGGGGCCGTCGTCTCGCTCATTGTTTTGTGGCATCTGCGGGGGGAGATTCAACCCGGGCTCTATTTTCATCTTTTGGGGGTAACTACCATTACCCTCATGTTTGGCTGGTCCCTTGCCCTGGTTGCCGCCAGCCTGGCGCTGCTGGCGACCTGCCTGAATACCGGGCATGGCTGGGAAGGTTTTATCATCAGTGTCTATACTGTGGCCATACTGCCGATAACCCTGACTCAGGTGCTCCTGGTATTGATTCGCTCCTGGCTACCGAAGCACTTCTTCATCTATGTCCTGGTCAATGGATTCCTCACGGCATGGGTGGTGGCCTATGCGGGCGGTTATGCAGCGGTCAATCTGCTGGTCATGAGTGGTGCCTATACCATGGCGCAATTGAATGCCACCATCATTCCTTTCTTTCCTTTGATGTTTTTTCCCGAAGCCATTCTCAATGGCTGGATCATTACCATCCTGGTACTGTTTTGCCCCGGGTGGGTCCACTCCTTCAGCGATGAGCAGTACCTGAATGGGAAATAGCGGCCTCACATGAGACGGATGCTGTTTAAACAGCTGTCGAGCTGAATGCAGTCCGGGTATCCTTGCGTGTAGCGGAATTTTGCTTGGGATCAGACAAGATGTGGACATCTGACCAACTAGAATGGGCCGTTATGACTAAATGACTGATCAGGGGGTTGTGTTTTGAGCTGGTGGGGGAAACTCGTAGGTGGTGCGTTCGGCTTTATGCTGGGTGGGCCCTTGGGTGCTGTACTTGGGGCGGCGCTTGGGCATAAATTCGACAAAGGCCTCGAGGGGCTCCCTGACGATGTCATAGGCTGGGATGGCGGTGATCGTGAGCGGGTGCAAACCGCGTTCTTTACCGCGACATTTTCGGTCATGGGAAATGTCTCCAAAGCGGATGGTCTGGTATCCAGCAGTGAAATACGCTTGGCGGAGGCCGTGATGTCCCAGATGTCACTCTCGGCCGAAATGCGGCAGACAGCAATTCGATTGTTCAATGAGGGTAAGGCGGATGATTTCCCGTTGGATGATGTTTTGGAACAGTTTCGACGGGAATGTCACCGCCGCCAGACCTTGATTCAGATGTTCATGGAGATCCAGTTGCAGGCGGCTTATGCCGACGGGGATATGAATGGGGCGGAAGAATCGCTACTGTTGCATATCTGTGAGTGTCTGAATATCTCGGAGTTCACCTTCCGGCGCCTCGAGCAGATGATTCGTGCGGAGCGGCACTACACCGGCGCACAACAGGGCAGGCGACGTGCCGCTCAACCACAGCGGATCGACCTGGACGATGCCTACGCGATCCTCAATATCACAGAATCTACCAGTGACAAGGATGTGAAACGAGCCTATCGGCGCCTGATGAGTCAACACCATCCGGATAAGCTGGTAGCCAAAGGGCTTCCTGAAGAAATGATGAAGCTGGCGGCCCAGAAGACTGATGAGATTCGCAAGGCCTATGAGCGGGTCAAAGAGGCGCGAGGTATGCGCTAGGACCCGGGTCCTAAGGTTATCTGTGTTTGCTGCCGAATCAGATTCTAGTCGATGAGCGGGAGGCGTTTTCTTGTGACGGGTCGACGGTCTGGTTAAGCTGAAGTGTCGTCAGTTGATTGTGTCTGCCTCGCGCCAGCAGCTCTGATCGCCGCCAAACACCTGAATGATACCGGGAGGTAAAAAATGACCGATATGTTAGATCCGATCATCCTCAATTTCATCTATGCCATTTTTGGTGGTCTTTTGACCATCTTTTTTATGTGGTTCGGTTGCAAGGTGTTCAGTCATATCGTGAACTTCAGCATTCCTGATGAATTAAAGAAAGGCAATATGGCGGTTGGAGTTATGATCATGGGTATCTTTGTAGGGATCGGTACCGCACTGGGCTTGGTCATTGGTCTTGGCCTCAACTGATCCGGTTATAATTATTTTGGTGTTCCGGGGTCGCATGTGGGATTGACCTTGCGCTGGTTTGTGGTCTTGGTGCTGTTGCCAGGATTGGCTCTGGCAGGCGTGTTCAAACACGTCAAGCATGACTATTGGACCGACAAATATGATGGTTACTTCAGGAAATACACCAAACACTATTTCGGTCCGCACATCGATTGGCACTGGTTCAAGGCCCAAGGAATCGCCGAGTCCGGACTCAGTCCCAAGGCGAACAGTCCGGTCGGGGCGATCGGCATCATGCAGATCCTGCCGGCGACCTATGCAGAGATCAAAGAGAAGAATCCTCATTTTACCCAGATCGAATCACCACGCTGGAATATTGCTGCGGGGATCTACTACGATCGCATGCTGTACAGGAAGTGGAAGCGGGGATTGCCTACCGAACAACGGCTAGCCTTTGCCCTGGCCAGTTACAATGCAGGCCTTGGAAATATCAACAAGGCCTATCGGCGTGCCCAGAAGCAACTGGGAGAGGTCAAGCTATGGGAACAGGTAGCCCCCTATGCGCCCGGTGAGACCCGTCACTATGTCAGACGTATCAAGGCGTTGATGCAGGTGGACTAGGCCCTAATACGCGCCGTCACCAATCTCCATGCCCGCCGCCTCTCTCTTGAGCCAGGCGCCAACCCGGGACTGCAGGGCCTCTGCCAGACCCTGAAAGTCATGATCGGCACCACTCACACGATCCTGACGATAGCCGGCGATGCCCGCGCGCTTGGCTGCACTGCGGCGTGCTGCGGTATTGCCTGTGACTCGATCAAGATCACGACTCCCGAACAGGTCCAGCATGGGGATCTTGAGCTCACCGAGAATTGCCAACAGTGGGTCTTTCTCCCCAGGGTCGGTGCCCGGCATGCCGATAGCGACAAAGGCGCGCAGCTCCCGCGTGGTTGTTTCGCCAAGATAGGTCAGACCCATACGGGCGCCCAGGCCGTGACCGATCAACACCAAATTCCGATTCTTTTTGGCCAGGAAAAAATTCACGGCGGCCTGAATGCGCGGCAGGGCCTCCCGCATCAATGCTTGATATTCGGCCCGATCGGCATGCTGTGTGGCGAGAGGCAGTTGGATCGACAGGGTTTCCCAGCCCTGCTCGGCCAGACTGAGTCTGAGTGGTTGGATCACTTCGGCGGAGTCAGGATTGGCATTCATATCATGCAATATGATGGCACCGCCCAGGGTTTCCGACGAGGCCGGCAGACGATGCAGCGCAAGAAACGGACGGGACTGATCACCGAGCCAAAGTATCGCGCCAGCGTTGGCTGGGGTATTGAGCTGATCGGCGATGCGGTGTTCCCGTTGCAGATTTGTAGCGAGGGCGGCAGTCCAGGCAAGGGTGCTGATGAGAAATATATCAAGGATCTTCATGCTGAGTTCACCGTATATCCGTGGTCGATCAGTCTCAATTCGGGCTGTGCAAAGATCAAATTTAAAGTAAAGCAGACACAGATCAATGGGTATAGCGGACGTGGCTGCAAATTCTCGCGCTTTGGGGTAAAGTGAGGCGGTTTTGAATCACACTGGGCTGAGGGAATCCGTCGCTTCAACCCTTGTCCGGAGTCGGTAAACGGCTCTGGGATCCTATATAGCTGGAGAGAAACATGGCACGCCTATCCGATAAGATCGCACCGTCCATTCTGTCTGCAGATTTCGCCAAACTGGGCGAGGAAGTGGACAATGTTCTGGCCTCTGGTGCTGAAATAGTACATTTCGACGTGATGGACAACCATTACGTACCGAATCTGACCATTGGACCGCTGGTATGCGATGCCTTACGTAAGCATGGTGTGACCGCCGAGATCGACGTACATATGATGGTTAAGCCGGTGGACCGGATCATCCCGGATTTCGCCAAGGCGGGGGCCACCTATATCACTTTCCACCCCGAGGCATCCGAGCATATAGATCGCAGCCTGCAGTTGATCCGCAGTGAAGGGTGTAAATCCGGCCTGGTGTTCAATCCGGCCACACCACTATCCCATCTTGACTATGTACTCGACAAGGTCGATATGATCCTGCTGATGTCAGTCAATCCCGGCTTCGGTGGGCAGAGTTTCATCCCGGCCACCATGGACAAACTTCGTGCCTGCCGCAAACTGATCGATGATTCCGGACTGGATATCCGTCTGGAGATCGACGGCGGGGTGAAGGTGGACAACATCGCCGAGATCAAGGCTGCCGGTGCAGACACCTTCGTGGCCGGCTCCGGCATCTTCGGTTTCCCAGAGGACGGCGACGCCAACCGCTATGACACTATCGTCGGTAAGATGCTGGCGGAACTGGCTAAGGTCTAGCTTGCGTTATTCACAATAGACGGCAGGTATCGTGAGGATGCCTGCCGTTTATGGTTCAGGTAGTACCCATGAGTCTTAAAAAGCCCCAAATGATCCTCATCGATGTGGATGGCACTCTGGTGGATAGTGTGCCTGATCTCGCCTACTGTGTGGATGAGATGATGAAACAGCTTGATCGACCGCTGTATGGTGAGGATATGGTGCGCAACTGGGTGGGCAACGGTGTTGAGCGCCTGGTCAGACGCGCCTTGATCGGTCAACTGGATGGTGAGCCAAATAATGCGGATTTCGAACAGGCCTACCCGATTTTTCTCGAACTTTATGCGGAGAACACCTCCAAGCGCTCGGTGCTCTACCCCGGCGTACGCGAGGGGATTGAATATTTAAAGACGGCGGGTTACCGCTTGGGTTGTGTGACTAACAAGGCGGCCCAGTTCACCATTCCCCTGTTGCAAGATCTGGGTGTCCATGATGAGTTCGAGCTGGTGGTTTCTGGCGACAGTCTGCCGAAAAAGAAACCGGATCCACTACCCCTCCTACATGCCGCCGATCGCTTTGGTGTCACGCCCGACAACGCCATGATGATCGGGGATTCTCAAAGCGACGTGAAAGCGGCTCGCGCCGCAGGGTTTCAAATCGTCTGCATGAGCTATGGGTATAACCATGGTGAGGACATTCGGGATTACCATCCCGACGCGGTGATCGACTCCATGGTGGAGGTCAAGGAGCTGCTGGAAGCCACTGCTTGAGCTGTTGAGGGCTTTTCGATTATTGTTAGGCGAACTACCTGACCGGTAAATCAGCATGTACCTGCTTTCACACGACCAGACCTTGAAAACCGGCACGCGATGGCGTGGGTAAACTCAGCTAACCCGAAACTCGTTGCCGAGTCTGTTGTGTGGAGAGGATCATGACACCCCAAGAATTCGATGCCCTGGCAGATCAGGGCTACAACCGTATCCCCATCGTCTGTGAGGTCCTGGCGGATCTCGATACGCCATTGAGCGTCTATCTCAAGCTGGCGAACGCCCCCTACAGCTATCTTTTCGAGTCAGTGCACGGCGGCGAGAAATGGGGGCGCTACTCCATTATCGGCCTGCCCTGTCGAACCCTGGTCAGAGTCAACGGTCATCAGGTCGAAGTGCAGACCGAAGGAAAGATCACCGAATCGACCCATGTGGAAGACCCGCTGGCCTGGATCGAGGCCTTCCAGCAGCGCTACAAGGCGGCCGAACTTCCAGGGCTACCCCGTTTCAACGGTGGTCTGGTCGGTTATTTCGGTTACGATATCGTGCGCTATATCGAACCCAAGCTGGCCGAATGTCCCAACCCGGACGTACTGGAGACCCCGGATATTCTGTTGATGGTCTCTGATGAACTGGTGGTTTTCGACAACCTGAGCGGGCGTATGTATGTCATCGTGCACGTGGACCCGACCCAGGGTGGTACCCTGGATTCAGCGCGACAGCGGGCCCAGGCGCTGATTCAGGCCATGCAATCGGGCGCTCCTCGGGAAACCAGCCAGTCCTCCCGTGAGGTGGATGAATCCGATTTCGTCTCGGGCTTTACCGAAAGTGGCTTCAAACAGGCGGTCAAAAGGATCAAGGAGTACATCCTGGAGGGCGACTGCATGCAGGTCGTGATCTCTCAACGCCTTTCGATCCCCTTCGAGGCGCCGCCTCTGGATCTTTACCGTGCCTTGCGCGGGTTGAATCCATCGCCCTACATGTATTTTCTGAATCTCGGCGATTTCCATGTGGTGGGATCGTCGCCAGAGATCCTGACCCGTCTCGAAGACGGCGTGGTGACCGTGCGGCCCATCGCCGGCACTCGGCGCCGCGGTTATACCGAAGAGGAGGACCGGGCTCTCGAAGAGGAGCTGCTGGCGGACCCCAAGGAGCGGGCCGAGCATCTGATGCTGATCGACCTGGGGCGCAACGACACCGGGCGGGTGGCCGAGGTGGGCAGTGTGCAACTGACCGACGAGTTTATCATCGAGCGCTACTCCCACGTGATGCACATCGTCTCCAACGTGATCGGCGTGCTGAAGAAGGATATGACCGCCATCGATGTGCTACGCGCGACCTTCCCCGCCGGCACCGTCAGCGGCGCGCCGAAGATCCGCGCCATGGAGATCATCGATGAATTGGAACCGGTGAAGCGTGGCGTCTATTCCGGGGCGGTGGGCTATCTCTCCTGGAACGGCAATATGGATACCGCCATAGCCATCCGCACCGCGGTAATCAAGGATCGCACCTTGCATATCCAGGCGGGTGCCGGGGTGGTGGCCGACTCAGTCCCTGCACTCGAATGGAAGGAGACCATGAACAAGGGGCGGGCGGTGTTCCGCGCCGTGGCCATGGCCGAAGCGGGCATCGGTCGGCACACCTGCGACGATGCGGCTGAGGAGGCGTAGGCATGTTGCTGATGATCGACAATTACGACTCATTCACCTACAACCTGGTGCAGTATCTTGGCGAGTTGGGTGCCGATGTGCGAGTCTATCGCAACGATGAGATCGGTATCCAGGATATCGAAGCACTGAATCCGCTGCACATCGTGATCTCCCCGGGACCCTGCACGCCTGCCGAGGCAGGTATCTCCGTGGAGGCGATCCGGCATTTCACCGGGCGAATTCCGATTCTGGGTGTCTGTCTGGGCCATCAATCCATCGGGCAGGCCTATGGCGGCAAGATCGTGCACGCCCGCGAGGTAATGCATGGCAAGACCTCCTTCATCCATCACGCGAATGGCGGGGTCTTCGCTGGTCTGGAAAGTCCCTTCGAGGCGACCCGCTACCATTCGCTGGTGATCGAACAGGCGAGTCTGCCTGATTGTCTCGAAGTTACCGCCTGGACTCAGCGGGCGGATGGGGCGATGGACGAGATCATGGGCGTACGACACAAAACCCACGCGGTGCAGGGTGTGCAGTTTCACCCCGAATCGATTTTGACCCAGCATGGTCACGCCATGTTGCAGAATTTCATCGAGGGACGCTGAGTGAACCGTCGAGCCCCCTGATCCGGTCTGTCATGAAAACGCATATATTCGGCCTCTACAGCATACCGGAACGCATAGAGGACATGGAACAAACGACAGATTGCTAACTCAGCTCGGCGTCTTCGTGGGCCAGCCCATACCCTGCATGTTGGGTGCTTCCCGGTCCGTGGTAGTGTTTGGAGGTCATACGTAATAAGTACAATTGGAGGAGGAAAAAACCGATGCAGATGCAACAGGCGATAAACCTGGTTCTGGCTCGACAGGACCTGAGTGCCGATGAAATGACCGCGGTTATGCACACCATTATGACCGGGGGTGCCACCCCGGCGCAGATCGGTGGGTTTCTGATTGGTCTGCGCATGAAGGGCGAAACCGTCACCGAGATCGCTGCGGCAGCCGGGGTGATGCGGGAACTGGCCTCGGGGGTCAATATCGGTGGCCTGAGTAATCCGGTGGATATCGTAGGTACCGGTGGTGATGCCTCCGGCACCTTCAATGTCTCCACCGCCAGCATGTTCGTGGCCGCCGCTGCAGGCTGTCACGTGGCCAAGCATGGCAATCGCTCGGTCTCCAGCAAGTCGGGCAGCGCCGACGTATTGGAGGCGGCGGGGATACGCCTGGACCTCAATCCCGTTCAGGTGGAGCAATGTGTCCGTGATGTGGGGGTGGGTTTCATGTTCGCCCCGGGGCACCACAGCGCCATGAAACATGCAATCGGGCCGCGTAAAGAGATGGGAGTGCGTACGATCTTCAATGTCCTGGGCCCCCTGACCAATCCGGCCGGGGTGCCGAATCAGCTCTTGGGTGTGTTCAGTGACGAGCTCCTGGAGCCGCTTGCCGAGGTGTTGCAGCGTCTCGGCAGTCAGCATGTGATGGTGGTTCACTCGAGAGACGGTCTGGATGAGATCAGCTGTGGTGCGGCCACCGATGTGGCAGAACTCAAAGGCGGGCAGATTCGCCAGTATGCGATTCGGCCGGAAGACTTCGGCATCAGGCGTTCTCCCATTGATGCACTCAAGGTCGAGGATGCCGGGCAAAGCCTGGCGGTAATTCGTGGGGTGCTGGAGGATGAATCGGGGCCTGCCAGGGATATCGTCTTGTTGAATGCGGGGGCGGCGATCTACGCCGCCGGTCTGGCAGACAGCCTGCAGACCGGCCTTGAAAAGGCCGAACAGGCAATCAGCAGTGGCGAGGCCCGGAACCGGTTGGACCGCTTGGTGATCCTGACCCAGAGCTTCGCTTGAGCTGAGGGTGTAGTGATGAATCCAGCGAGTGATACCCCGGATATCCTGCAGAAGATCGTTCGTCGCAAGTGGCAGGAGATCGAGGCGCGCTCGGCCAAGCGACCACTGCCAGTATTATTAGAGGACCTGCAGGCTGCCGATCCGCCAAGAGGCTTTGCGAATGCCCTCGCAGCAAAGATCGCAGCGGGTCAATCCGCGGTGATCGCCGAGATCAAGAAGGCCTCGCCGAGCAAGGGCGTGTTGCGAGAGGATTTCCATCCGGCGCAGATCGCGCGCAGTTACGCCGAGGGCGGGGCCGCCTGTCTGTCGGTGTTGACGGACGTGGATTTTTTTCAGGGGGCAGACGTCTATCTGCAGCAGGCGCGTGCGGCCTGTGCCCTGCCGGTGATCCGCAAAGACTTCATCATCGATCCCTACCAGGTCTATGAGGCCCGGGCGATCAACGCCGACTGCATCCTGCTGATCGTTGCCTGTCTGGATGACCAGCGGTTATGGAAATTGAACGATCTGGCCCATGAGTTGGGTATGGATGTGTTGATCGAGGTCCACGATGAGGCCGAGTTGAAGCGGGCGCTGGCGGTGGACAATCGACTGATCGGAATCAACAATCGGGACCTGCGGACCTTCGAAGTCAGTCTCGGTACCACCCTGGAAATGCTTGATAAGATACCCAGTGGGCGTATCCTGGTCACCGAGAGCGGTATCCTGAGCCGTGATGACGTACGCCTGATGCGGCAGCACGAGGTGCACGGCTTTCTGGTGGGAGAGGCCTTCATGCGCACCGCACAGCCGGGGAAACGGCTGCGGGAGCTCTTCGAAGCGGATTGATCAGCGGGTACCGAAGACCACGATGGTCTTACCGCTGACGCTGATCAGACCCTGTTCTTCGAGGTTTTTCAGCACTCGTCCGGCCATCTCCCGGGAACAGCCGACGATGCGGCCGATCTCCTGGCGGGTGATGCGGATCTGCATGCCGTCGGGATGGGTCATGGCGTCCGGCTCTTTGCAGAGGTCGAGGAGGGTGCGGGCGATGCGCCCGGTGACATCAAAGAAGGCCAGGTGACCGACCTTGGTGCTGGTTTGCATCAAGCGTTGGGAGAGTTGGGCACCCATTGCATAGAGGATGTCTTTGGTGTATTCCTTCAGGTCGTGATCGAAGAGCTGCTCGAGGCGTTGGTAACTGATTTCGGCAATCTGGCAGGGCGTACGGGTCCGGACCATGACGCTGCGTTTTGGCTCCGGGATGAACAACCCCATCTCCCCGATGAACTCCCCTTTATTCAGGTAGGTGAGAATGATCTCTTTGCCATCGTCGTCCTCGATATAGACCGCGACCGAACCTTCGGTCATGTAGTAGAGGATGTCCGCCGGATCACCGATGTGGATGATTTCCGTATTCTTGGGGTATCTGCGACGGTGACAAAACGAGAGGAATCGTTGAAGATACTCGGGTTCCTGCGGTGGCGGTTTAATGATCGTCATCATCCTGCTACTCAAATATGGAAAGGGTTGTTGATTGGATTTTTATCTCTGCAAGTTTAGCAAGCATCACGTACTTGTCGAATCGATAAATCAATGAGTCAATGAATCAAAATAGCATAGAGAAGCATATAAAAATACGACTGGAATCTCATCGAGTGAATAAATTTCCATTTCGAATCGATGATGACATTCGGCAGGAGTTTGCATGAAAGCGAGAATCAAGTGGGTTGAAGAGACGACCATGCTGGGTGAGGCGGGCAGTGGTCATGCGGTCGTAATGGATGGCCCCCCGGAACATGGCGGGCGCAATCTCGGGGTGCGCCCCATGGAGATGTTGTTGTTGGGCATGGGTGGCTGCACAGAGTTCGATGTGCTGCACATCCTCAAGCGAGCTCGCCAGCAGGTGACCGGTTGTGTCGTGGAATTGGAGGCTGAACGGGCCGAGACGGACCCCAAGGTCTTCACGCGCATCCATGCGCATTTCGTCATTACTGGTAAAGGACTGAGCGAAAAGCATGTGGCGCGGGCGGTTTCGCTGAGTGCGGAGAAATATTGTTCGGCGTCCCTCATGCTGGGCAAGACTGCTGAGATCACCCATGACTATGAGATCCGTGATGAATGAAGCCGGTACTTTCGATGAACTGATCAGCGAATTTTACAAGGTCTGGTTTCGTTATCACCCCGTGGCTGCGATCTTTGCCGGAGTTTCCGGGTATGAAGGTCTCTTGGAGGCGGATGGTGATGACGATATCGGTGCCCTTGGTTCCTGGTTGAGCAATCTGCTGGTGAGCCTGGAAGAGCTGGACTACGCGGCCCTGGATCCGGACCGCCAGCTCGATTTACAACTTCTGTTCGGGGCTGCGATGGTGGAACACCGCACCCTACTGGAATGCGATTGGCGGCATCGTGATCCGGCCAAGTATTTACCCTTGCGGGCCTTGCAGGAACTGGTGGTGCGTCAGCCTGACCGATTCTGTGAGGCCATACAGGGCTTGCTGGAGAGGACGGGTAATTATCTCAGGGATGCACGGGGACAGCTCTCCGAATTGCCAGAGCTGATCTCCACCATGTGGCTGGCGGATGCCCTGGAAGCGACGGAAGCGGGGGTACCCTGGCTTAAGCGACTGGGACGGGAATTGCCGCAGACCAATGAGTGCTGCACGGATCAGGGACAGCTGCAGAGTCTGAGTAGTGAGGCGGCGCAAGCCATCGAAGATTTCCGTGAATATCTGATCAACGAGATTGCGCCGGTGGCGAGCGGCTCGTCGGATTGCGGCCCAGAGCTCGCAGGCCGTCTGATTAAACACCGCCACCACCTGGATCTGACAGGTGAGGATGCCCTGTACATGGCGCGCATGATCCAGGCACAGATCCAGCAGCAGGTGGAAGCCGCGGGGCTGAATGTCGAACATATCGTCAAACGGATGGCCAACGAGCCGCTGCTTGCGGGTGAGGCCCGGGTGCAGGCCTATCGTGAAGAAGCCGAGCGGCTAAGGCGCTTTGTGGAGGAGGAAAACATCCTGCATCCACCGGATCAGGAATTGGATTTCAGACTCACTTGTCACTGTTTCACCAAATGTGAATGCGGCAGTTATCTGCGCAGCAAGGCCGGCGGTGTGTTTCTGGTTCCCGATGAATCACAGATCGGCGGTGGCGAGAGCCTTGCCTCGATTCGCCTGCGTTCCCTATATGGGGGCTGGGCCGGCCGTCATTTTCTTGCCTGGGCGGGGGGTATCGAGGCTCATAGCCTGGTTAGACAGATCAATCAATCCGCGGCGTTCAAACGGGGTTGGGCACACTACATGAGCCATCTGCTCGAGGACCGGGGTTATTTTTGTAGTGAGGATATGCTGCAGTTGGCGCAGCGTCGTCTGGCCCTGGCGGAACAGGCGGTGGTGGATCTCGAATATCACATGGGCCTGATCAGCAGCATGCAGGCTCTGGAGCGTCTGCAGGCGATCAGCGATGTGCCCGGCTGGGCGGAGTCGAGCTTGACCAGTGTGTCTCGCCGACCCACCGATGCCTTCATGGCGCTGATCGGCGCCAGCATGATGGACACCAGCCGCCGTCTCGTATTGCAGGCAAAACCGGAGCTCAGTCTTCAGGCATTTCACTCGGAGATTCTGGCGCATGGTGCAGTCGCCCTGCCACTCGTCATTAAACGAGTCTACGGCGAGGCCATCTGGCAGCAGGTCACTGATGAGGTGTTGGTGATTTGAATCGACCGGGTGCAACGCTCGGGATGCGTCATGTCGCACTCTATGTCATGGACCTGCAGGCTTGTGAGTATTTTTACGTGGAGCTACTCGGGATGCGGGTGGAGTGGCGGCCCGATGCGCAGAATCTTTATCTCAGCTCCGGGCCCGATAATCTTGCCCTGCATCAAGCGCCTGACGTGGAGCGTGATGAACTGGGACAGCGTCTCGACCACATCGGTTTTGTTCTTGCGGGCGCCGACGAGGTGGATGCATGGTTTGGCTTCCTACAACAACAGGGGGTGCGCATGCATACCGAGCCCCGGAACCACCGGGACGGCGCACGCAGTTTCTATTGTTGCGATCCGGACGGTACGCTTGTGCAGCTCATCTACCATCCACCGCTGGTTGCCTGGGAGGCAGGTCGTGTTGGCGAGTGAATGGTGAGGGCGGCTTGCCAGGCCTTGCTGGCTGAGCCTCTCAGCATAAACCAGGCCGCCAGACCCAGGAAGGCAAGAAAGCCGACGACAACGGTCACGGTGGTGAGCAGTACCCCTCCGGCCAGTGCCGGATCGATACCGATCTTCTCTAAAATCAGCAGCAACACGGCCCCTGCCACAGCGGCAATAATCAGGTTGATGGTCATCGCAGCGGCGCTCAGGATTGCGATATTCGCTTGGTGGAACCAGAACCCGACGATGATTCCCTCCACCAGGGCCCACACGGCGCTGTTGATGGCGCCCACCGCCAGTTCCTTGGCGAGCAGCCAGCGGGAGTTGTTGGTGGAGAGCTGGCCCAAGGCGATACCCCGGATCGCCAGGGTCAAGCTCTGGGTTCCGGCGATACCGCCCATGCTTGCGACGATCGGCATCAGGATTGCCAAGGCGACGATCTGGTCGAGGGTGGCTTCGAATTGGCGGATGACCCAAGACGCGAGTAGCGCGGTCAGCAGATTGATGCCAAGCCAAATGGCGCGACGTCGGGCACTCACGAGGACCTGTGCGAACATATCCTCATCTTCGCTAAGGCCGGCTTGCCCATGTACTGATGTTCGCCCTCTTCACGGATCACATCCACCACGTCATCGACGGTGATCCGCCCCAGCAACTGGCCTTGTGAATCCACCACCGGTGCCGAGAGCAGGTCGTGTCGTTCGAAGCGGTTGGCGACCTCACGTTCGTTCCAGTCAGCCGGTATGGGTTGCAGGTCGAGGGACATGACCTCGGCTAGTGTGTCGTTCGGGTCGCGAGTGAGCACCACCGGGAGGGACAGGGCACCCAAATAGCGTCCGTCCCGATTGACTACAAACAGTTTGTCCGTGACTCTGGGCACTTGGGTCCCGAGTTTGCGTAAATAACGCATGACCACGTCGAGGGTCACCTCGGTCCGAACCGTGACCCTGTCCACATTCATCATGCCGCCGGCACTGTCCTCGGGATAGGAGAGCACGCCTTCGAGCCTTTCTCGATTTTGCAGATCCAGAAAGTCCAACACCTGCCAGGTGATATAACGAGGCAATTCCTTGAGCAGATCTGCCAGATCGTCGCTATCCAGGCCTTCGGTGGCAGCGACCAACTCGGCGGTGGCCATCTCTTGGATCAGGCTGTCACGGAGCTCATCGGTCATCTCCAAGAGGATCTCACCCTCGGCGGATTCGTCGACCAGCTGCCAGGCGATCTTGCGTGGATTGAGCGGCAGCGATTCGAGGAGATGCGCGATTTCCGCCGGACGTAAGGCGTTCAGCATGCGCCTGGCCTTGAGGATGGCGCCACTGCTCGATACCTCATGAACCAGTTGCAGACGGCTTTATCCGAGTTTATCGGCCCATTGGTCGACATCGGTGGAACCTCTCTACATGCTGGACAGCTTGAGTTTAGCCGGGGGTGTGAGAGCCGGGAAGTGGTGAATCCGATCCGCTAAGCATTACCTCGGCGATCATGCCTGATCGGCAGGCGGGATTAATGGGCGTGGTCGTTGGTGAACAAGCGGTCGAACAGGGGGGTGATCTCACCCTCATACAGTTGAGCGAAGAATTCACGGGTGCGTTGGCCGAGGTCCTTGAGATTGCTGCTGCGGATGATTTCCCGGGTCTCCAGGAGCGCTGAAGGCTGCATGCTCAGTTCGCGCAGACCCATACCCAGCAGCAGGCGGGTGAAACGGGGATCACCTGCCATCTCACCGCACATGCCGATAGGGATATTGGCCTCCAGCGCTGCATCGATGGTGGTGCGGATCAACTGCAAGACGGCTGGGTGCAAAGGATCGAATAGAAAGTTGACCTCTTCGTCCATGCGGTCCACTGCCAGAGTGTATTGGATCAGGTCGTTGGTGCCGATCGATAAAAAGTCGAGCTGACGGGCGAAGGAGCGTGCTGTGATCGCCGCGGCGGGAATTTCGATCATTCCGCCGACCGGTATCTGCGGGTCGAAATCCAGTCCTTCCGCCTGCAGGTCCCGTTTGGTCTGCTCGATCAGATCCAGGGTGTCCTGCAGTTGCTGGAGCGACGAGAGCATCGGTATCATCAGGCGCACCGGCCCTTTGGCCGAGGCCCGCAGGATCGCCCTCAACTGGGGTATGAAGAGCCTGGGTTCCTTCAGACACAGGCGAATCGCACGCAGGCCCAGTGCCGGGTTGACAGAGGGTAGGCAGCCATTGCCGCTGGTGGTTTTATCTGCCCCCAGATCCAGGGTGCGAATGGTGATCGGAATGCCCTTCAGGCCATCCACTGCAGCCAGATAGGCCTCCAGCTGTTCCTCCTCGGTCGGAGGGGTCCGGCGGTTCATGTATAAGAATTCGGTGCGGAACAGTCCAACCCCATCGGCCCGGTTTTGCAGGGTGGCATCGATGTCTTCCGGCAGTTCGATATTGGCGAACAGAGCGATCCGCTCCCCATCGTGGGTAAAGGCCGGCAGATCGATATGCCGCCTGAGCTCCGCTTCGCGGAGTTCCAGGGCCCTCATGCGATTCTGGTAGTGGACCAGCATCTTCGGCGAGGGTTGCGCGAGCACCACGCCCTGAGCTCCATCCACCACCAGGGTTTCTCCCTGTTGTAGCAACTGGGTGGCTTGGTGGATACCCACGACCGCAGGTATCCCCAGGCTCCGGGCTAGGATGGCCGTGTGCGAGAGTGGGCCGCCGAATTCGGTGACAAAGGCGGCCACACCCTGGTGTTTCATCAGAATGGTATCGGCCGGCGTCAAGTCTCTGGCCACCACGATGCGATCATGCAGATTGTCAGGGGGCGGTTCGTTGCCGCCGGCGAGGGCGATCTGCACTAATCCCACTACATGCTCCACATCGTCTTTGCGGGTCCTCAGGTAGGGATCTTCCATTTCATCGAAGATCTTGACCAACTCGTCACGCCTGACTTGCAGCGCCCATTCGGCCGAGTAGTGGTGTTGACGGATCAGCTCGATGGGCGCCTCGCTGAGAGCGCTGTCTTCCAGCATGAGCAGATGAGTGTCGATGAATGCCCGGATATCTTTAGCGGTTTCCCCCGGTATCTGTTGGCGGATGGTCGTCAGCTTGTTACGTGCCGAGGTCAGGGCATTTGCATAGCGCGCCACTTCCTGTTCGGTGGATTCTGCAGAAATCTCCCGTTTGTTGATTTCAGGAGTGTGTTGCTGCAGGAGGTAGGCATCGCCGATAGCAATCTCATGCAAGGAACTGATACCGATGCCGAGACAGCTGAGGGTCACTGATCTTCTCCGAAGCGATCATTGATCAGGCGTTCCAGTGCCTCCAGAGCTTCGGTTTCATCTTCTCCCGATACCTCGACATCCAGGCTACTGCCTTGGCTGGCGGCCAGCATCATGACGCCCATGATACTTTTACCGTTGACTGTTTGACCGTTGCGTTTCAGGTGGACGTTACTGAGGTAGCCGCTGGCGCAGCTCACGAGTTTAGCGGCCGCTCGGGCATGCAGCCCGAGTTTGTTGATGATGGTGATCTGCTTGGTGATCATAGCTCTCAGTATGCTTAGACTGTTCCCGGGATGCAACGCACGATGCCGTCGTTACCGCCACTGACGGCTTTAAGTGTGAGCTCATCCAGGTTGAGTTCCGCATAATTGAGTACTCTGACCAACATCGGTAGGTTGATGCCCGCTACCACGTTGACCTTTCCCTTGTGTAATAGCCGAGCGGCGATGTTGCTGGGGGTTGAACCATACATATCCGTAAGCACGAGCACACCATCGCCTTTATCCAGTTGCTTTACCAACTCGAGTGCCTGGCGGTTGACTTCGTCTGGATTGCTGCTGTTGTTGACCTCCAGGGTCCGGCACGCCAATGGCGGCTTCTCGAACATACGCTTCGCGGTGGTAAGGAATGCATCACCGATCGAGTCATGGGTGATGATGAGGAGTCCGATGCTCATGGTAATTCCCGGTGGCGGCTCAGAACTTTATGGCCCTGGCTCTGAAAATAGTTGAAGAGCCGGTCTGTGATGAAAACGGAGCGATGCTGTCCGCCCGTGCAACCGATGGCGATGGTCAGGTAGCTACGCCCATCCGCTTCGAAACGCGGGACCCAGCGTTCCAGGAACAGGATCAAGTCGTTCAGCATGTCCTCGGTTTCGATGCTGCGTTCAAGAAACGCCGCTACCTGAGGGTCAAGGCCGGTCAGGGGCCGTAGCTCCCGTTCCCAATAGGGATTGGGTAGGCACCGGACGTCGAAAACGAAGTCTACATCTCGAGGTACGCCGTGTTTGAATCCAAAGGATTCGAACAACAGTGAGACACGGCGGGTTGTCTCGCCAATTCGGTCACGAATCAGGCTCCGCAATTCATGCAGTGTAGTATGCGTAGTATCGATGAGCAGATCGGCACTGTTGATGAGCGGCTCCAGCAGAGTACGTTCCAGTCTTATCGCTTCGGCAAGGGAGCGGTTTTCATCGGATAGCGGATGTTTGCGTTTGGTTTCACTGAAGCGCTTGATCAGGGTGTCGGGCTGGGCCTCCAAAAATACGATCTCGCATTGAATTCCCTGTTCACGCATCTGTTTGACCTTTTCCGGCAGTTTGGCAATGTGCGTAGGTTGGCTACGCGCGTCGATGCCGACAGCGGTTCGGGAAAAGATCTCTTCGGGGTTTTTGGCCAGATGCTCGGCAAATGCCGCTAACAGGCAGACCGGTAGATTGTCGATACAGTAGTAACCCAAATCTTCCAAGGTGTGTAGGGCGATGGTTTTTCCTGAGCCTGAGAGTCCGGTTATGATGTCTATCTTGATGCCCATGATTACCTTGGTTGTGTGGTTGTTAGAGTTGATCGCTGTCTTTCAATCCTGTTGGAAAAGAAGGCATGAGCGGAGCTTTATTATCCACTGTTGATCGATGCTTTCAGGATCTTATTGCTCGGCCGGTCCTGTCGTATTTGCAGTCAACATTTCTCTTGATAGTTTAGATTAACCCAAAGCGCGCGGGAGAAGACAATAGGCATGTGGTATGAGTTTTCTGCGGCATGAAACTTCCACTCTAGTACCATTCGCAGGTCTCGACCATTGGGTGTGTGGTCAAGAGATTGTCGGTTCTCTCAGATTCAGTCATGCGGATGATCGATGTGTTCCCGTTGTCTTCGGGTAAAGTCGTCAGCAGCGTCATAGCCTTCGATATGCAGCAGGTGTTGACGGACTGCAGTCTCGACCTGGATCGCCAGATTCCGGCCAGGGGCTACGGGTATGGTGGTTTTAGGCACCGTGACACCGAGAATGTCGCTGTTGGATTGATTGCCATGAAGACGATCTATCTTGTGGGAGATCTGCTCCAGGGGCTGTAAATCAATAATCAAGTGTGAGACTTTCTTGGGTTTGATTGCGCTGTTGCCGAACATCGCGCGGATGTTCAGTACGCCGAGCCCTCGCACTTCCAGGAAGTCCTGGAGGACGGGGGGGCAGCGTCCATTCAACGTCTGCTGGTCGAGGCGCATGAATTCGGTGGCGTCGTCGGCCACCAGACGATGTCCCCGAGAAACGAGTTCAAGCGCAAGTTCGCGCTTGCCGGCAGCAGGCATGCCGGTTAGCAGGACGCCCTTACCTAAGACTTCCATGAAAACCCCGTGTAACAGGATGCTTTCATTGGAGAGCTTGCTGAAATGAGCCAAAAGATGGCTGATGATTCGGTAATCGGGTTGAGCGGTCTTGATCAGGGCGGTCCGGGTTTTCTTGGCAAGTGCCGCGCAATCCGAGGTGGGTGAGAGGTTGTCAGTAAAGATGATCGCTGCCGGCTGGGTACTGAAAAGGCTTTCCAGGCAATTTTGATGGCCGGGTTCTCCCAAGGATTTTAGATGTTTTTGTTCAGGTGGCCCGATGATTTGGATACGATTGGGACGTATCATGTTGAATGGTCCGACCATCGGGATGTTTGGCTCATGCTCCGTATCGCCCTCGACGTCCAGTCGAACATCACCCTCGCCATCCCATCGCAACTCGAGTTCCGTCACGAATTTTTCGTACAGATCACGGATGGTCTTGGTGGGTGTCATGCCTAGCTGGAGATATGCTGATTCAGGATCAGGGTCAATAACTCCTCGGCTGTTTCAGCCTTGCGCAACAAACTACAGAAATCAGTATCGCTGAACAGCTTCGCCAATTGGGCGAGCAGTTGCAGATGTTCATCGGTGGCGTTTTCAGGGACCAGCATACCGAATGCGAGATCCACAGGCTGATTGTCCACCGCGTCGAAATCAACCCCATTGGGTATCTGGATAAAGGCACCGACGGCCTTGGCGACCTGTGGCATACGGGCATGGGGTAGGGCAATGCCATTCCCAAGCCCGGTGCTGCCGAGACGCTCGCGTTGCTGCAGGGCGTCGAAGACAATATCTTGGGTCAGGGCTGGAACAGGTTGAGCCAGCCGCTTGCCCAGCTGTTCCAGTACCCGTTTCTTGCTGGCTGCCGCCACGTTGCAGCCGATACGCTTCTCAACAATAAAGCCGTCGGGAAACATGGAGACCTCGCCAGTAGACTGTTACTCGGATTGCTCGGCGTATTTGACGCCATTTCCGCCACGGCGGTTTTGCATTTTTTCCTTATGTTTGATGACCTGCCTGTCTAGCTTGTCTGTCAAGCCGTCGATGGCGGCATACATGTCCTCATGGACCGAGTCGGCAAAGACCTTTGCGCCATTGATGTGCATGGTTGCTTCGGCCTTTTGGCGTAACTTCTCTACGCTGAGTATCACATGGACGTTGGTGACATGCTCGAAGTGGCGCTCGAGACGCTCGAATTTGTTATCCACATAACTTTTCAGAGCATCGCTGATATCGACATGATGGCCGGTCACGCTGATTTGCATAATTATCTCCTATCTTAGATGAGTCTTCTCATCAGTCTGCCCGCTGGATCTGCCGATTGAACGGATTCAAAGCAGGCGCTTTCGCTCGTTCGATGGCGGGATGCTCATCGACTCACGGTACTTGGCCACCGTCCGGCGCGCAACTTTAATGCCTTGCTCGGAGAGTATGGTGGCGATCTTATTGTCGCTGAGCGGCTTATTGGGCTTTTCAGCAGCAATCAATTTTTTAATCAGAGCACGAATTGCGGTTGAAGAACACTCGCCGCCAGCACTGGTGCTCACATGGCTGGAGAAGAAGTACTTGAACTCGTAGGTGCCTCTCGGGGTGTGCATATATTTCTGAGTGGTAACCCGGGAGATGGTCGATTCATGCATCTCCAAAGATTCGGCGATATCCCGAAGCACCAGGGGTTTCATGGCCTCGTCGCCGTGTTCAAAGAAGCCGCGTTGGTATTCGACGATCTTGGTGGCAACCCGCAGGATGGTCTCATTGCGGCTCATAAGGCTCTTGATGAACCAGCGGGCCTCCTGCAGGTGATTCTTCAGAAAGGTGTTGTCTTCGCTTTGATCGGCACGGCGTATCAAATTTGCGTATTCGCTGTTGACCTTCAATTTTGGCGTGGCTTCCCGGTTCAGCTCTACATGCCAACGGCCGTTGCGTTTAGTGACAAAGACTTCGGGCACCACATATTGGGAATTGGATTCGACGATCAGCGCACCGGGGCGCGGATGCAATGAGCGGATCAATTGGGTGATGCCGCAGAGTGTCTGCTCATCAATTTTCATGCGGCGGATGATCTGTGCCTGATCCTGGCTTGCCAGAAGTTTGAAATGATGTTTACAGAGCTGAATGGCGGCCTTGCGAAAGGGGGTCTCCTCCGGCAATTGGTATAGCTGGATGAGTAGGCAGTCCTGTGGATCCTGGGCTCCTACTCCGGGGGGATCGAACGCCTGAATTCGGTGTAACACCGCCTTCACTTCATCCAGACTGATCTCGTCGTTCTGCAGGGAGCGTAAGATGTCCTCCAGATTCCCGGTGAAATACCCGTCGTCATTGATGCCGTCGATGATGGCAGTGGCAATAGCATTGTCGAGCGCTGATAAAGGGGTGAGATTCAATTGCCAGAGCAGGTGGTCATGGAGCGATTCGGATGCCCCCTGCTGCAGGAGAAATTCCGTGTCTCCACCCTCCGCGGCGGAGCTGCTGCTTGGTACATAACTGTCGTAGACATCGGTCCATTCGCTGTCAACCGGCAATTCATCCGATATGGATGCAGCATCGGTCTTGATCTCTCGCTCGTTGTTGATGTCGTTATCCGGGCCAGCTTCAGTGCTCGCCTCGGTCAGCTCCTTGGGTTGATGATCACTGCCGTTGAGTTCGCTACTGCCGGAGTATTCCTCGATGGCCTCCAGCAGTGGGTTGGTCTCGAGGGCTTCCTGCACCTCCTGACTCAGATCCAAAGTTGACAACTGCAACAGGCGGATGGCCTGCTGCAACTGGGGCGTCATGGTGAGGTGTTGGCCGAGTCGTAGTTGGAGTGTCTGCTTCATAGGCAGAGGTAAATATTCAACCTGGTATGTTATTTGTATGTTATTACATTTTCCATTCTAGCCAAAAAATCACCGACGCGGTAAGAATCTTGTTTCCCATTCCTGAGCTGAGTCATTGAAACGAGTGGTAAGGCGGATTTTGACAAGGGAAATCATCGATCTTCTCACATCCCGGGTGTCACATACTGAAGTGTTCTCCCAAATAGACGGATCGCACCTCGGGATTCTTCAGTATTGACTCGGTACTGCCTTTGGCCAGCACCGAGCCGTTGTTGATTATGTAGGCACGATCGCAGATGTCGAGGGTCTCTCGAACATTGTGGTCTGTGATTAATATACCAATTTTCAATGTCTTGAGATGTTGTATGATCTTCTTGATCTCGATCACCGCGATGGGATCTACACCCGCGAAAGGCTCGTCGAGAAGGACAAAACGGGGCTGCACGGAGAGCGCGCGGGCGATCTCCAAACGCCGACGTTCTCCGCCCGATAGACTCATCGCCTGATTGTTGCGCAGGTGGCTAATGCCAAACTCCTCCAGCAGGTGGTCGCAGCGTTCCTGTCGTTGTTGAGTGCTCATTTCCTTACGAGTTTGCAGAATCGCCAGGATGTTGTTCTCCACACTCATGCGGCGGAATATGGAGGGCTCCTGGGCCAGATAGCCGATGCCTAGCTTGGCGCGGTTATGCATGGCTTGATCCGTGACATCCTGGTCGTCGATCTTGATTTGTCCATGGTCGGCCTGCACCAGTCCGACAATCATATAGAAACTGGTAGTCTTACCTGCCCCATTCGGACCAAGCAGACCTACCACCTCTCCGCTTGAGACCGCCAGGGAAACGCCGTCCACTACATAGCGCTTTCGATACTGTTTACGGAGATTTTCGGCGCGCAATTCGCTCATTGGGCGGTTTGAGCAGGTTCGATGACAACCCGAACTCGCTCCTTACCCTGGGCGCTGGTACCTGCTTTGACCAGGGATTTGCTGCGCAGAAAGATGATTCGGTCACTTTGAAATCGATCTTGAGCCTGCTCCAAAAGGGCGTCCTGGCTAAGGTGCAGCTCATCCTTGTCGAGCATCAGCTCCGCGCGTTTGGCGCTGCCGCGGATCTCTTGTGGGGAGTTGTCCATGAGCTGTCGGAAATGCGTCGGATTACCCTCAGTTATGATCTTTTGGATACCCCCCTGGTTGCGGTGAATCCACATCTTGTCCGCCCACAGCTTGAGGCTGCCCTGAGTGATGATCACATTGCCGAGATAGACACTAATGCCACTTGCTTCATCGATCTCGACACTGTCCGCCTCCAGGTGAATGGGCTGATCCTTGTCGGTCGAGAGAGCGTGACAAAGCGCCGGCGATAACAGCGTGATGATTAAGAGATAAAGGCTGCTGAGTCTATTGGCGGTCATAATGGCCACGTACCTGGTTCAATAACTTGATCCGCACCGGTTCTTGCAGCCAGCCTTGCATGCCGATGGCCGTGATCCAGTGATCCTCGCTCTCTACTCGAATTGCCTGATCGGTCTCGGCATAGTTGGTCGCGGCCACCATATGTAGATCGCGGGTTTCGATGTGGTAGGGAGGTGAGGCCCCCAAGCCCGCTCTATCGATGGTTACAGGGCCCGGTAGACTGATTTTTTCACCCGCTTGGGTGATCTGTGCGGTTTCCCCTTGGATCAGCCAGGGGGCGTGGTCGGGACTGTAGCGCCAAAGGATGGGTTTATCCAGTAGTGTGGTATCGGTTGCTTCGTAATAGCGCATGCGTGGAGTTTGCAGTCTGGAGTGGGGAATGCCGTCGTGATTGTAACTGGTCACCGTCAGTTGTTCGGCATAACTGTTGGGAAATGATCCCACCGGCCTGGGTTGTCTGACGTCTGACGGGGTATCGCCCGTCAGCCACCAGGTAGCCATGGCGGCGCCAAGCACTAGGAAGAAAAAGAATAACGCATGACGGTTCAACCTGGAAATCGCTTAATGCAGGATTGAAGGAAGTGGCTTGCAAGGTGCATGGCGTCATTTACTCGGAAGGTGTATCAGTCGCTTGGTGTCGACTCAGGTGATTGACAGAGTTTATTCGAACCACAGTGGTTTCCAGACTTAAAGATAGCTTTCCAAGGCCTGTTGCAGGTTGCCCTGGGCATCCATGAGCAACTCACAAACATCCCGCCCGGCACTTCGACCACCCGCATGGGGTGTCTGCCAGTGGGCATGCTGGATAACAAGAGGGTGGGCGTCCTGCACGGCAATAGCCAGGCCAACCCGGCGCATGATCGGTAGATCGACGACATCATCACCCACATAGGCTACCTGCTCATCGCCGAGTCCCAGTTTATCCCGCAGCTCCAAGTAGGTAGGCAGCTTGTCCCCTTTGCCTTGGTAGACATGCTCGATCCCCAGGCTTTCCATCCTGATACTCACAACTTCCGAGGTGCGACCGGTGATGATGCCGATCTGAACCCCGGTATCCTGAAGCATCTTCATACCATGTCCATCCCGCGAATTGAAGGCCTTGTATTCTTGGCCATCGTCTCCGAGAAACAGGCTCCCATCCGTCAATACACCATCAACATCGAAAATGAGCAGTTTGATTTGCCTGGCTTTTTCCTGAATGTCCTGCACTTCGAGCTTTCTCCTACATTACGCCGGACCTAAGCAGGTCATGCATGTTGAAAGCGCCAACCAGCTCCTGGTTGGCGTCCACTACCAATAGACCGTTGATCTTATTCTGATCCATCAACTGCAATGCTTCGGCGGCCAGCATCTCAGGGGCTGCGGTCTTGCACCGGGGGGTCATGACCTCTGACACTTTGACATCCCGTATATTCACGGGGCGATCGAGTGTTCGCCGCAGGTCACCATCCGTGTAGACACCGGCCAGCTGCCCGGCAGATGTGACGATTGCGGTCATGCCCAGTCCCTTGTCAGACATCTCTTTGAGGGCTTCTTCGAGAGAAGCATCGAGCGTTACCTTCGGTAGCGAACTGCCAGTATGCATGATATCACTGACATGCAGGAGAAGGCGCCTTCCCAGACTGCCGCCGGGATGAGACAGAGCGAAATCCTCAGCGGTGAATCCCCTGGCCTCCAACAGTGCAACGGCCATGGCATCTCCCATGACAAGTGCTGCAGTGGTGCTGGAAGTCGGGGCCAGTCCCAGAGGGCAGGCCTCTTTCGCAACACTGACATCGATATTGACCTCGGCTTCTCTCGACAAAGTGGAGGTTGGGTTGCCAGTCATGGCGATGAGAGGGACTCCAAGGCGCTTTATCAGGGGTAGAATGGTTAGCAATTCATCGGTTTCTCCGGAGTTGGATAGAGCGAGGACGACATCGGATTGGGTGATCATTCCCAGATCTCCATGACTCGCTTCACCGGGGTGGACGAAAAATGCCGGGCTACCTGTGCTGGCTAAGGTGGCAGCTATCTTGCTGCCGATATGCCCCGATTTACCCATGCCGATGACGACGATACGACCGGTGCAACAGAGCAGGTAGTGACAGGCCTTGGCAAACGCATGATCGATACGACTTGAAAGGGCTGATATGGCATCAGTTTCAGTTTGAATGACGGCCAGCCCCAGCTCTTGCAGTCTTTTGGATTCGGATTCGGTGAGTGAACTGGAGTGGGTCATTCGCTCGGCGGTATTTTGAACGGATGGGTAAGTCTGAATCAGATCGCAGTTTGGGTTAAGTAATACTGATATGTCAAACTGAAACGGTTGTGGTGGAGGGACGGGCTTGATTGATGGCTCATGCGGTCATCGAGTATAAAAGGTGGTGACTGGCCTGTGCCTACTCAGGTTATTGCGTCCAGCCGGCGCGGCGAGTTCGCTGGGTGTGTAGGTATTTGATGCCCAACCCTGAGTCACTGAAGATGGAAAATACTTGACAATTCGGCCTTACTATATTAGTGTATTTGTACATACTGATCTAGAAGCTAAATCAGTAATCCTCCATTCCTCCTTTTGGTGGTTATTCTGAACGCAACATCCCCTGTTGCGTTTTTTTTTGCTCACCTTCCACAAAGAGACCCTTGTGCAGGGTCATCCAATACTGTAATATTCGCCGTCTTTTTCAGAAGTTAAACAGTTCTCCATTGGAGTGACATCGGATGACTACCTTAAGTGCAAAGCCGGCCGAGGTACGCCGTAACTGGTATCTCGTAGATGCCACAGACAAGACCTTGGGGCGCCTCTCCACCGAGATTGCCCGACGCCTGCGTGGTAAACACAAGCCCGAGTACACCCCTCACGTGGATACGGGCGATTACATCGTGGTGATCAATGCCGAGAAGGTGCGTGTCACGGGTAACAAGATGTCCGACAAGATGTACCATCACCATACTGGTTATGTGGGTAACCTGAAATCCATCAATCTGGAGAAGTTGTTGGTCAAGGCGCCGGAGCGAGTGATACAACACTCCGTTAAGGGCATGCTTCCCAAGAACCCTCTGGGCCGAGCGATGTTCAAGAAGCTCAAGGTCTTCAGCGGCCCCGAGCATACTCATCAGGCCCAGCAACCGCAACCTCTGGAAATCTAAAACAGACAAACTCCCAGGAAAGATCGATGGCAGAGACTCAAAATACAACCGGGCGTCGCAAGAGTTCCACCGCTCGGGTTTTTCTTAACGCTGGCAGCGGCAACATCACGGTCAACAAAAGACCATTGGACGAATACTTCGGACGTGAGACTGCCCGTATGGTGGTGCGTCAACCATTGGATGTCACCGAGATGGGTGAGAAAGTCGATATCAATGTGACTGTCACCGGTGGTGGGACCACTGGCCAGGCAGGTGCCATTCGCCATGGCATTGCCCGTGCCTTGGATGCCTATGATGAGTCCCTGCATACTGTATTACGCAGGGCCGGTTTCCTGACCCGGGATGCTCGAGCTGTCGAACGTAAAAAAGTGGGTCTGCACAAGGCCCGTAAACGTCCTCAGTTCTCCAAGCGTTAATTGCTCATCTGTTGCGACGGCGATCGCGGTTGTCAGCAGGGAGACCACTACTGGGGATTCGTCTAATGGCAGGACAGCGGACTCTGACTCCGTATGTGGAGGTTCGAATCCTCCATCCCCAGCCATAGAGCATAAGAACCCGCCAAGTGCGGGTTTTTTATTCTCTTCTTTATTCACTTCCAGGGATGGGGGGTGAGAAGCTCCACTCGAGGTTCGACGAAATTGCAGGGAGCAATGTCGAACCGAGCGACAGCGCTGGCCCCGCAGGGGTGAGGCTCTGGTATAGGGCGCATACAAGCACCGCACAAGTGCATCAAGGACTTGCCGGTCAGTGCTTTGCTCAGTAGGTGTGATCGATGCTACTTGCTTGGATAACCAAATCTCGTTGAGGGTTCAGCGGAATCGACCAACGTTAGAAATTTCTTACATCTCTCTCCCCGTCTGCCACCCCGCCTCAATCCCCCATATCTTCTCCGCATATTCCTTGATGGTGCGGTCACTGGAAAAGTAGCCCATCCGTGCGGTGTTTAGAATGGCCATCCGATTCCATTCCTGAGGCTTTTGATAGACGATGTCGGCCCGGTTGCTGGCATCCATGTATGCCTGAAAGTCGGCCAACACCATAAACGGATCGCTGTTCAACAGGGTTTCCGTGAGTACCCGGTAGCGATTGGGATCGTCGGGGGAGAAAAAGCCGTTACCAATCATATCCACGGCTTGTTTCAAGGTGGTGTTTGACTCATAGAAGTGCCGGGGTCGGTAACCTTCGTGCTTCGCACGGTGGACTTCATCGGTTGAGAGACCGAAGATGAAGATATTTTCATCGCCAATCCGTTCATGCATCTCGATGTTGGCCCCATCCATGGTACCCATGGTAAGAGCTCCATTCAGTGCCAGTTTCATATTACCGGTACCCGAGGCCTCCAGGCCTGCGGTGGAAATCTGCTGCGAGAGCTCGGCCGCAGGAATGATGTCGACAGCGGTGGTGACGTCATAGTTGGGGATAAAGAGGACCTTGATGCGATCGCTGACCTCACGGTCGTTGTCGACTACATCGGCTACATCATTGATCAGCCTTATGATCAACTTTGCGATGAAATAACCAGGTGCCGCCTTACCGCCGAAGATGAAGGTACGGGGTACCAGGTCGGCGTGGGGATTTTCCAGCAGCCGGTTGTACAGGGCGATGATGCGCAGCACGTTGAGCAGTTGCCGTTTGTATTCATGGATGCGCTTTACCTGCACATCGAACAGGGTATCCGGATTGATTTCCACACCCAGATAGTATTTCACCAGGTGCGCGAGACGGGCCTTGTTAGCCCGCTTGGCCTGGCTGAAGCGTTCTTGGAAGTGACTATCGCCGGCATACCCCTCCAGTTGCGTGAGTTGATCCAGGTCGCGTGTCCAGTCGTCTCCAATGGCGTCGCAGATCAGTTGGGAGAGGTTCGGGTTGGAGAGTAACAACCAGCGTCGGGGGGTGATGCCGTTGGTGACGTTGATCAGTTTGTCGGGAAAGATTTCATCAAACTCCTTGAAAGTGGAATCACGCAGCAGCTTGGAATGCAGGGCGGAGACACCATTGACCTTATGGCTACCGACGATAGCAAGGTTGGCCATGCGAATGCGAGCACCGTGTTCATCGAAGATGGAGACCCGCTTGAGCATCTCTTTGTCAGCCGGATGCAGGTGCCCGACCATGAGTAAAAATCGTCGGTTGATCTCGTAGATGAGTTGCAAATGTCGCGGTAGCATCTCCTCGAAGGTGATGACAGGCCAAGTCTCCAGGGCTTCGGGCAGCAGGGTGTGATTGGTGTAGGAGAAGACCTTAGTGGTGATCTCCCAGGCCTGCTGCCATTCCAGGTGGTGCTTGTCCAGCAGTAGCCGCATCATCTCAGGGATGGCGATGGCGGGGTGGGTGTCGTTGAGCTGGATGGCGACCTTGTCCGGTAGTTCTGTGAGATCGTCATGGTCGTAAAAAAAGCGTCGGAGGATATCCTTGAGTGATGCGCTGACGAAAAAATATTGTTGTTTCAGCCTCAACACCTTGTTCATGACACTGCTGTCATCCGGATAGAGCACTTTAGAGATATTTTCCGAGTGGGTCTTGTCTTCTACGGCCTGGGTATATTCGCCCAGATTGAAACGGTTCAAGTCGAAGTCCTGATAGGCTTTGGCACTCCAGAGCCGCAGGTTGTTGACCGTGTCGTTGTGAAAGCCGGGGATTGGTGTGTCATAGGCCTGGGCGATCACCACATCACCTTCTATCCAGTCGAAATGACGGTTTCCCTCTGGGCCCATGTACTCCATGACTCGGCCGCCGAAGCGGATCTTGTAGGACACCTCGGGACGGGGAAACTCCCAGGGATTGCCGTGGGTCAGCCAGTTCTCCGGCAGCTCTACCTGTTGATTGTCTTCGATCTTTTGGCGGAACATGCCGTATTCATAGCGGATACCGTATCCATGACCGGGTATGTTCAGGGTGGCCATAGAATCAAGAAAGCAGGCGGCGAGTCTGCCCAAACCACCGTTACCCAGGGCGGCGTCATGTTCCAGATTGCGCAAGGCCTCCAATTCCATGCCGAGTTTATGCAGGGCCTCGCCGCAGGCGTCATGGATGTCCATGTTGAGCAGGCTGTTGATGAGACTGCGGCCGATGAGAAATTCCATCGAGAGATAGTAGACGCGCTTCGCATCGTGCCGGTAATAACTTCGCTGGGTTTCCATCCAGCGTTCGATGAGCCGGTCCCGCACCACATAACTAAACGCCATCATCCAGTCGTGATCAGTGGCGGTAAACGGGTCTTTGCCGATGGTATAGACCAGGTGATTGGAGACGGAACGTTGCAGGGCCTTGGTGTCGGAACCGAGGAAGTCGTATTTGAAGGCCTTGGTTTGAGGGTCGCTCATAGCATAACGGTCTAGGTTGAGGTTATATTGGGTGAATCAATGGGTTTGCATACATCGTGTGAACCGTATGCTAAAACAAACCGCAAGAAACGTCAGTTTCATTTGCAGATAAATGTAGACGATGTCGGCGGAGGGGTGGAACGTGCCCTGAATCGCCTGGTGAGATATGAATGGCGGTTCAGTGCCCCCTGTCCTGTTGGCTTGGCGGATCACTCGGCAATCTAAAAGACGGTGTATACAGTCCCAGGCCTACTGCGTCGGCTTGCAGATTCCATACTAATAGAGTGGCGTGGCAACAGACACGCCTTGAGCCATGTGCGGTGGCTTTTGGGGGGCGGGCAAGCCCGGTGCCGCTATCGCCGTTCCCGCGTCAAGGCTCGAAAGCCGATATCGGAGCGATAGTATACGCCGTCCCAACGGATGGACTTGGCCAAGGTATAGGCATTTTGCTGTGCATGGGTGACACTTTCACCCAGAGCTGTTGCACAGAGCACCCGTCCACCGGCGGTCACCACCTGATGATTGTCAAGAGCAGTGCCAGCGTGGAAGACCTTTTCACCAGGCTTTTCATCTCGAGGTAGGCCAGTGATGGGATTGCCCTTGGCGTAATCTCCCGGATAACCGCCGGCGGCCAGGACCACACCCAGGGAAGGTCGTGGGTCCCAGCTTGTCGTCTCCTCATGCAGTCTGCCGTCCAGCGCGGCCAGGCAGTGACTGACCAGATCGGATTGCATGCGCAGCATGATCGGTTGGGTCTCAGGGTCGCCGAACCGGCAATTGTATTCGATAACCTTGGGTGTGCCGTCCGGCATGATCATCAAGCCCGCGTAGAGAAAGCCGGTATAGGGCAGACCTTCCCCGGCCATCCCGTGCACGGTGGGCAGGATGACCTCTTGCATGATGCGATGGTGGATCTCATCGGTGACCACTGGGGCGGGTGAGTAGGCACCCATGCCACCGGTATTGGGCCCGGTGTCCCCGTCTCGAGCCCGCTTGTGGTCCTGACTGGTGGCCATGGGCAGGACATGCTTGCCGTCAGCCATAACGATGAAGCTGGCCTCTTCGCCTTCCAAATACTCTTCGATGACCACGCGATGACCGGCTTCACCAAAGGCGTTGCCCGAGAGCATGTCCCGTACCGCGGTTTCCGCCTCCTCCAGGGTCATGGCAACGATCACCCCCTTGCCGGCGGCCAGCCCGTCCGCTTTCACCACGATGGGAGCTCCCTGCTGTCGGAGGTATGCGAGGGCCGGCTCCAGATCGCTGAAGGTCCGGTAATCCGCGGTGGGGATCCGGTGGCGAGCCAGGAAATCCTTGGTGAAGGATTTCGAGCCTTCGAGCTGTGCAGCACCTTTGGATGGCCCGAAGCAGGCCAGACCCTCCGCGCTGAAGGCATCGGTCAGGCCGAGTACCAATGGTGCCTCAGGTCCGACAATGGTCAGACCAATATCATGGGTCCTGGCGAAGTCGGTCAGACGGTCGATCTCCTCGACACCGATCGCCACATTCTCCATTTTGGCTTCGTGAGCGGTGCCCGCATTGCCCGGGGCGACGAAGATTTTGCTTGCAAGGGGTGATTGGGCCGCTTTCCAGGCCAGGGCATGTTCGCGGCCACCGGAGCCGATGATCAGGATGTTCATGGGTATTCGAAATGATAATTGACCATAGAGACACAGAGCAGGGGGGATTATAAAGGACGCGGTTATCCCTGTCAGATCCGTTCTGAAGTAAATCGCCAGGAAAGGCCGATGAACCCCTAAACCACATCCCTGGGTCGCTGTGGTTTGTCTAGTGTCTGAAGTGGCGCATCCCGGTGAAGACCATCGCCATGCCGTGTTCGTTCGCCGCCTGGATGGCTTCGTCGTCACGCATCGAGCCCCCGGGCTGGATGACCGCGACGATTCCTGCCTTGGCAGCATTGTCGATACCGTCGCGGAACGGGAAGAAGGCATCGGAGGCCATCACCGAGCCCTTGACCTCGAGGTCTGCCTGCTCCGCCTTGATGCCGGCGATCCGGGCAGAGTTGACGCGGCTCATCTGTCCCGCACCGACACCTATGGTCATGCCTTCCCGGCCATATACGATGGCGTTGGATTTGACGAATTTGGCGACCCGCCAGGTGAACAAGAGGTCGCGCATCTCATCCTCACTGGGATGGCGTTCAGTCACGACCTTGATCTCGTTGCTGATTTGCAGGTCTGCGTCCTGTACCAGCAGACCGCCATTGACCCGCTTGAATTCGGTGCGGTGCACCGCCTCTGAACTCCATGGGCCGCACTCCAGCAGTCGAATGTTTTTCTTCCGGCTTACCGCCTCGATAGCGGCGGCGGAGACCTTCGGAGCGATGATCACCTCAACGAACTGTTTGTCGACGATGGCCCGGGCGGTCTCGCCATCCAGTTCCCCGTTGAAGGCGATGATGCCGCCGAAGGCGGATTCCGGGTCGGTACTGAAGGCCCGGTTGTAGGCATCCAGTAAATTGCTTCCCAGGGCGACTCCGCAGGGATTGGCATGTTTGACGATCACACAGGCAGGGGCCTCATCGAAATTCTTCACACACTCGAGGGCTGCGTCGGTATCGGCGATATTGTTATAGGACAGCTCCTTGCCCTGGATCTGTTGGGCAGTGGCTACGCTGACCTCGTCGATCTTGTGATCGACATAGAAGGCGGCTTTTTGATGGGGATTCTCACCATAGCGCATGACCTGGGTCTGGGAGAATTGCAGAGAGAGCGTGCGGGGAAAGGCCGCTAGCGGCGCCCTGCCTGCAGATCCTTCCTGGGTGTGGTCACCGGTACTCTCGATATCGACTCTCAAGCCAAGATAGTTCGCGATGGCGCCATCGTAACGGGCGGTATGTTCGAAGGTCTTAACGGCGAGATCGAAGCGGGTGCGGGCCGTGACCGAGTTGTCGTGAGTCGCCATCTCCTCGAGGATCCTGTCGTAATCCGTTGCGTCGACCACCACAGTGACATCGGTGTGGTTCTTGGCGGCCGCCCTGAGCATGGTAGGGCCACCGATATCGATATTCTCGATGGCGGTGGGGAGGTCGCAATCGGGATCGGCCACTGTTTGTTCGAAGGGATAGAGGTTGACAACGATCAAGTCGATCGGTCCGATCTCATTCTGTTTCATGACTGCGTCATCCGCACCGCGCCTACCAAGGATCCCTCCGTGTATTTTTGGATGCAGGGTTTTGACCCGGCCATCCATCATCTCAGGGAAGCCGGTGTATTCAGAGACTTCGATGACAGGAATGTCATTCTCCGTGAGCAGTCTGGCCGTTCCACCAGTGGAGAGGATTTCGATGTCTCGTTCAGCCAGGGAGCGGGCAAACTCCACGATGCCGGTTTTGTCTGAAACGCTGATCAGGGCGCGATTGATCTTAGACATGTTGGTTTGATCCGTTGCTTGAGGAAAATTCAGCTCGATAGAAAGTATTGCCAGGGTGCGACGTTGCTATCGGGGTTTGTGGGCAAGACCAATGACCGCAGAAGCAGTGTCAATCAGTCGAGACCGTATTGTGAAAGTTTTTTTCGCAAGGTACTGCGACTGATGCCGAGCAGTGAAGCAGCCTGGGTCTGGTTGCCTCCGGTATGCTGCATAACGCTCTCCAGCAGGGGTGCTTCAACTTCATTCATGACCAAGCGGTAGAGATTGCTTGCACCGTGTCCATCCAGGTGATTGAAATAACGCTGCATTGCGTCCAGCACACAATGGCGTAGTGGTTCGGTTTTTTTGCTGTGAATGACAGTCAAGGCATCCGCGCCCTCATTGTGAAATACGCCAGCTTCCATTGTCATGCGGCTAACCCCCTGAGGTAGACTTGATGTCCGAAAAACTGACGAACCCGTGCCTGTTGTTCATTCGCCGTTTCCGAATCGTTTATTATGTTGCGAAAAGCTGCACCCTCCCGGTGCCCCTTGCTATACCAGGCAATATGCTTGCGGGCAATTCTGACGCCCCGGTATTCGCCATAGAATTCATAAAGTTGTTGTAGATGCCGTAACAACAACTGCTCAACCCACTCGAGTGAAGGTTCGGGTCGTTTCTCCCCGGTCTGCAGATAATGGTCGATCTCGTCGAAGATCCAGGGCCGGCCTTGAGCGGCTCTCCCTACCATAATCCCATCTGCGTCGGTAAAATCCAAGACCTGCTTGGCCTTTTCCGGCGTCTCGATATCACCATTGGCGATGACTGGCATGTGCACCGCCCGCTTGATGCTTCTGATGGTGTCATATTCGGCGGAACCGGCAAATTTGCAGGCCCGGGTGCGGCCGTGCACTGCCAGCGCCTGTATACCCGATCCCTCGGCGATGCGGGCGATCTCTACACCATTGCGTCGTTCCTTGTCCCAGCCGGTCCTGATCTTCAGGGTAACCGGTACTTCGACAGCATTGACCACCGAAGCTAGGATCCGGGCAACCAGTTTCTCGTTTTGTAGCAACGCCGATCCGGCTGCGACCCGGCATACCTTTTTCACCGGGCAACCCATATTGATATCAATGATTTGTGCACCCAGATCGACATTGATTCTGGCGGCATCCGCCATGATCTTGGGGTCTGAGCCCAGAATTTGTACGGAGATCGGTCCGGGTTCTCCGGCATGATCGAGCCGTCGTTGGGTTTTTGGATGTCCCCACAGTGTAGAGTCGGCCGAGATCATCTCCGAGACCGCCATGCCGGCGCCCAACTCACGACACAGCTGGCGAAACGGCCTGTCCGTCACACCGGCCATGGGTGCCAGAAGCAGATTGTTTTGCAGTTTGTAGGGTCCGATCTGCATCCGGCCTGACCATCAATTCAACGAGCTGTTTTCGCGGGAAAGGCGATAAATACTACCTTCAAATGTAGGGGGAAGCAAAGGTTATTCTGTGAACTTTTCAACCTGGAAGGGTGGCCCCGAAATACTGCCTTTGCCCATGACTACAGGAACTCGAATTTAAAGCCGGTGACATCTTTACCGGGATCGAGCAGTTCCATCTTAATGAAGACAGGTTCGGCCTGTTGCATCAGTTGTTCGATGCGCTTTGGATCAGACAGATACTCCGTAGGCTCGAAGGTGCGTTGTGCGATCAGTTTGTCGTGGTCGTTGAACAGGCTGAGATGCAGTTTGGGGTAGGGTTGGGCAAAATCGGCACGGTTGACCATGTTCAATTGCAATACCAAGGCATTGGCTTTACTGGGGTGGCCTCGCAGATCCCGATGTTGAACCTGGATGCGGCTGGTGTCCCGGCGTACGGGTGCGACACAGCCGGTCATGTTGCAGACTTGAGATAACAATTGTTGACCGGATTCATACTGGATGAGCTGCTCACGAAACAGCCAGGATAGCTGCAGGAGTAAAATCAGTATGAGTAACAGACTCGCCCCTCCCCAGATCAATCCTTTGTAATTGAACGGTTGCTTTTCGAAGATCTCTTCGATCGGGTAATTGGATTCGGCCTTCTCCCCTGGGGAACTGATGTCTTCGAGCTTCTGACGTTCAGTGAAGTGGAAGAGATTTTTCGCGGAATCTGCACCGATTGATTCCGGGGTTTCGGTTAGCTGAGATGAATCCTGGGTCAATTGTACGGAAGGAGCGGTATCTGGCGACTCATCGGCACCGGCGGGCTGGTTGAGTGGCACCACCTTGGATGTGACAGGCGTATCATCTTGGGTATCGATCAAGGGGTTGGATTCGCTGTCCAGCAGGGCGGACATCTGTGATTCGCTTCCAGCCGCCAGATAATCGGGCTCGGTTTCCAGACCATCGTCTATGATCGTGAAGGAATCGTCCCCTGTGTCCGGTTCAACCCCTGCTTCAGCGGTCAGCTCGATGAGTTGCTCCGCTTCCAGATTGAGGGTGTCGGCAAACAGAGAATCTTCAGTGACTGATTCTGCAAAGTCACTGTCGCTGTCGGTCGGCATACCTTGGGCCGCTGGATCCCGCAAAACCGGGCTCTCCTGCAGGGTCTCCAGGGCATTGAAAACCTGATTACATTGACAACATCTCGCTTTCCCGGCGGCGACCTTCAATTCTACGCTGCTGATGCGAAAGAGGGTTAGGCAGTGAGGGCACTGTGTGTACATGGAATTCATACAATAGTAACGGCAGGCATAAAGTTAGACTGAAGTCAGCGTGCTGGCAATAGGCAGTTAAGTCGAAATCGACGCCTTCAGACCCTCGTGCCGCTGAGCAGTAGCCAGTCTTCACGCCTGGTTGGGGGGGCCAGTTCGGCGCATTCGGCATAGGCGGTGGAGACCTCGGGCCCCTGATCTTCCAGGATTCCTGACAAGGCAAACCTGCCGTGAAGCACGAGCAGACTGCAGAGCCTGGGGGCAAGATCGATCAGGGGCCCGGCTAGAATGTTCGCAACCAGTAGATCAGCGGTGAGGGGGGGGAGTTGATCCGGTGTATAGGTCGATAAGCGCTCGGACACGCGGTTTTTTTCGGCGTTGATGCGGCTTGCCTGAATGGCCTGCGTGTCGTAATCAACGGCAATAGCCAGCCTGGCGCCGAGCCGCAGGGCAGCAATCGCAAGAATTCCCGAGCCGCAGCCATAGTCCAGGACCGTTTTGCCCTTCAGGTCGCAACCATCGAGCCACTCCAGGCAGAGCGCCGTGGTGGGGTGGGTGCCGGTACCGAATGCCAACCCCGGATCGAGTTGCACGATTACTGCGTCGGTCTCGTCAGGTGCTGTCTCATGCGGACAGATCCATAGACGTCGACCGAATTTCATTGGATGAAAGTCGTCGAGCCAGACGCGCTCCCAAATCCGATCCTCGATCCTTGCACATTTTAGGGTCCTGGCAATATCCGCCTGTAAGGTTTGGTTGAGGATACTGCGCAGCTCATCAGCATCGGTATCCGCTGTGAAGAGCCCGCTCACCCGGGTTGACTGCCAGATCTTTTGTTCTCCGGGCCTGGGTTCCAGAACGGCTTGGTCGGCGGCATCATCCAGGGTGACCGAGAGTGCCCCCAGGTTTTGCAGGACCAGTTCAAGGAAAGGCGCCTGTTCTTCAGTGGTCTCGATGGAGATTTGTAACCAGGGCATGCCTCTCAGTTAGTAACCTATGCCGCTTTTCCCGGCTGTCGACCGCTCACAATCCCAGCTTCTGTTCAAGGTAGTGGATGTTTGCACCACCCGCCTGAAAGGTGGAATCTTTCATTATTTCCAGTTGCAGTGGGATGTTGGTCTTGATGCCCCCGATCACCATTTCGTCCAGTGCGATCCGCATCCGGGCGATGGCTGAGTCACGGGTGGCGCCATAGGCCACCAGTTTGCCGATCATGGAATCGTAGTAGGGGGGGACCTTGTAACCGTTGTAAATGTGAGTGTCCACCCGGATACCTGGACCGCCAGGCATATGCAGCTGGGTAATCGTGCCGGGGCTGGGCAGGAACTTCTCCGGATCCTCGGCATTAATCCGGCACTCCACGGCGTGTCCGGTGATCGAGATGTCCTGCTGGGTGAAGCTGAGGGGTTCGCCGCTGGCAATGAGGATCTGCTCACGCACGATATCCGTACCCGTAATCAGTTCGGTAATCGGATGTTCGACCTGCACCCGGGTATTCATCTCGATGAAATAGAACTCTCCGTTCTCATAAAGAAACTCGAAGGTGCCGGCACCCTGATAGCCGATCTGGCGGCAGGCCTCGGCGCAGCGTTCACCCACGTCCCGACGCTGCACCTCGGTGATGCCCGGTGCTGGAGCCTCTTCCACGACTTTCTGGTGGCGGCGCTGCATGGAACAGTCACGCTCGGCCAGGTGCACGGCGTTGCCATGCATGTCGGAGAGCACCTGAAATTCCACATGACGAGGGTTTTCCAGATATTTCTCCATGTACACTATGCCGTTGCCGAACGCGGCTTCCGCCTCGGCTTTGGTCATCGCCACGGCATTCAGTAAAGTGGCTTCGGAATGCACCACACGCATGCCGCGCCCACCGCCGCCGCCCGCTGCCTTGATGATGACTGGATAGCCGATCTGCGTTGCCAGTTCCTTGGTACGCTTGGCGTTACCGTCGAGCGGTCCGTTCGATCCCGGTACGGTAGGCACACCGGCCGTCTGCATGGCTTCAATGGCGGCCACTTTATCGCCCATGGTGCGAATCGTATCGGCCTTGGGTCCGATAAAGATAAAGCCGCTATTCTCCACCCGTTCAGCAAAATCGGCATTCTCCGATAGGAAGCCATAGCCGGGATGAATGGCAACGGAATCTGTGACCTCTGCAGCGCTGATGATGGCAGGTATGTGCAAATAGCTGTCAATGGATGGAGCGGGTCCGATGCAGACCGATTCGTCCGCCAGGAGGACGTGCTTCAG
>JASJBU010000212.1 GCA_030066355.1 Gammaproteobacteria bacterium | reverse complement strand
TGGATCGGGTAGCGACTCATGTTCCTTGTAACAGGCCTTGTAGGACTTGTTGGGCTGTGAGGCGAATGAAGTGACCGAGCAGATACCTTCAATCACCTCCGGGTCATCGATCCGCTTCATCTGGCTGATCATCGACTCGGGGACGCTGAATCTCACATCCAAACTTTCATCATTCTGCAGCTGGATGATCGGCACCTTGGCTTGAATTGCCTGGAAATTCTCTACGTCAACACGGGCCACAATGCCGTCGAAGGGGGCGACCAGGCTGGTATATTGCAGGTTGTCACTCGCTTGGTCCAGGGCCGCCCGGGCCGATTTAAGTTCGGCCTTGGTTTTGTCGTATTGCAGCTGGCTGGTGAGTTTCTTTTTCAGCAGTTTACTGGCCTGGTCAAACTCCGTTTCAGCCAGATCGTAACGGGCCAGGCGTTCTTCCAGAGTGTTGCGGTATTCCGCTTCATCCAATCTGGCCAAGAGGTCACCCTGTTTTACCCTGAGGCCGGCCTGGGCCGGTAAGTCGATCAACTGACCACCTACACGAAACGCCAGTTCCGCCTGCTCCGAGGCTTCGAGAGTACCGGGATAGGTGCGCAGCAGACTGACGTCTGTCGAAACCACCGGTACGATCTTGGCGGGTCGTATCTGCTCAAGCTTGGCCTTCGTTGTATCTGTCTCTGTTTGATAACAGGCGGTCAATAAAATGGCTATGAACGATAGGGATAAAGAGAGTGGTAGTTCTTTATTGGTCGTCATGGGTCTATGGTTTCTATTTACATACGTACATGTATGTATAATAATGCAGTGGATGATGACATGCCAACAAAAAGTGCAGTTGAATGGCCAGAAAAACGAAAGAGGACGCTGAACGTACCTATCATCAGTTGTTGGACGCAGCCACAAGGTTGTTCATTCGCCAAGGCGTTGCCAAAACGACTTTGAGTGAAATCGCAAAAGAGGCTCAGATGACCCGTGGAGCCATCTATTGGCATTTCGATAATAAAGATGCGGTCATCATGGCGTTATGGAACCGTAACGCCAATCGATTACAGCAAGCGTTCAACGAAATGTTGTCAGAGATAGCACCTCCAACTCCAGCTGAGAATTTCCGGGTTGCCATCAAAAGGATGGTCCTGAGTGTGGTGCAGGATCCTGAATTGGGCCAGATCATGCGGATCGTGATGCACAATATGGAATTCACAGATGAACAAACGGAGTTGCAGAGTTTTCTTATGAATAAGAAGGAGGAATTCTACTCAACCATGGAAAATGCATTTGTGGCATTAGATGGCATGGGTGTTCTGCGCACCAACTTACCGCCGGAAAAACTCGCCTCAAGTCTGATGAGTTACATCCATGGCCTTATTCACAGTTCTCTATCACCGGGTATGCGTAACATCGACTTGCAAAAAGATGGCGAGATCTTACTTGATCTTTTTTTGGATGCGCTACTGGTTGAATACGATCGTTCAGCTGAGTGAGAGGATCACTTCTGAAAAATTGTATCAGTCAAGTTTAGCAGACATACCGCCTACTCTCTGCAGGTGCTTTTGCAGTAAAATCCGTGACAGAAGATCCTCTGACTGAAACTTCTTATCCGCATGCGGATCGATTCGGGATTCTTTGTCTTTGTCACCGCTGAATTGAAAGTATCGATCGCCATCACATGAGGCTTCCAATTGCTATCGACATCGCGGTCTGTGATAAATGGTTTATCATACTCATGGCTTTGCTGCTGTTTTACGGATTTTCCCCGGTTCAGGGACAGGAGCTACCTGAGACTGGATTCTGGAGCCTGCAACTCGAAAATGATCTGTGGGGAAGCAGTGATGATCGATTCTATACCCACGGCACCGAGCTCAGTTTTGCCACCATCGAACCAGCCCCTGCATGGCTGGAAAAGATCGCAACTATCTTTCCCTGCTATCGAAAAGGCGAGACAGGTATCCATGGCTATAGTATTGGCCAAAAGATCTTCACCCCCGAGGACATCGAACAGCGCGAACTGATCGAAGACGATCGACCCTATGCGGGTTGGCTCTTTTGGGATACCGGGATTGCCCATGTATTCGAAGATGACGGTAACCGGCAAAGCATAAACGGCTTGGTTCTGACGCTCGGCATAGTCGGGCCGAGTTCCTTGGCTGAAGAGACTCAGAAAGAGTTTCATCGGTTTATTGATACGACCATACCGCAAGGCTGGGATCATCAACTGCACGACGAACTGGGCATCAATGTCACATACCTGCGCAAATGGCGGCAAATCTATGACCTGGATGGTGATCGACAATTCGAGGTCAGCCAGCATGGCGGCCTGGCTCTGGGCAATGTCTATACCTATGCGGCTGCTGGTACGCTGGCGCGCTGGGGGACCAGACTGAGAGATGATATTGGTCCCCCGACCATCAGCCCTGGATTCACGGGCATACCGGCATTTCAGCCCGATCCTGAGTTTAATTGGTATCTCTTCGGAGGTTTGGAAATACGTGCCGTTGTCCGCAATATCTTCCTCGATGGCAACACCTTTCGAGACAGCCATCGTGTCGACAAGAAGCATTTGGTAGCGGATGTGCAATTCGGTGTCGCCTTTCATTTCAGAGACCTGCGTGTGTCTTTCACCAATCTGATCCGTAGCAAGGAATTCGAAGGGCAATCCGAAATCGCGAATTACGGAGCGATCAACCTGACTTTCTACACGGCAAAATGATCGGATCTCGATGGCGGGTCGGGTCAGTTTCAGGTCTGTCGAGATTTGTTTCCTGATATCGCTTAATCCGTTGAGGTGAAGATTGCTACAAACTGTTCTTGACTAGAACGAGCGTTCGTTCTAAAGTGAGCCGCATGTTCACCGGTTACCAAGATTCTGTTATGAGTCCTCGTGAAAAGGTCATTGCAACGGCCTTGTGGCTTTTTACCCGCAAGGGCTACTTCAATACCTCGATGCGGGATATCACCCGGGAATCTGCCGTGAGTACCGGCTCGATCTATCACTACTTTAAGGACAAGGAGGGCGTGGCCACAGCCTTGTTCGAAGCTTTGCTGGAGAGGATGCAGACAGAGCTGGATACGATCATGCAGCTGCATGAATCCGCACATGATCAGTGTCGTGCAGTGATCTCGCTGCTTTTTGATATTACTCAATCGGAGCCCGATGTCATGGCCTTCATGCTCTACGTCAAACACCGGGAGTTCCTGCCTAACGAGCGGCCGGTTTGCTCCTCAAAACCCTTCGAGACGATGCGTGCCATGGTGGCGCGGGGAATGGCGCGGGGTGAGATCGAGCAACGGGATGTGCAGGCGGCATCCGCATGCCTGTTCGGTGGCGCCATTCGAATGATCACTTCCGAGCTGGACGGTATCCTCGAGAAACCGCTGCATGATTATTACGAAGAGGTTTGGTCTTGTTCCTGGAGGGCGGTTGCAGCGATCTGACACCTGTTTTTTTATCCATCGACTAGAACGAACACTCGTTCTAGCTGTTCTTACTCGCTAGGTTGACCAATGAAATCATCAAACCATCACGAACACTGCATGGGGTGTGTCTACTATCCACCCAATCTTCCCGTCCAAGCCTATGCCGAAGATGACTACAGAATGTTGCTGGCAAAGCCCTGTTCCTTTGATTTTCAACCGGGGGACCGGGATTGCGATCAAACGCGGAAGACCAGCTGCGCGCTGGTTGATCTGAAATCCTTTCCAACCAACCTGGAGTGAATTCATGAAAAAGATGATGTGTATGATGGGTGTTCTGCTGCTTCTGATCAGTCAGTTCAGCCTGGCGGTAAGCTCAGAGATCAATGACAAACGGGCCCTTGCCGACTTGAAGAACGGTAGGGGGGTCTTTCTGGTGGATATCGGTGACGCCAAGAAGCTGAATTTCTATCTGGAAGTCATTCAGGGCACCCACAAAGGGATGAAATCCCAGGGTGTCGAGCCCGATTTCGTGTTGGTCTACATTGGACCGAGCGTGAAATATCTCACCAGTTCGCCCTCAGAAGAAGCGGATGCGTCGGCAGGTGGCGTGTTGCTGGAAATTGAAACCAATGTGGCGAAACTGGCTGACCTGGGGATCCGACAGGAGGTATGCGCTGTTGCTACGCGGGTATTCGGGATCGACAATGGCACTTTGTTTCCGGGTTTGACTCTGGTTGGTGATGGATTCATCTCCCTGATTGGTTATCAGGCACAGGGTTATCACTCGGTACCGGTGTTCTGATCGGCGGCCTAGCGCAATCCCAGTAGAGCCACACAGACGGCTTGCTTGTCGATCACACAAGGCTGACAGCTTGGTTTGCCAAGGATGGAGTAGGTCGGTTCCGGGGTCCGGGATTTTCGCGAGTTGGGCAATCGAGCATCACGCATCGATATCCCGTGCATCGACCCATGAGCCGGCAGTCGCTTCGGGGTGATCTCGTCGCAGGAACCACGAGGATTACCGACCACTCTCAGGTTGCGATCATCCATGGCCTGCATCCGCAAGCGTTGTAGATCGGAGGTGTGACCGGCTGAATAACGGTCCGCTATCCGTGTAAAAGGTCGTTGCTTAGGGCTTCGCAAAACTGCGCTGCGGGGCCTGTAGACCCACAGGCGGTCACCCGGATTTGAAAGCGTTCATGCGGTTTTCCAGCCTACAAGAGGTGTGGCGAAGCAAAGGAGTGACGCTGAACTACACTTAGGGCTGGAATCGAGTAGATTAATCTTCCGGCAGCCTGTCCAATACGGTCTGTTTCAGACATTCGATCTGTTTTTCACTTTCCAGCGGTTGGTTGTCTTTGTTGGTGACGAAGAAGATGTCCTCGACTTCAGCACCCAATGTCGCGATCTTGGCGTGTTGCAGGCGGATATTGCAGTCAGCGAAAGCCTGGCCTATTTCTGACAACAGGCCGGGCCTGTCCAGGGTCGTTAAACGCATAGCCGTGCGTTCATGGGTTGGGTCCTTGGAAAATGAGATTCGGGTATGAGTGCTGAAGTGTCGATGCTGGCGCGGCATGCGGCGGTGAACTTTGAGCTGACTGTCTCCCTCTTTGGCCAATCCTTCCTGCAGGGAGTACAGGATCTCCTCACTACGATGACCTTTCTCCACAGGGGAGCCGTCCTCTTCCAGGATCAGAAAGGAATTGAGAGACATGCCGGTTGTGGTTCCCATAATCCTGGCATTGAGGATGGAAAGCCCCAGCTGGTCCAGCAGCGTCGTGGTTGCGGCAAACAGATTATCCTGGTCGTTACCGTAATAAAGCACTTCAGTACCGCCACGTTTCGCAGTTTGCCGCATAGCGATTAGAGGGAGCTTCTCAGCAGGGGTCATTAGAATCGCATGGGTATGGCGTTTAATGGCATTCGGAGAATGGGTAAGGAAATATTCGTGGGGCAGGGTTTTCCAGAGCGCCTCGACTTCAGTTTCTGGGACCAGCATCTCTTTGAGCTGATGGAAGGCCTCTGTCTGTTTGGCTTTGATCAGCTCCTCCTGGGCCAGGGGATTCTCCAACCCGCGAAGCAGCGCGCGTCGAGTCGCCACATAGAGGTCCCTCAACAAGGAATCCTTCCAGGAGTTCCAGCTCTGGGGGTTGGTCGCACGGCTATCGGCCACCGTCAAGAGGTAGAGATAGGTCAGGCGAGTCGAGTCTCCTACGATGGCGGCGAACTCCTGGACTACCTCCGGGTCGGTAATATCCTTGCGTTGTGCCGTCATCGACATCAACAGGTGGTGACGTACCAGCCAGCTGACCAGATTGCTGTCATACTCGCTCAGATGGTGGTCTCTGCAAAATGCCAGGGCATCTTCAGCACCCAGCACTGAATGGTCGCCCCCTCGTCCCTTGGCGATATCGTGGAACAAGGCGGCCAGGTAGATGAGTTCGGTCTTGGGCAGGAGCTGTATCAATTGGCTGCAGAATGGATGTTCGTCGGAATACTCGGGTACCGTGAGCCGACGCAGATTCCGCAACACCATGAGGGTGTGTTCGTCCACTGTGTAGACGTGAAAAAGGTCATACTGCATGCGTCCCACGATCAGCTTGAAGGCCGGAATATAGGCCGCCAGAATGCCGTAGATATTCATGCGCCGCAGTTCCCGGGTGATTCCCCTGGGTTGACGCAAGATCTCCATGAACAGACTCTGCGCGCGGATATCTTCACGGAATTTATCGTTGATCAAGTGACGATGGTTGCGTACCAGGCGAATGGTGCTTGCCCGTACGCCCTTCAGGCCGGAATTTTCCTGCATGATCAGGAATAGTTCCAGCAAGGCGGTCGGGCGGTGTTCGAAGACCTTGTCATGGGTGACTTCGAGAAATCCACTGCGGCTCTGGAAGCGCTTGTTGATGGACACCGGTGCTCCCAGTTGATTCCCTAACAGGATAGCTTCCTGAAAGTGCTGGAGGAGCATTTCGTTCAGACGGCTGAGGCCCATCACCGTGCGGTAATAATCCTGCATGAAACTCTCTACTGCCTGATTTGGTCCGCCCTCCTCCTGGATGTATCCCAGCTTCTCGGCCAAGGTGCGCTGATGATCGAACAAAAGACGGTCATCGTGGCGGCCAGTCAGGATATGCAGCGCGAAGCGAACCCGCCATAGATGGTTTTGTCCCTCGAGCAGGGTTGCATATTCGGTTTCATTCAGAAAATCCTGGTCCACCAGGTCATGCAGATTCTTGGTCTGAAAGTGGCGATTTGTGACCCATCCGATCATCTGGATGTCCCGCAGACCTCCTGGACTCTCCTTGATGTTCGGCTCCAGGTTGCTCATGCTGTCGTCATATTTGTTGTGACGGTCGCGTTGTTCATGCCACTTGGCGGTGAAGAAATCGTGACTGTTCCACATTTGGTCCGGAGCCGTGGCGCGCTGCATCGCCTGGAAGAGAGGGACGGAGCCGGCCAGTGAGCGGGATTCGAGCAAGTTGGTGATGACGCTGATATCCTGCGCCGCCTCTCTTCCAGGCGATGCAGCGCGCCACGGCTCCGGACCAAATGTGGAACAGTCACGATTTCTTCACCGCCAAGT
>JASJBU010000027.1 GCA_030066355.1 Gammaproteobacteria bacterium | reverse complement strand
CTAAAGCATTCAGCGAAAAATATCTGAGATACCTAAAACCGGATCAGATGATACAGCACAGCCGTAGTAACAAGCTCAGGGAGAACTAATGAAAAAAATTTCAGAGCCTCTGCTCAATTGCACTGATTAACTTTTCGTTTTCCGGCTCCACGCGACTAGAAAAACTACCAACTAATTTACCAGATCGGTCTAAAAGATATTTATGAAAGTTCCAGCGTGGAAATTCACCCGCTTGTGAAGCCAATTCGGCATAGAGTGGATCTGCCACGCCTTCTCGCACACGGATCTTCTCAAACATTGGAAACTCGATACTATACGTGTTCCTGCAGAATTTTCGAATCTCATGTTCGCTGCCAGGTTCCTGACCAGCAAAATCGTTGCTGGGAAAACCCAGAACTACAAACCCTTCATCATGATATTTGTCGTACAGGGTTTCCAACCCTTCGTACTGGTAGGTATAGCCACATTTGCTTGCCGTGTTCACGATTAGTACCACTTTATTTTGGTAAGCTTCGCAAAGACGAATTTTTTCATCACCAGCTAGTTTGCGCATCTCGAAATCGAGGGTTACCGGACAGCTAGAACTCACCAATGGCCATAACCAAAAAGTAAAAAAGATTATCAAACGTTTCATTAGATGTTCACCGTATATTATTACTGATGTGATTGTCGCCTTACTGCAGAAAAATACTGTGGGTAACATGTATGACAGGTCATTTAATGGTATTTATGCTTGAGTTCAGTGCGGCCCGCTTCAGTGATAGTCCTGTAAGAACTAGGCAATGTTAAGTCGTGCTATGCCACTCATACATTAACCACTATCCTCTACTCTGAAGCTATGTGGAGTGCATGCTAGGTTAAGTGTGAACGTTTCTTTAGTTTTGTGAAACTATACACTCACACAAACAACAGCTTGCAGAAAATAGCAAGCTGTCTTTATTATGTATCAGCCCTCGTCGATACCTTCAGTTATCGGGTTGTGAATAATTTCGTGCAGCCGACTATCAGCCACAACAGAACTCAGTATTTCAGCTCCACTTTCCTCGATGGCTCGAATCTGACTGTCATAGAAGCGTTCGGTGTTAAGGATTTGAAGTTCGTATGCACTCATCTCAATTCTCCAGTGTTTGTCGAGTTACGAAATTGTTTTCTTATGCAATCATTGCACAATTTGATGATAGCTTATTGATACATTTTGTCCAGTAAAACTTGTATAATTTCATTACACCCATTACACCGTACCCGTACTGGTACTTAGCCAAAAAGTTCTCATGCAGAACGAGATGGTCTAGTTATATATTTTAAATACAATGTGTTAGACGAGTACTAGTTGATCGAATGATTGTGTAGTACGGACGTATCTAGCCATTGTGATGACAATATAACCACCATTTTCGTGTTGATTTATCTCATTGGGTGTCTAACATCCCATGTCCAAAAATCTAGATTGAAAGATGATCTTCTCACAAATGTATGGAATGAATTACGTCCATATATCGGACATATTGCCGTATTGGACGTTATGGAAGTATCTACTCAGATTTTCATGAGGTGAAATGTAAAACAGCCAAAATCAGATTAGTTCATCTATTAATGATTTTGACTGTCATAGCTCGACTAAACAGCAGCTGATGTTAGTTGTCAGGCTTATTGATGATATGATTGTACTAGACTGTTCTACATCTGTTTTCATCTCAAGTTGGGTTCATCATCAATAGAGAAAAGTTGAGAATGTTTGCATAGAAGACCCAAACTATATAAGGCATGAAAAGCATTCCAGCCAAGCGATCAATTCTCCAAAATACAACTGCATTAATTATGATTAAAGTTAAGAGGATTATAATCTCGAGTAAGGCCAAATCAATCCGATGTAAACCAAAAAACAAATACGACCACGCAAGATTTAATATGAGCTGCAGAAAAAACAGAACAAATACCAACCACCCATCGGCTAGCCCAATCCGCAACCAAACACGCCAAGCCGCAATAGCCATCATTATGTACAAACTGCTCCAGACAGGTGCAAAGAGCCAGTCGGGGGGGTTGAAACTCGGCTTGTTAAGTGTCTGATACCAGGTCTCCACACTGCTGGATGTAATGAATCCACCAATGACTCCGACCAGGAGACACAAAGCAAGGAATATAAATAACCCAATTACTTTTGTAACTGTCTTTGTTCGAGGGTTCATCATGTCTGTCATATCATTTCCATTAACAACAGCCGCTGCGAAAATGATTCATTATTATTACAGTAAACGCTGAAAGGCATCTGTTCCTCGCCTATCGTACAATGCATACCCGGCTGATAATTCAGCCAGGTAACAAAGCAAGCACTTCTGTGCTTGATTTCCTGCAAGTTAAACCAACCATATCCACATTAGCCGAGAGTAATAATCCTGTACAGTTATCAGGAAACATGTACAAATAATCGATCAGCTACTCTACCACCTTGACTACACCCTGCATTGAGGGATGCAGACTGCAGAAGTACGTATAGATTCCTGGACTGTCGAACGTATGAGTAAACTCACCATTTTGCTGAAGATGCTGAGAACCAAAACTTCTGTTATTTGCCGTTACTGTGTGTGGCATGTTTCCGCTTTGCTGCCAGGTGACTTTTTCGCCTACCTTCACAGACACGATTGAGGGTTCAAAACGCATCTGACTGATGGTAACGGTTTTTCCGTCATCTGATGTGGAACTTTTCGGATGTGTTGCCGATGTTGATCGCCTGTACATCTCTGTCATCTGTGTTTGTTGAGGTTGGTATGCCCTTCCATACACCGGCGCAACATGGCTTGGGTGAGTACCGTAAGCGTGACCCGGGTATTTTGGGTAGGCATAGGGTGATGCTGAAACAGCCGTCACAGAAACCGCGCCTAGTCCAATCCCAACCAACATGATAGCGGTACCCAATATTGCAAGTCTTTTCATTTCGATTTCTCCATTTGAATTGAGCATGTCTGAATAGACCAGTGACTCTGTGCTTGATCATCTGGCAGGTACACTGGTGTACCACTTGAATGTATAATATTTGTATAGTATATTTCAATATATTCCTTTACATCTGTAATGACAAACAAATAGAGGAGTGGATGTGAACAACATATTAATAGTAGGTGCTACCAGTGGTGTGGGTGAGTGCATTGCAAACAGGCTGCAAGACACTCACGTCGTATACACGGCATCACGCGGTACAAACGCCAGGCACAGTTCAAAGCACGCCGCGTGGAATGCGGTACAAGAGGCTTTTCCCGAAGACTTCTTGCCACAACGACTGGATGGACTGGTCTATTGCCCTGGCAGTATCAACCTTCAACCATTTGAGCGGCTCAGCGAAGACAGCTTCCGAGAGGATTTTGAAATCAACTTGCTGGGTGCGGTACGTGTCCTCAAGGCATCCTTGCCCGCATTGAAGGCGGCCCCAATGGCCAGCGTTGTCTTGTTTTCCAGCGTTGCGGTAGCGACCGGCATGCCAATGCATGCATCCATAGCGGCGGCTAAGGGCGCTGTTGAAGGCTTGACCCGATCACTAGCTGCGGAGCTGGCTCCAAAGATTCGCGTGAATGCCATAGCACCATCACTGACTGAGACTCCACTGTCGGCAAAGTTACTTCGTACCGAGCGACAAAGAATAGCGGCGGCAGAACGACATCCCCTGGGAAAAATAGGAAAAATTAATGACCTTGCAGCTGCTGCTAATTTTTTATTATCCAGTGAGGCAGACTGGATTACCGGACAAGTGCTTCCTATAGATGGTGGGATCGGTTCCATACGCAAATTCAACTAATCTTCACCTGAACAAACAAGTACTAACAATTGAATTGGCTTCATGAAAGTATCAGGGCTTAATACCTTGCTTTGAAAACGAACATGCAAACGAATAGTCGCTTGCCTCTAATCTTAAACGGAGAGAGAAATGGCATATAGAGAACAAAGCGTTACCAGTTCCCGGTTGGGACGGTTGACACTCATGGGTAAATTGGCAGGCAGTATTGCTGGGAACATGGTCAGCGAGGGAGCTCGTCAACTTGCACAAGGGCAAAAACCCCGTTTGAGTGACCTGCTTCTTACACCTGCGAATGCACAAAAACTCTCGGACCGGCTATCGGAGATGCGTGGCGCAGCCATGAAGGTTGGACAACTACTGTCAATGGACAGTGGTCACATTCTGCCACCTCAACTCACCAGCCTGTTGGCCCGACTTCGCGAGGATGCACACCAAATGCCACTGGGTGAGGTTGCTGCTGTACTGGAAAAATCTTTGGGGGCGAATTGGGATACGCACTTCAGACGCTTTACTTTCAAACCGCTAGCTGCCGCCTCAATCGGACAGGTTCATGAAGCTGTGCTGAGGAATGGTCGACGAGTGGCTGTAAAAATCCAGTACCCAGGAATCAGGCAGAGTATCGACAGCGATGTGGATAACGTAGCCAGCTTGTTACAGCTGTCCAGAGCTATTCCGGATGATTATCTTTTCAGCCCACTCCTCGAAGAAGCAAAACGCCAGCTGCATGCCGAGGCCGATTATCGGCAGGAGGCTGCAGCAATCGACAAGTATTCCCGCCTGCTCTCTGGGGACACTCGATTTGAGACTCCACAAGTGATTGAACCACTCAGTTCGTCGGAGGTACTGACTATGAGTTTTCTCGATGGTCAACCTATCGAATGCTTGGCCGAAGCTTCGAAACCAGAGAGAGATGGCGCTACCACTGCACTCTTGGATCTTGCCGTTCGTGAAATGTTCGAGTGGGGCCTGGTACAAACTGATCCGAATTTTTCGAATTACCTCTATCAACCAGACACAGGCTGTGTGCAGCTTCTCGACTTTGGGGCGACTCGGGCCTATTCAATGGATAAACAAGAAGCTATTGCTGATCTATTTGACGCACTACTGGATGGTTGTGATGAGGATGTCCGCCGCTGTGCGGTTGCTGTCGGTTACATGGAGGTATCAGACCCATCCAGTTATCAGACACGTATCATCGAACTACTGCGCACCGCTACGGAACCGGTACGAGCTTTGGTTGATTATGACTTTGCCAAATCAGACCTCGCCAAGCGCATGAGTAAAATCGTCCTGGAGTTGCGGCTACAAGAAAAATTCACACGTATCCCACCACCCGAGATACTCTTTTTGCATCGCAAACTTGGAGGCCTGCACTTACTGCTCAGTCGATTACGAGCCAGGCTTCCGGTCCGGCAGATCGTAATGCCCTATCTGACAGCTAAGCGAAATGCTGTACCCGCATCAGCCGTCTGCCTCGCTGTTTAGTATAAAATCGAGAAACATGTAAATTGACTGGCTGTTGTTGCTCATCACACTACGCTCTAACGCTGCAAATAGTCAAGCGTATCAACTGGGAGCTGATACAGGTAAATTAGTTAGCGACATACTCCTTCGGTCGAGCTGGCCCGGCGGGTATCTTCACATACTGCCCGACGGGCTGGGTTTCTCGCTTACTCGAATACCGGATAGTCTGTGTAACCCTCCGCACCTGATGTATACCAAAGCGACATGTCCTCGGCTGGAACCAGCGGCCTGCCATTCTTGATGCGTTCGGGTAAATCAGGATTGGTGATAAAGGGTCGACCAAAAGCAATGACATCTGCATGTCCCGCAGCGACGGTTGCCGCGGCGGAATCCGGCGTATAGCCGCAATTACCGATAATCACACCCTGGAATAGTGGCCTGAACTCCACCAGAGTCATGGGTTCGCCTTTTTCGTGAAAGCCAAATGCCAGGCCATCCATTATGTGCAGGTAGCCTAACTTGAGACTGTTGATCTGTTCGGCCACATAGAGATAGGTTTCTCTGAAATCTTCACTGCCCATGTCATTGAACACACCATTAGGTGAGATACGCGCACCAACCTGTTCCGGTGGCCAAACCTCCAATACCGCTTCCAGTACTTCTTTGAAAAAACGAAATCGGTTTTCCAGACTTCCGCCATACTGATCATTACGATGGTTGGTCTTTGCATCGAGAAACTGATTAATCAGATACCCATTGGCGCCATGCACTTCAACACCAGAGAACCCTGCCTGCTTGGCATTCTCTGCGGCCTTGCGATAGTCGTTCACCGTGAGCTTTATCTCATCTACCGACAAAGCGCGAGGTGTTTCGTAAGCTTTGCTGCCTAGGGGGGTGTGAATATGGTCACCATTCAGCTTTATCTCGGATGCTGAAACCGGCAACTCGCCATTATGAAAATCACTATGGGAGGCCCGGCCACAGTGCCATAGTTGCAGGAAAAAAGGCGTGTTCGTCGGCCTGACCTGCTGCGTGACCCGCCGCCAACCCTCGACCATTGCTTCCGTGTAGATTCCGGGTGAATCGATCCAACCAATGCCCTGGGTTGAGATTACCGTAGCCTCCGTAATGAGCAGACCAGCACCGGAGCGCTGCAGATAATAATCGCCCATCAAGTCATTCGGCACACGCTGACCACCTGCTCGCCCTCGCGTCATCGGCGCCAAGGCGATCCGGTTTTTCATGTGAAGATTACCTATGGTGAGCGGTGTAAACAGGTCTGTTGATTTCATAGTTCACCCTATTAGTACGCTGATTGATTGCTTTAATCCAGAGTCATCTGCATCGTTGAAAAATCCATGGACAGGCGTGCATCTTGAAGAAAATCACCCGCCAACATGCCGAACATTCTTAACTCTAAGTGTGATTGCAGCGGGAGTGAGTGCAGCAGCATCCCCTCGCTATTCTTCCGTTCGAACTCCCCCAGTTTGAGACTCGGCAACATGACCCTCTGACCCTTGACGGCACCACCACCACCGATCCCCGCCTCCTGCTCACCGCCCTGCCCTTGCAAACCAACAGACATGGCTGTATCAGCGGAAACCGCAAATGCCACCCCATTCATGCCAGTATCAATCGCCCACAGCCCAGTCTCTGCATTTTGCATTTGCGCCTGAACCAGGATGAATTGGTGATCGGCAATCCACATGGGGAATGAGTTCGATTCGACCCCCGAAGATAAGGTATTTTCTATCGCGCTGCCTGTACTCAAGCGTAAACAGCCTTGCCTATAATCCAGCATTGTTTTGAAACGCGACAGCACAGACAATCCAAGAATCCCGTGGATAGGTAGGGTTGCCGAATACGCAGCCAGAACTGTTTGCAGATCCAGATGCTGGGTCAGTATATGACTTACCAACAGATCCCCCAGTTGCAGCGCTTCCATGTACCCGTAGGTCACTGAACTGGACAGGCCACCGGCAAAGAAACGCGTCTCAGAACCGCCATGAGGTATGCCGGCGTCAATAGCAACATTTTCATCCAACACCAGGTCACTGGCGGCAGTATCCACCAGCAGATTAAGCCGCTTTCCATTGGCTTCAGCCCGAATCAGCGGTAGATTCGAGTTTGACAGCCAACCGAGCTCAACGGAATCATCACACCCTGAGACCTGGCAGACCTCTAGATTGGCCATCACCGCCAAAGTACCAGCCAGTCCCGGTCGACCTGCCCGTTCATAACAGAGGGCTGCCTGACCAGGTTCATTATTCTGAAGATAAGCGTCTGCGAGCAGTTCCCAATTGCCCCTGGAGCGTAGCCCGTTATTAAGCACCGAAGTAAAATAGTCTATGGCCCGTCTCGGGTGGTTACTAAGCAGGGCCAAGCGCCCCAAACGGACTTGGATATCCACCCGGCCGGGTTCTTGCTTTAGCACTTCATGGTAGAACTCAGTGGCATCTCGTAAGTATCCTGCCGCGTACATGGAGTCTGCACGTGATTCCCAGTGATGAATATTTGTTTGCAGAACTGCCTCCCATTGTATTTCCGATGTATCTGCCCGAGTCCTGCTTACGTGGCACTTAATTTGTCACGAAGAATGGTGATACTGTCTGCTTAAAGTTTTTGAGCTACCACAAGTTGAATTGCTTATCAACTCGTAGACTATACAATAAAATAATATTATTGTTAATAATACTATACATAATGTAAAATTATATCAATAGATCCTCCGCATTTGCCAATCGTAGATGATCAATTGGGATGAGCATCTCCAGCAGGACGATTGTGGGTGATTAATTAAACAAGCGTTTCAGGTTCAGTTACATTACATCGTAAGCAGGTGTTATCTTGGCCAATAGCTGGTTGATAAGCAATGCTCAGACTGAGTACGGCCGGTCTTACCATCCGAGACAGGGACAGGACCCTTTAGCAATACTTAATGGCTATCCCATTTACCGACCTCAGACTCTCAATACCACACCCCTTGACGCCATCAAAAGTGCACCGGCTCATTATCGGGAGAAAGAGACCGTGAGTAGAGTTCAAACAAGAGATCAGCATGACTTTGGAATGGCTATCGTGTTCATCGAGCAGATGCGCTTTTCATACGGCTCGTGTACTCATCAAGCCTCGAGGCGAAGTGACCTGCCCTGTGCACAGGTTGTCGATCTGCCACATGTCGATGTTACCAATGGCGGAAGTCTCAGCTAATCACTTTTGGCCGACAATAGTGAGTTCAGCCTTACCTATGTAGAACCGCACAGCCATGTTTACCACAGGACTATTCACCCAGCATGCGGGGTGAAATACGCGAGATGGAATAGCGACAATGATTCAAGATACATCCGTCAACCAGACTGCAACACTCACATGAGTACACTACGTTTCAGTCTGATCAAAACATCCGATTATTTGATTAAGATTGAGGAGTGATTATGCCCCACACAGGAATAACCCTGCTCCTGTTGCTTTATCTACCGCTTGGAGCAATCGCGTTGGATCTAAATAGTCATCTCTGGGAGGATCGCCTGCTTCTCCTGATCGCACCCAGCGTGGATGACCCTCTGGCAATCCAACAGCGTCAGGCCCTTGAAAAGCGGTCGGATGCCCTCAATGATCGCGATCTGAAAATATTTCAGCTCTATGAGGACAGCCCGAGCCAGTTCGATAATACGCAGCTTACCGACGGAGACGCTCAACAATTACGCGCAAAGTTAAAGATAGACTCAGGAAGTAGAGCGCTAATCCTGATCGGCAAAGATGGCTCGATCAAAAGACGCGCTCCAATTGATACCGAATTGCGCGAAATTTTTATGCAGATCGACGAGATGCCTATGCGACGTGAGGAGATGGAGGATAAGATCGAGGCCGGTATGCCGGTAACGCTTCCCTGACCTGGTGCGCTGTCATGATTGTTAGACGCAGGCAAGCATTGGCTGTCACGTCATTGTACGTGGTTTATGTCCTGAGATATCCATTTATTCAGACCGAGGAGCCGGGGTTCGCTCAATGAGCTCGCATCACATGACGAAACCGAACACGCAGAATGACGGCCTCTGCCTGGTCCTGGGAGCCAGTGGCTATATCGGCAGCCACCTGGTGCAGCGCCTGATGGATGAGGGCATACCGGTAAGGGCCAGCTCCCGGGATATTCAGGTGTTGGAATCAAGGGACTGGATCAATACCGAACTGGTAGCGGCCGATGCCCTGGTGCCGGCCAGCCTTGATCGAGCCCTAGCCGGGGTGGAGATTGCCTATTATCTGGTGCATTCAATGAACGCCGGTAAACACTTCGGGCAACTTGACGTGCAGGCGGCCTCAAACTTCGCTCGGGCAGCTGTTAAGGCCGGCGTTCGACGCATCGTCTACCTGGGTGGGCTGGTGCCGGATGATGCTGACAGCGAGCATATTATCTCCCGTCGACAAACCGGGGAGCAATTGCGTAGCAGTCATGTGCCGGTGATTGAAGTCCGGGCCGGGATCGTGGTCGGTGCCGGCTCAGCCGCCTTCGAGGTGATGAGAGACCTGGTCTATCACCTGCCCCTAATGTTGACGCCGCGCTGGGTGCAGGCCAAGTCACCGCCCATTGCGCTGGACAATCTGCTGACTTATCTGGTGCATTTGCCCCACCTCGATGATGTTGAGGGATGTGTGTTCGAAGCCGGCGGCCCAGATACCCTCACCTATGCAGACATGATGCGCATCCTTGCGGAGGTGGGCGGTCGACCCGCCCCATGGATCATTCCACTGCCTGTGCTGACACCAAAACTGTCCTCCTATTGGCTGCGTTTGATCACCGCTGTACCTACCAATATCGCACGTGCCCTGATCGGAGGCCTAAAACATGATTTCGTTGCCGACGATGCAGAGTTGCGCAGACGGGTACCCCAGTATTTGCTCGGTTTTCGTGAGGCGGTTGAGGCAGCATTCGCGGCTGAGCGCAGCAGTTCTGGTGTCATCGCCCGCTGGACCGAGGGCGCCTTCGCAGTACGAAATCAAAGGATCGACTTTGCCTACTACGCGAAACATCTCGCCCAGAGTGTCGAGAGCAGGGCCACTGCAGCCACAGTCTGGAGCATTGTCACTGCCTTCGGGGGCGACAATGGCTACTACTACATGAATAGTCTCTGGCGACTTCGTGAATTATTGAACGGGTTGACCATTCGATCGGGGCGCAGCAAGGGACGGCGACACGCCACTGAGCTGCGCATCGGTGATCGCATCGACTCTTGGAAAGTTTTGGGAATAGAGCCGGAAAGACGCCTGAGCCTATCCTTTGGTATGCAAGCCCCAGGCGCCGGCATGCTGGAATTCGAACTCGAACCTCTGAGTTCCGGGGGAACCCGGCTAAGCATGACCGCCCACTGGCATCCCGCTGGCGTCTGGGGATTGCTTTATTGGTATAGCCTTGTCCCCCTACACAAGCGGATCTTCAAAGGCACTGTTCGAGAGATTTGTCGCCGAGCTGAGTACATGAAATCCGAAGTGGCTGCAGACAACCGCTAAAGTTCGTGATCGTCAATATTTGAGGCCTGCCTCTGGTCGATTAGATTTTATCTACACCACCCCCGTTACTGATCACTGTAGTGTGAACCTATAGATCTCACATGACCGTTCTATGATGTATGGAACAGGCTGCGATATGACCAGTGGTTCTGGTACTCAGATATAACCCTTGTTATACCCATGTAAAAAGTGAGCCATCATGTCATGGACCTATCCTCGAACTGGCGTGAGACGTGTCAAGCTAAATATGATGACGAAAGTGATAACTTATATAAATTGGCTCATTATGCTTTTTATTCAATTGGTTATACCAAAACAAACCAGACATAGAGTAAATTATTGTACATTTTATGTATAGTATTTTTTGACTTTTTGTATACTTTTACTAAACTCGTGTTATAGGCATCACAAGCTAGTTTGATGCCCTCAAATGATTCTGATCAGCAAGCGATAAAGTTCTCAATAGTAATAGATGCGTTGGTCAGAGGGTTGAGTTGATACACCAATCGAATCGAGTCTATTTACAGACATACACTCTGGAGGAAGACGATGGGAACGATCACAACAGATTACAACCCTGTACATCAGCAGTTACCAACCGGTGTTAAGCATAGCGTTATCTCAAGCATGACTCATTGGCTTAAGACAGTTTCGTTGGGTCAAGGCCTTGTTGTGCCGGTACTCGGCATGGCCGGTTACATCCTCTTACTAGGCTCAATAGCCGTGGTGTACTTGAGCAATCAATTCCCATGGTTTATGGCTGCTCCTATGACCATAATTGTGGCGATTGTCTTGTTGCATCATATCGATGCAAAACGCGCCCAACAAGAATCTAAACATCATTGATGTTAAACTCTGACATATTTCAGTCCTGCTCATACAGCATGACGCATATGAGATTGGTCATCGACGTGCTACCTCAGGTCTATCTGGTCTAAAGCAACCAAATAGTGTAGTAGAAGTCTTTATACTTAAACCAGATAGATGCTGACTGCTATTTGTCACATCGGTGATTTAAATATTTTGATTGCGCTGTTATTTCCATAGGTCGAATTCACAAAGCTGACTTCAATAGTAAATGGTAAAATCTAGCGATGCTTGCAGATCTACAGATAAGAGTGATGCCTCATGACTCAGCGTATACAATTTCCATAGTATTACCCTGACTGTCTAGATCCGGATCATCGGGTAAGGTACGGTATCGTCCAACTCCAAACCTGGCTGTGACTGCACATATCACTGCATCCAGAATATCGTCAATTGCCAATTGTGAGCGTAATGTTTCAGCTAGTGCCATCTCGAGAAGTGTTTTTGCCGCTGGATGGTAGTTTAATATGACATTTAGCCGTTCTTTCTGGCCAGCTGGTGTTTTTTTACTATTCTTCATTGCATGGCCTTTATTCAATAGACTAAAACACACCTCAGGATGAGATTCCCTCAATAAACCTTGCAGCTGTGGTCTTCCATCCAACAGTCTATCCACTTCTCTTATCTTCGGCAGAATACCCCAGGTCTGCATACTGAGACCCCGTCCTGTGAATCTACGGTTGAGAATTGCAGCCTGTTGATAATCAAGTGCATTGAGTGTCTTTCTAGCTGGCGCTGGAAAGACACTTGAAGATCTAGGTCTACCAAGTAATCGGCGTGCATCTTTGTCACAACGACGCTCTGCTGGGCCGAAATCCACTAGGCCAATAGGGATATCAATCAGTGCAGTGGTTGCCTGGTTCAATGTATCAGAAAGCAAATGGATATCAGTCACAAGCTGATAGTACCAATGGTTCTCATCATCTAAATAGACACAAAACCAGCCGTACCTACAACCATCTATACCGACATATTTCCATCTCATGCGTAACTAATTACACGAATCCAAATAAATTTCTAGTTTGAATTCATAGTGTTGCTCTTCAGGTGAGCATTGATGTGATAGTCTGCTAGAAGCACTTGACCTGGTTGCTTGATGTTCAGACAGTTAGGTTCTTGATAATCCTGACGAAGCTTGCATAATAGCTATATCCTGACCTGCTGGCATTCCAGTCATGCATCTAATGATAGGATTTCACCTTCGAACTGATGTGTTAAGAACATTCAGACCATTCTGGAGGAAACCACTCATTGACATCACTCAAACGAGTCACATGTACATAGCGTTGGATTTGGATACGAAAGTATGCGTTGTTTGGCGAGTCAATGAATCCATGCATATGCGGATGCTTGTTTAAGAGGGATTGCTTGCTTGTTGCAATGTCAGCTTGCTTGCTCAACAGAATCGCCCTTCCAGTCGCAGTCAATGCGTCGAAACCTAAATCTTCACGGGTAGATCCGTATGCACGATTATCGATCACCAGCGCAACCTGATCGCATTCAGTGAGCAAGCGATATTTATGTGTATTGATTGGCGTGGTGAATAACGCAGCATTCAGATGAGTATTGACCGTAAACGCAATCACAGAGCCGTAAGGCAGTCCCCCACCTTGCGTACATAACACACCATAAGGCTGTTCTGTCATAAGCTTTTGGATATCGTGGTGTAGTCCATCAGCTGTATGATGTTCTGACGCAGGATATTTATTCATTGCATCTTATGTTGGTTTATTGTAATCAACAACAAGCATTACACCATGAGACAATGATATTTACACGAAAAACAGACCATAAACCTTCATGACCTCTGTTTATACAAATAATCTCGATTGGCATGATAAAATCTCAAGGTTTCGTGTACTGCCTTTACCACTCCCCTTGGGGTGATACTGGCCCCGGTAAATTGATCGAATGCACCACCATCACGCTTCACTTTCCAATCTTCGGGACCTGGATTATCAATGGATTTATCCTTGAAACTATAGATCCAATCAGAGCGTCGGTCATCTATTTTATCTCCCAGCCCCGGGGTCTCTTGGTGCTGGAGCACGCGAACACCTGCCAAGGTGCCATTGTAACGCACAGCAACCATCAGGTATATTGGTCCAGCATAGCCACGCGCGACCACCGGGCTGATTACAACAGCATGTGGTTGACCGTCTTTTCGAATACGATAGACTTTCGAGTTATCTACATTCAGGATCGCTGGAACACTAATAGACACAACGTCACTCAATAGATCATTGTCGATACCCTGTTCCGGGACAAGTTGAGCGAGTTGACGCATGAGTACCTGTCGCCGGTTCTCATCAATGCGTTCATGGGTGCGATCATAGGTCACGGCCACCAGGGTTGTCCCTAACATCGCAAAACCACCAAGTATAGCGGCTGCGATGACTTGCTTTAGAGGTTTCTTGTACATTTCACCCATGAAGAAAGTGAGTTTCTGGTCGGGTCCTCATTTCGCTATGCATTCCAGTTTTGCCACTGCATGTATGCCTATGTAGTCGCGTTCTGGTCACATCGTATGATGGACGCCACTAAAATCACTTGAGCTAGCGCATCATTACTCTTGAGCTGAAAGAGCAAGAGGTTTTACCGGCTCATTGATCCAAGCTCGGTCATGACGCCAATCAACGTCCCTATCATCTACATAGAGTTCCACTTCGTTGCCATCTGGATCTTTCAGATAGATGCTCTGACTGATGGTATGGTCAGCAAGTCCCTCGATTTCAAATCCAGCATCGAGGACCCGCCGGTGAACATCTCTCAAAGTACTGAGGTCGTCACCAACTTTCCAACCCGTGTGGTAGAGTCCAATGCGCTTTCCTTGCAGAGGTCCAGCAGCATCTCCCACTTGGATCAGTAACAATTCGTGATGCGTACGGCCGCCGGTTAATAAAGCACCACGTCCGTTAAATATCCTGCCAATCACATTGAGTCCAACTGCCAGATTGTAAAAACGAACAGATGCCTCAAGGTCTCGTACGTAGAATACGACATGACCTAGTTCGCTCATTTTTTGCCTCCCACGTAATGGTGACAAATCTAAAATTTTGTCGTATTGAGATAATTTTTACGATAGTGCTTCCAATCGATTACGTAATTCTTCGATGATTGGGTCAGCCAGGCCCTGCATATCCGGCGGTATGACTTCGTAAAGATATTCCACTTCATCCAATACGGTTTCAATTTCGTCCCGTTCGACTAATGATTCCATCTTGAGAGACACCTGAGATAGATATTCATAAGGATCAATGCCACTCATGTCTGCACCTCGCCCGCTGTTTGTTGTCCAGTAGCCTGGTGCTCAATGCCGGCATCCCTCACAGTCTGCGCGAGAGCCATTAAAATTTCTGGTATCCTTTCATGTTTGCCCAGGTAGTCACTTTGTTGGATCTGCAGATTGGGATACTGATGGCGGGCCTTATCCAATTCGTCAGGGATATCCGATACCACGTGCCGACCTGCTGCGAGGAAGTACGGCACAGCAGTCACAATCGTCGCACCGGCTTTTACACACAGACCAACGCCTGTGGGTATATCCGGCTCAGCCAACTCGAGGAAAGCCGGTATCACCATATCAAAATCAGTCTCTGTCGTTTCACCAAGTTTGGTTGCCAGATCCCTGACCTCTTGATTTGAGGCCTCGCGTCGGCTGCCATGAGCGATTAGTAGTAGTGCTTGCATCTTTATCTCCGTCTGAGTAACAGCAACTATTTATCAAATTGTCATTGACCAGTATAGGATTGAGTCTTCATGTGAGACTGAATCAAGTCCTGGTGTACGCATCATTCTTTAATTAATAGACCCTGTATTGGGGTTGTCGGCCATATCATCAAATATTTGCTTCAGGCCGGACAGATCTCCGGCCCCATGAATCTCCATTTCTAAGTATTCATCTCTGTTCTTCTCCGTTTCGAAATAAATTTTTATGGCGCTATCTCCCTCACCTTCTAATATAAATGGGGCATTTTCCAGGTCAGTGACGTCATTCAAGGACATGGGATCCAGTGTTGTCGTACGCATTTTCTCGTTTCCTGTTCAATTTTAAAGTCAATGGCTTGAGTTACATTCAATAAAACTAAACATAACCTCGACATAATTGTACATATTAATTTGACATGTACAAGTTTTTTATATATTTTGTTATACACATTCGAAAAATTACGTGGATAGTTTTGTATTTGACTTGGCCGTAGACAAAACATTTCACACTAACACCGAACGGACTGATGACATTAATGTTTTTTAATCTAACACTTACACACTTCACACTTTCTTGAACTGGCAAGGAGATCTCACTCATGCAAAACACTGACAACACACACACCCCGAAGATTGCTGTAAGTGCCTGTCTGCTGGGTCACCCAGTCCGGTTCAACGGAGGTCACAAACGAGACCGCTTCATCACAGACCATCTCAGTCAAGTCCTCGATTTCATTCCTGTCTGCCCTGAGATGGAGGCAGGTATGGGTGTACCCCGACCTACCATACAACTTCGCCGTACCGAGACTGGTGTTCGCTTGGTGCAATCAGACGATGGTAGTGTCGATTACACCGATGTCATGGCTGAGGTGGCTCAAAGACGCGCAATGTCTTTACGAGGTCGTATCAGCGGTTTTATTGTGCAAAAAAAGTCACCCAGTTGCGGCATGGAGCGGGTACCCGTTGCAAATGCTGACGGTAAACCCGCAGATCGAACCGGTGTTGGAATGTTCGTACAGCATTTCATCAACCACTGCCCACTGGTACCAATTGAAGAGGAGGGTCGCTTAAACGATCCAATACTGCGTGAGAATTTTCTTGAACGTGTATACGCATTAGACCGCTGGTATCGTCTTGACGAGAATGATGTAGCGGGTTTCATTGAATACCATGCAAGACACAAGCTCATGTTGTTAGCACGCGGGAACGAAGCTTACTCAGAGCTCGGTCGTATCGTTGCCGGTGTACAAAAACGGAACCTAACCGAGCGTAGAAATGCTTATATCGCCAGATTTATGCAGGTCATGGCACAGAGAGTGTCGCGTAAACGTCATTACAATGTATTACAGCACATGATGGGGTATCTTAAAAAGACCCTCACCAGTGGTGACAAGCAGGAGCTGTTGGATCTGTTTCAGTCGTACCGGTTGACTCAAATACCACTTGCAACACCAATGGTTTTACTGAAACACCACCTGCGTAATCATCCAGTCGGATATTTGAAAAAACAACATTATCTGAAACCTTACCC
>JASJBU010000026.1 GCA_030066355.1 Gammaproteobacteria bacterium | reverse complement strand
CCAGTGACATGGCCAAAGCATGTCGATGGCAAGGGCCAGCGATAGCTCTGCCTCATCGCCATTATCAGTATCATGGATGATGGTTCGAACGGTTGTCTGCCAGAAATCCTCATGCTCAATAAAACGTTCCGGGCACTGGTTAAGATATGTAAGTTCATACTCTCCTGTGCTTAAGAGAAGCGGCAGGTACTGCGTTGCTGGATCGTGACAAGACCATGGCCAATGGATCACACTGCGAATTTTCTCAACCACCCTTTGTACTTGCCATTCTTTCAAGAGCGAACGCTCTCCAAGACATGTAAGGAATTGAGTCGCCACAATATCGTCGATGAGATAATCTAACTTTGAGCTTGGGCATCCGGCACACCACGCTGAAAGGGCGGCACAGGCATTTTGCCACACGCTTTCAATAGGGTGTTGCTGAGTGGGCGAACGGGTACCTAAACCTTTTAGTGTCTCACCTTCACCAATCGCCCTGAAAATGTTGTAGATCCATCGATCGGCTTTATGATGGCACAGTTCGAGACTGGAAATCAGCTCTCTGATTTTTGAAATGTTTTTACCAATTGGTGCAATATGGTCCTCCATTGCATCGATGGCGGTGATTTCCGAATCAGCATGCAGGGCGCAATTTCGCCACCAAAACCGGGTAGATGCTGTCATTTGTTCTGCCTTGCAGATTCTATGGCGGCAACACGTCGCTGTGCACCGGAGCCGGGACATAGCGAGGCGTCGGTGGGTAATTGCGGTGTAAACCTCGTGCTTGTTGTTAACGAACGCTAGTTAATCCATGCCAGCGTTCTCGTGAGTGCTTTGTTTGGCAGTCGAGGCCCAATTCGAGGGCGTATAAAGATATTTGCATGGTACTTATTATCCGTAGATTAGAAAAGACAGGTCTACGATGATCTCCGAGCTCGTGAGATGAAATCAGCCAGGATAGTGCGGTCCAGCTGCAGATCGGCCGACCGCACCGCGAAAAGGCTATTCTCGCGATACTTGTTCATCCCTGTACTTGGTACCAGCTACCAGGACGCCATCTCAGTGGTGTGACCAGTCCTTTTAGCTCCTGCTGAAACTGGCGGTTCGATGCTATTTCTAGGTTACAATACCCGGCTGTTGAATCGGCCATGTAAGTACACCAGTGAACGCCCTCTCGATTGAAAACCTCTACAAGACCTATCGAAACGGCTTCGAGGCCCTCAAGGGTATCAGTCTCGAAGTGAAAGATGGGGATTTCTTCGCCCTGTTGGGCCCCAACGGGGCGGGCAAGTCCACCGCCATCGGCATCGTCGCCTCTCTGGTGAACAAGACCGCCGGTAAGGTCTCGATCTTCGATTATGATCTGGACAGGGAACGGGAGCCGGCCAAGCAGCAGATCGGCCTGGTGCCCCAGGAGTTCAACTTCAACCAGTGGGAACCGGTTGTGGAGATCCTGGTGAATCAGGCGGGCTATTACGGGATTCCACGCCGGGAGGCCTTCGTGCGTGCACAGAAGAGCCTGAAGCGGCTCGATCTTTGGGAGAAGCGCAGCAGCCAGGCCCGTGCGCTCTCCGGCGGCATGAAACGTCGCCTGATGATCGCTCGGGCACTGGTGCACCAACCCAGGCTGCTGATCCTTGACGAGCCCACCGCCGGGGTGGATATCGAGATCCGCCGTTCCATGTGGGATTTCCTGCGGGAGATCAACGGCCAGGGCACCACCATCATCCTCACCACCCACTATCTGGAAGAGGCGGAGAACCTCTGCCGGAATATCGGCATCATCAATCATGGACGGATCGTCGAACAGACCCGGCTCACCACCTTACTGAGTCAACTGAACACAGAGGTGTTTATCCTGGACACTCACCAAACACTTTCCGAGGTGCCGAAACTGCCGGGTTATCGGCTGAACCTGGTGGACAAGCAAACCCTGGAGGTCGAGGTACACCGCGAACAGACTATGAACACACTGTTCGAAGCCTTGTCGGTGCAGGGCATCCAGGTCGCGAGCATGCGCAACAAACAGAACCGTCTGGAGCAGCTCTTCATCGATCTGGTGGGTCGTTCCAGGTTGCCGCGGGATGCCGCCACATGAATCGCGGCTCCCTGTATCTCACCGCCTACCGGACCATCGTCATCAAGGAGATCCTGCGCTTCAGCCGGATCTGGGTGCAGACCATTCTGCCCCCGGCGATCACCACCACCCTCTATTTCGTTATCTTCGGCAAGCTCATCGGCGAGCGTATCGGTGAGATGGGGGGTTACAGCTATATCGACTTCATCGTACCCGGTCTGATCCTTATGTCGGTGATCCAGAACTCCTACGCCAATGTGGTTTCCTCCTTCTTCAGTACCAAACTGCAGCACTACATCGAGGAGCTGTTGATCGCCCCGGTGCCCAACTGGGTGGTGTTGGCGGGATACGTGAGCGGCGGGGTGGCGCGGGGTACCATTGTCGGCTTCGTGGTGACCCTGATCTCCCTGTTCTTTACCGACCTCTCGGTTCACAGTTACGCGCTGACCCTGGTGGTCTTCGTGCTCACCTCGGTGTTGTTCGCCCTGGGCGGCTTCATCAATGCGGTTTACGCCAAGACCTTCGACGATGTCTCCATCGTGCCCACCTTCGTGCTCACACCCCTGACCTATCTGGGCGGCATCTTCTACTCCATCGAGCTGTTGCCTGAATTCTGGCAGTCGGTCTCCCTGGGCAATCCCATCCTCTACATGGTGAATGCCTTCCGCCACGGCCTGCTGGGGGTCTCGGACATCAATATCGGACTGGCGTTGCTGATCATCTGTGCCTTCATCGCCGCACTGGTCGCCTTCAGCCTGAACCTGTTGAAGCGGGGTGTTGGGATCAAGAAATGACCGTTGGTCTTGCGCAGGCATCACGCCCCATCAAGGGATGAGCCAACGCTCATCGGTGGGTGACACCCACTCGCTTGATATGCAGCGGCAAGCATGCAGTGTTTCCTCTGCAGTAAAGGCGTAAAATAAGCGCCATGGACCAAGAGCAAGCCATTGCCACTGTCTCACACGGCGATCCCATCGCTCCGGTCATCTTTGGTGTGACCCTGATCCTGATCTCTGCGCTGATCGGCCGCATCATCGCCCGCCGTGTCCGGCAACCTTCGGTTCTGGGCGAGCTGATCATGGGGGTGCTGTTGGGCAACCTGCTCTACTTTTTCGGTTTCGATCTGATGGGGGTGCTGCGAGAAGGGATTGCCTACACCGAACTGTCGAAGTTGGTCCTGTCCGGGGCCTCCCTGGACGGCACCCTGGCGGAGTTGATGGGCACCGAGCGTGGGGAGAAATTCTTGGAGATCATCCAGAGCCCCCAGGGCACCGAGTATATCGCAGTGGCCCAGGCGGTGGATGTCTTCTCCCGCTATGGGGTGATCTTTCTGCTGTTTCATGTCGGCCTGGATACCTGTGTCAACGAACTGCGCTCGGTAGGCGCCGATTCCTTGCGGGTTGCTATCATCGGTGTGGCTGCACCCTTCTTGCTGGGCTTCGCTGTCACCTGGTTCCTCACCCCCGACGCGCCTCATGCCCAGCATATGTTTCTCGGGGCGACCCTGGGGGCGACCAGTATCGGTATCACCGCCCGGGTTCTGCAGGACCTGAATCAGCACCGCTGCCAGGAGGCGCAGATCATCGTCGGCGCGGCGGTGATGGACGACGTGCTCGGCCTCGTGATGTTGGCGATTGTCTCGGGCATCGTGGTCACCGGCAGCGTGGAGATCAACGAGATCGTACGCACTATGTTGCTGGCCAGTCTGTTCATCATCAGCGTGCTTTATCTCGGACCGCACATCATTCAGATACTGATCAAGATGTTGCGTAACATGAACGTGCTGGAGGCGAAGCTGTTCGTGCCCTTCATCTTCGTCATGCTGCTGGCCTGGCTGGCCAACCTGGTGGGGCTGGCGACCATCGTCGGTGCGTTTGCCGCCGGCCTGCTGTTGCTCGACAGCCACTTCAAGGCCTGGGGCGATCATCGACGGCATAAATACTCTATCAAGGAACTGTTCGCACCCCTGGAGGCGATTCTGGTCCCGGTGTTCTTCGTGCTGATGGGGATTCAGGTCAAACTGGAGACCTTTCTGGACTGGAACGTGGTCCTGCTCTCTGTGGCGTTGATCCTGGTGGCGGTGATCGGTAAGGTCGTCGCCGGGTTGGGGGTGCTCGGTACGGACTTGAAGCGGCTGGCGGTGGGAGTGGGCATGATGCCGCGGGGGGAGGTGGGTCTGGTGTTCGCCTCGATCGGGATCAACCTCAACGTGATCGATCGGTCCATGTTTTCTGCGGTAGTGTTGATGGTGATTGTCACCACCCTGGCCACGCCACCCATTCTGAAGGCATTGCTGGGGCAGGGTGAGGCAGCGCGGCAGGCGCGCTTCAAGAAGCTGTGTGAATGAGCTGAAGGTCCAGACCCGGCGTGCCTGCCGGGTCTGGAGAGCAGGATTACTCGGCGCCGATCTTGTTCATCAGGCCGAAGCTCTTGACAAAGGGACCCGCCATGCGCGGATCCTTGATCATGCCCTTGAAGTCACCCTTGAGGAATTTCAGCTTGCCCATCGCAAAGGCGGTGCCCATGCCGGCCATGCCGATGCCCTTCTCGACCCACTTCATCCAGTCGGCCTTGGAGGCACGCATATCCCAATCCATCTCTTCATCACCGTAATCGCCGGCGCGTACGCATTCGCCATTCTCGACCACGAAAACCCCACGGGGTTTGTCTTCATCCTTGAAGCCGCAGGTGATGACCGAGTTGAAATTGATCTCGGCCAGTTTGTCTTTTACTTCCGGTTCCGCATTCCAGGCGTCTTTCAGTTGATTCATCCACTCGTCGGAAAACAGTTCAGCCATCTGGGTACCCTCCTCGTACTGGGTTAAATAAAGATAACGACAACAGTGACTATATCCCTGTTCTGGTCGATATTCGCTACAGACTTTTTTATCCACGACTAAAGAATTGGTATTTGCCATCGTCGTCATTCGTTGGGCGGAAGTATGGTGGTACAGTCGTGACTTCCCGTCAATGTTAGGGACCAGCAGCGGGCCTGAGCGAACATTTGTGTTGTTTGGGTGGTAAAACGGTAAAGTGGTCGGTGGCGACTCCCTGTTATACTCCCCAAGTGACACAATTGACATTTGAAATGACAGCAGATTTACCTAAGCACCCTATGGAACCCGAACAGGACAAAGCAAAGAAACAACGGCGGGGGATCTATCTCTTGCCCAACCTGTTAACCACCGCCACGCTGTTTTTCGGTTTTTACGCCATTCTGGCGGCCATGAACGGTAAGTTCGAAGCAGCAGCCATGGCGATCTTTGCCGCCATGCTCATGGATGGTCTGGACGGCCGGGTGGCACGCTTGACCAATACTCAGAGTGAGTTCGGTGCTGAATACGACAGTCTGGCGGACATGATCGCCTTCGGTCTCTCGCCGGCACTGGTCGTATACAGTTGGGCGCTCACCGATCTGGGTAAGCTGGGCTGGTTGGCCGCCTTCATCTACACCGCCGCCACCGCCCTGCGGCTGGCCCGCTTCAACACCCAGATCGGGGTGGCCGACAAGCGCTATTTTCAAGGTCTGCCAAGCCCTTCGGCCGCCGCCATCATGGCGGGGGGGGTCTGGTTGGGAGTGGATTATGAGATCAGCGGTGGATCGGTGGGCTGGATCGCCGCCCTGTTGACCACTGTGGTCGGCCTGCTGATGGTGAGCAATTTTCGTTTCCACAGTTTCAAGGAGATTGACTTTCACGGTAAGGTGCCCTTCATCGCCATGGTCATCATGATGCTCGGTTTCGCGGTGGTCCTGACCCATCCGCCGACGATCCTGTTCCTGCTGTTTCTGGCGTATGCCTTCTCCGGCCCGATCCTCACCCTGGTCAAATTGCGTGAGAAAAAGTCACAGCGGCACAACAGCGAGCATCCGACGGACTGAGATTGGAAAGTTGGCATTCCCGGGAGCTTGGGTTATATTCGATCTAACCGAATGAAAACTGACTCGAATGAACCCAACCACGCAACAATTCGCCAATGCACATTCCCGCCAGGGGATGGTTGCTGCGTGCCTGCCCGGTTTCCGCTTTTTGCTGCTGCTACGACTACTGCCCTGAGGGGCATGCATACACTGAGCCCCGGCGGGGGCCGAAATACACGCAACAGCGGATTTTCCACTAAGTCAAAGAACAGTTAACCTGGGTGTCGTCCTGTGTCCGACATCGAGGTGGGAGCAGCAACATGAACCAATCAGACCAATTGATCATCTTCGATACTACCTTGCGCGACGGCGAGCAGAGCCCCGGTGCGTCGATGACCAAGGATGAAAAGGTGCGGATCGCCAAGTCCCTTGAGCGGATGCGCGTGGATGTGATCGAGGCGGGATTCCCGATCGCCAGTGTGGGCGACTTCGAGGCGGTGGAGGCGGTGGCCAACGCGGTGAAGGACTCCACCGTCTGCGGTTTGGCCCGCGCCCTGGATAAGGACATCGACCGGGCCGGCGAGGCCCTGAAGGGCGCCAATTCGGCGCGTATCCACACCTTCATCGCCACCTCGCCGATCCATATGCAGCAGAAGCTGCGGATGAGCCCCGAGCAGGTGGTGGAGCAGGCGGTGCATGCCATCAAGCGTGCGCGGCAGTACACTAAAAACGTGGAATTCTCCGCCGAGGATGCGGGACGATCGGAACTGGATTTTCTCTGCCGAATCTTCGAAGCGGCGATTGATGCGGGCGCCACGACCCTCAACGTCCCGGACACCGTAGGCTATGCCATGCCTCACCAGTTTGGTGAAACGATCCGTGCCTTGCGCGAGAAGATCCCGAATTCAGACAAGGCGATCTTCTCTGTGCATTGCCACAATGACCTGGGTTTGGCGGTGGCCAACTCCCTGGCCGCGGTGGACAACGGGGCGCGCCAGGTCGAGTGCACCATCAACGGTCTCGGCGAGCGGGCGGGCAATGCCTCCCTGGAGGAGGTGGTGATGGCGGTGCGCACCCGACCAGACATCTACGCCTGCCATACCGAACTGGATACCACGCAGATCGTCACCTGCTCCAAGCTGGTCTCCAACATCACCGGTTTTCCGGTGCAACCCAACAAGGCGATCGTCGGCGCCAATGCCTTTGCCCACGAATCGGGCATCCATCAGGACGGGGTGCTCAAGTCCCGCGAGACTTACGAAATCATGCGCGCCGAAGACGTGGGTTGGAGCCGCAACCGTATGGTGCTCGGCAAGCACTCGGGACGCAACGCCTTCCGCACCCATCTGGAGGAGATTGGTATCTCCTTCGAGTCGGAAGAGGAGCTCAACGAGGCCTTCTCCCGCTTCAAGGATCTGGCAGACAAGAAGCACGAGATCTTCGATGAAGATCTGCAGGCCCTGGTGACCGATTCGCGCAGCGCCCGGGAAGAGAACGAGCGGGTCAAGCTGATCTCCCTCAAGGTCTGTTCCGAGACCGGTGAGACCCCCCATGCCAATCTGGTATTGAGCCTGGACGGTAAAGAGATCGCTGACAGCGCCGCCGGCGGCGGACCGGTGGATGCCGCCTTCAAGGCGATCGAGGCCCTGGTCAACAGCGGTACCGAGCTGCAACTCTACTCGGTCAATAACATCACCAGCGGCACCGATGCCCAGGGTGAGGTCACCGTGCGGCTGGAGAAGGGCGGGCACATCGTCAACGGCCAGGGGGCGGACACGGATATTGTCATCGCTTCGGCCAAGGCCTACATTAATGCGGTGAACAAGATCCTGGAACCGGTCGAGAAGGCCCATCCGCAGACCGGAGACCGTCTGACTGTCTGATGGACGAAACGCGACGCCGGCACTATCTGGAGGCCATGGGGATCAGGCTGTGGGAGCGCCGTGATCCCCAGCGGCCTGTCGAAACGGAGTCTGCTCAAACGTCTGTCGTCAAGCAACCGCCCGCAGCGGAAGTTACACCTGATGCCCTGGATGAATGGCCAGCCGGCTATCCGCCCGAACGGGAAGAACCGCCGTCCTATGCGGAGTTTCCCCCGGACTGGGTACCGGTGACGCTGCCCGAAGAGATTGAGGAATCCCCCGTATCCAACCTCGACTGGGATGGCTTACGGGAGCGGGTCAAGGGGTGCCGGGCCTGCGGCCTGCGCCAAGGCTGCACCCAGACCGTGTTCGGTGTCGGCAACAGTCGTGCCGATTTACTGGTGATCGGCGAGGCGCCGGGTGCGGACGAGGATCGGCAGGGCGAGCCCTTCGTGGGCCGGGCCGGGTTGTTGTTGAACGAGATGCTGTTGGCCATGGGCTTCAAACGGGAGCAGGTCTTCATCGCCAATATCCTCAAGTGCCGCCCACCCAACAATCGGGACCCGAAGGCCGAGGAGGCGCTGCATTGCCAACCCTATCTGCTGCGCCAGATCGTGCTGATCCAACCGCAGGTGATCCTCTCGGTGGGGCGAATCTCCGCACAGAATCTGCTCAAGACCGAGATTCCGGTGGGCAAGTTGCGCGGCCGGGTGCATGCCTATGGGGAGCAGAGGATCCCCCTGGTGGTGACCTATCACCCCGCCTATCTGCTGCGTTCACCCGAACAGAAAGGCAAGTCCTGGGACGACCTGCAGCTTGCCATGTCCGTGCTCCGGGAGAACCTGCCCTGAGTGCTCGGCTGGAAAGCCCCCTGCCGGCTCTACGCCCCATGCAACAGGAGGATCTACAGCAGGTGCTGGCGATCGAGGAGCTCGTCTACGACTTTCCCTGGACCCGCGGAATCTTCACCGACTGTCTGAAGGCCGGTTATTGCTGCTGGGTGATCACCCTGGATGCAACGGTCATCGGCTACGGGGTGATGTCGGTGGCGGTGGAGGAGTGCCATATCCTCAACGTTTGTGTCCACCCAAGGTGGCAGGCGCAGGGAATCGGCGGCCGCTTGTTCAGACACCTGATCCAACTCAGCAGGCAACACGGGGCGCTGAATGCGTTCCTGGAGGTCCGGGTCTCCAACCGCCGGGCCCTGCAGCTGTATGAGCGACTCGGATTCACGGAGGCGGGAAGACGCAAGGGCTACTATCCCAGCATCTACGGTCGGGAAGATGCCCTGGTGCTTACCATGCGGCTTTGATCCCAGAAATCGCAGTTAACCGCTCCAATCTGATAGTAAGATGTTGTACCAAAATCTATTCGTTACGATCAACTTACTGATCCGTTGGGTGAATCAGGCAGCAACACCGACAGGAAAGTGAATTTTCATGCCCCTCATCAAATTCTCAAAAGCAGAAAAGGCAAACATTGTGAGTAAGATCCAGCTCTACTTCAGGGAAGAGCTGGATCAGGAGATCGGCGGATTCGACGCCGAGTTTCTCTTGGATTTCTTTGCTGATGAGTTGGGGGCCTACTTCTATAATCGCGGCCTGTACGATGCCCAGGCCATTCTGGAGGGCCGGCTGGAAAACATCGCCGAGGCCATCTACGAACTGGAGAAGCCGACTGAATTCGTCAAATGAAGTGGTCGAAGGGGTCTTCGCGAACCTTTAATGAAGCCGATTGTACGGCATGGATCACCCCCAGGGCACGCCGCCCCGTAGCCGTTGTGAACTGTTCTTCCGGGGGCGATGAGGTGGAGGGGCGTGTCGGCTGGGGCTTCGTGGCCAGCAGTTCCTGCCGGGCTTCTGCCGCCATCATAGTGGCCTGGGCGGCAATGCGCCGGTCCTGTGCGGAGGGATCGGCCGGGGCCAGCGCGGCCCGCCGGATCACCTCGGCCTTCTCCAGGGTCCTCTGGGGGTCGGCTTCCCGGCTGATGTCGATGCTGACCTCACCGCCAACCGCATAGCGCTTGCCGTCGGGCCCGATCTTGTAGTCGAAGCTGGCAGCCCCATTGGCATAGCGCCCGGCATTTACCTTGTGCGCCTGTTCATGGGCCTTCACCTCCCGGTCTCGACGCTGCAGCTTTTCCAGTTCCCGAACCTCAGCCGCAGTCATCTCCTGGGCGGCCTTGGGAATGGCTGCCGCGGACTGTTGCTCTGCCTGTCCCGCATCCCGGCTTTCCTGCCGCGTCATGCCGGTCACATGATGGGGGGCTGTGATGGGGCTGAGTGTGGTGCCTTCTTGCATTTACCGGCTGGATATATCTGTCTGATGCGCTTCACTCAAGTATATGAAGATTCGCCGGGTCCAGGGGAATCATGAGAATGAAACTCAGTCTCCATAAACCCAATCCCCCGCCTGTCAGTATTTCAGGTCGTCCTCAGTAAACTTGTGTGGCCGCCTTCTGCCCAGAATGGTCTTGAGGATGTCATTCATGGTCGCGATATCATTGTCAAAACCTCCATGACTTTCACTGCGGCTGCGTCTCTCTCTGCCTTTATCGCCTTGGCTGACGATGATCTTGAAGTCCGCTTGGTCGGGTACGGCGATCGTTTTGGCATCGCGCTGCAAGCCGAGAAGCTGCTCTGCATATGCCTCTTCGAAGGCATTCGAGACCAGGTAGAGCAGGGATTTACGGTAGATCTGGGCGACATGGTCGTCGAGCTCCAATGCTTCCGAGAGGTTGTAGATGCGCATCTTGCCGATGCGTCCGCCCAGTTCGGGCAGAAAGTGCTTGTTGAAGAGGTCGAGGGTGGCGGCCGGCGCCAGCAGGTTGCAGCTTGCGACCTTGACGTCGGATCCGCTTCGCTGCAGGGCCTCGAGCAACCAGGCCAGCAGTATCCCACCGGTGCTGTGGCCCAGCAGATGGATCTGCTTGGGATTGTCGCTGCCATTCAGGGCATCGAGAAAGGTCTTGACGGTCTGCAATCCCCCACGGGAGTTGTTGCTGAACGGCAGCCGGGCGCCGTTTTTCATTTCGCGCCACAGGGCCCTGCCGACCTTACGGGTGGTGCTCTCCAACAGCCTGTCGGTGAAATCGGTAAATCCGGCGACCCTCTCCCCACCCTCTCGATAGCGGTTGATCAGGACGTCCTTGATCTCCTCCAGCAGGCCGGTGTCGTACATGAAATGCAAGGGATAGATGCGGTTTTTCTTGAAGATCTTTTTCATGGCCCGGATGCGCCGGGCGGAGTCGTAGATGCTGTTCAGACCCCCATGGGCATAGAACAACAGATGATCATAATCCGTACTCTTGGCGACCAGCTTGGCGGTCTGTCGCAGATCGCTGAGCTTGCTCCAGTAACGACCGCTGTCATGCAGATTTCCATCATCGATATGCACGAAATGACCAGCGATCTCCGACCGGGATGGTCGTTTCTTGAAGAGTGACAGGTTGTCCCCCGTCGCATAGCCACTGGACCTGGCCACGCCGGGAAAGATCTGGGGGGTCGGCAGGGCCAGGCGTACCACCCAGGCATCCTTGATGTTGGCTTGCCAATCCTCATAACTCCAGAGGGCGAGACCCTGATCCCCCCATCCGGGTCCCCAGGAGTTTTGTACAAGAAAGCCCTGCTCGTTATAGCCCACGATGGCAAAGGCGTGACCACCGCTGGTTTCCCGGACCAAGGGGATCTTGCCCCGTTTGATCCTCTCCGGCCACCAGCCCGGATGCACATTGGCCGAGACATAGATGGCCCCGACCTCGTTCAAGGCCGCATGAAAGTCGACGATCCTGTGCATCAGCCGATAATAGGCGCCGATGGTGTTGTTGCGCGCATCCTTCGCCTGCTCGATGGTCAGTTCCGATCTGTCACCCGGCTCGTAGGGCCAGAGTGCGTCGCTGCAGACACCCATGTTCTTCCAGCCGTGTATCGCGCCACGGCAGCTGGAGCCCGGATAGGCCTCACCGGGCCACCGGTCGAATTTCTGCGCCATGTTGTAGAGCATGCGGGCGCTGACCCGGTTGTCATTGCCCCGTTGCTTGTTCAACAGGTTGATCACGGCGGCCAGCCCGAAACCGGTGCAGGCCCCTTCCTGATGTTGATCCAGGATCTGCAGGTCTGCGTAATCAGGCTCGAGGGATGTCGCGAGTTTTTTTAAGGCAGGTTGGTAGTAGAGGTCTCTGGAATCCGGGCTATCGCTGATGGCGTTCAGCAGGTGACCCGAAGGGGTAATGGGTATTCGATCCGATTGCATGGGGGTCTCCTTGTTGTTGGTGTATGGCATCATGCCTGGGGTTTAGGAAATAGAGTCGATGTGATTTATGTTTAGATCATGATCGAATACACGGCAAGCGAAAGTGTGGGTCGGCGCGCGTTTCGGGAAAGCGGGATCAGGGGTGGGCAAAGGGGGTTGGATCACAATGGTCGTTGTGTCGGTCACATTCCAGTTCGACCCATGCATAGAAGCGTTGTGGATTGCCATCGAGGGCGAAGATCACGCGCTGAATGCCCGGGAATTGACTCAGGGTGCGCTGGATCTGTGTGAAAAACTCCGCGTAACCACAACTGGAAGTGATGCCGCTCAGTTCGTGACGCAGATCCTGCAGGTCCACATAGGCGGTAGCGGATTCGATCTTGAGGTGTTGCAAGAGTCCGGCGGTTCGCTCGGAAAAGAACGATCGATAACCCTGTGCGTGCTCTTGCGGGGTGGGGCCCGAGAACAGCGCCCGCAGGGCGGCGTCTGGCACTGAGCTGGAAGATGCGACGGACCTGCTTACCGGGAAGACCCGATCGCAACCCGCCGTTTCACCCGCCAAGCTGTCATTATTGAAATACAGGCTGACCTGAACTACGGAAGGTCGCGGGTCCGAGTGCAGGGTCTGTGAACAACCAGAGATAGCGATCAGCATGGCGAGAAGGGCAGTCAGGCTGACTGCCCTCAGATCGGGTGACGGATGTCGGTGGACGCTGATCATGCGATTGCCCGCTCGATGGTCTTGATGGGTTGTGATAAGGGCAGTGCCTTGTTGCATCAGCCGACAATCACGACTCGGGGATACTCAACAAGCCGCGATCCGGATCCCAGACAACCAGGGTATCCTCGTCCACCGGGGTTTCGAACAGAAGCTGGTCACCCTGCATGACGCGGATCGTCCGTTCTGTCCCGATCTCGTCGATCTCCTGCAGCATCGCCGCGGCCTTTTTCAAGACCTTTTCTGCATAGTCCGCCTCGGTGCCGCCGCCTGCGAGGGCGGCACCGCGGTCATCCGGATTGGACTTTTTGTATTTGTGACCGACACTGAAGGCGATCAGTCCACCTGCGGGAAAGAAGCGCTGGATGCTCTCGGTGAGAATACGCGCCAAGGCGTCCTGGCCGCTTGTGCTGCGGATGATCTCGGCATGTTGCGGATTACTCGCAAACAGGGGTTCGAGCAGGATGGCGGGCATGTTCGTGTGTTTCAAGTTGCCGTCGCCGCGGCCGTTCCAGCCGCCGACCAAGATGCCGTCGTCGCCGCTTACTTGGGTGCCGAAGAATCTCGCCACCGCCTTGGCGTACCAGCGTCCCCAGTTTTTACTGGTGCGCGAGGCGTTCGAACCCGTTACCACCACAGCATAGCTGGCCGTACTCGAGGAACTGCTGTTGAAATGGTGTTCGATATAGGCGACCGCGTTGTCGTTGTTGGCCTTGCGCTGGCGTGCTGCATAGTTACCCTTGTAAAACTTTACCTTGTACATGCTCGAGCCTCTCCACTGGTGGTTATTATTGACGATACCTTTGGTCAGGGAATTATAGTCGGATCTCTGCAGGAGATCCCTTCTCACGATCGATCGGTCGAACAGGCAGACCGCCCGTTGACCCCGTCACACCTTCCTGGATCGGATCGGTTATAATTGAACGCTTTTTACAGCGATCCACACGATTCATGTCCGAACTGCTCGAACAACTCAGCCGGCGCCGCACCTTCGCCATCATCTCCCACCCGGATGCAGGTAAGACTACCCTCACCGAAAAGCTCTTGTTGTATGGCGGCGCGATCCAGATGGCGGGCACCGTCAAGGGGCGCAAGGCGGCGCGTCACGCCACCTCTGACTGGATGGAGATGGAAAAGGAGCGCGGCATCTCGGTGACCTCCTCAGTGATGCAGTTTCCCTATCGGGAAGAGATCGTAAACCTGCTCGATACCCCCGGCCATGAGGATTTCTCGGAGGATACCTATCGCACCCTGACCGCGGTGGATTCCGCGCTGATGGTGATCGACGTGGCGAAGGGTGTGGAGGCGCGGACGATTAAGTTGATGGAAGTCTGCCGCCTGCGGGATACGCCGATCCTCACCTTCGTCAACAAGCTCGACCGGGAAGGCCGGGACCCGCTGGAGATCCTCGACGAAATCGAGGATGTGTTGAAGATTCAGTGCGCGCCGGTCTCCTGGCCGATCGGTATGGGGAAACGTCTAAAAGGGGTCTTCGATCTGCGCACCGATACCACCCATCTGTTCAGCGCCACCCACGGCGGGAAGATCCAGATGGGAGAGATCATCCAGGGGTTGGACAATCCGCACCTCGACGAGTTGATCGGCGATCAGGCGGACGAGCTGCGCGAGGAGATCGAGCTGGTGCGCGGGGCGAGCAATGAACTGGACCTGGAGGCCTATGCCCGGGGCGAACAGACGCCGGTTTTCTTCGGTTCTGCGATAAACAACTTCGGTGTCCGGGAGTTGTTGGATGCCTTCGTCGAGTATGCGCCGGGTCCTCTCTCCCGGACCACCCAGCAGCGTCTGGTGGAACCGGCTGAGCCGAAGTTCACCGGCTTTGTGTTCAAGATTCAGGCCAATATGGACCCACAGCACCGGGACCGTATCGCCTTTCTGCGGGTCTGCTCAGGCAGTTACCGCAAGGGTATGAAGATGCGCCATGTACGCATTGGCAAGGCGGTTCAGATCAGCAATGCGATCACCTTCCAGGCGGATGAGCGCCGCCACGTGGAGGAGGCCTGGCCCGGAGATATCATCGGCCTGCACAACCACGGTACCATTCAGATCGGTGACACCTTTACTGAGGGTGAGGACCTGAAGTATGAGGGCATCCCGTATTTCGCTCCCGAATTGTTTCGACGGGTGGTGCTCAAGGACCCGTTGAAACAGAAGGCGATGCTCAAAGGGGTGCTGCAGCTCTGTGAAGAGGGGGCGACTCAGGTCTTCCGGCCGTTGAAGAACAATGACCTGATTCTCGGTGCGGTGGGTGTCCTGCAGTTTGACGTGGCTGTGCAACGGTTGAAGAACGAATATAAGGTTGAGGCCATGGTAGAAAACATCAGTGTTGCGACCACCCGCTGGATTCTGTGTGAGGATGAGAAGTTGCTGGAGCGGTTCAAGACCAAGGCCCATGAGAATCTGGCCTTGGATGGGGACGGACAGCTGGTCTATCTGGCGCCGACCCGGGTCAATCTGGATCTGGCCATCGAGCGCTGGCCCGAAGTCCAGTTCCTGGCAACCCGTGAACTGTAAGTGCATCGGGTTTCAATTGCATTCAATGAGGTGATTTAGATGGAAAACGCGCAGGTAGAAACGCTGATTCGGAACGGTATGCCGGGAGCCGAGGTGACGGTTACGGGTGACGGCAGACATTTCGAAGCCACTGTCGTGAGTGAAGGCTTCGCGGGCAAGTCCCTGTTGCAAAGACACCGTCTGGTCATGGAGACGGTCAAGACGCAGATTGCGAGTGATGAACTGCATGCGCTATCCATTAAAACCTATACGCCGGAGGAAATGACCTCGAACAAATAAACTTAGATAATTCATTGGAAAATTTCAGCGCCTCCGACATACTTAAGTGAGGAGGGCGAAGGCAGCCTGAACAAATAATAATGGAGGTTAATGATGTTTCTAATGCAGAAAAGTACGGAAAAGCTGGTAGAAGTCTTGAGCTTGACCGATCTGTTCAATCCCAACCATGAGAAGATCGTGGGCCGCTTTCACGCGGGTGAGGAGATGCAGGACCCCGAAAAATTCTCCAAGGGTGATATGCAGTTCCCCTCGGGTGAAGAGCTGCCGAGGTGTTGGCTCGACTCGCATTATCGGGAAGGCTGAATCGAGTTTCATCGCAATCTTAATCACGCCACCTGAATCTGCCGCAGGTGGCGTTTTCCTGTGCGGGATCAGGAATCCCGGTGGGGGGTGGTTCTACCTGAGGACCTGAGTTGCACTGCCAGATCCTGCCTTTGGATGGCCCGTTGCAGTTTCTCCTGGCGGGTCTCCGAGGTCTCTTCCGCCGCTTCCTTGCTGCGCCCGGCCAGTCGATCTCTTACGCTGATTTATGTCTGGTTGCGTCCACTTTCCATGATGAGAACCGCATTTTGAGTGGCCTGCTGTGTTGTCTCGATTATGGATTTTATCGTTTCAGAGGATTCCTGGGTGCGCAATCTTGCCGACAGCCTGGGCATCGGAGAGTCAGTGATGGGTTTGCGGTGTTGAACGGGCCCTCTATGAGGTGAGCTGGTCTGCTGAATGGTACCCGGTTGCCGTCGGTGCATGTGCCAGGTTTAATACAGACCCTTTTCTACAATGTCCCAGTTACAGTCCCACTTCGAGAGGCACCTCCGGGTCAAGGCCGATCAGGTCTCGGCAGTTGACCTGCTGGCTGCTGAAACCGGACTGTCCCGGACTCGGTTGAAACAGGTGATGCAACTGGGGGCTGTTTGGCTGACGCGGGGTCAGCAGACTCATCGCTTGCGACGGGCATCGAAACCTCTGGTGGCAGGTGATGAGTTGCATCTCTATTATGCTGAAAAGGTCCTGAATCAAACACCGAGTCCCGCGCAATTGATTGCCGACGAGCTGGGCTATTCTGTCTGGTTCAAGCCCTGTGGCATGTTCTCGCAAGGCTCGAAGTGGGGGGATCATTGCACCATTACGCGCTGGGTCGAGCAGACCATCCAGCCACAGCGATCCGCTTTTATCGTCCACCGCTTGGATCGCGCAGCAAGTGGTTTGATACTGGTGGCCCACGGCAAACGCATGGCGAATCAACTGGCCGACCTGTTTCGCAGACGCGCAATTGAAAAGAGATATCGCGTCAAGGTACACGGGGAATTTC
>JASJBU010000217.1 GCA_030066355.1 Gammaproteobacteria bacterium | reverse complement strand
GGGATATGAGATTCCATGCGGAGCCAATGTGCCACTTGGATACCACTCATGCCTGGCATGCGCATGTCCAGGATCGCCAGATCGGGTTCAACCTCTTGACACAGCGCGATCGCCCGTTCACCGCTATCCGCTTCTGTCACTTCGAAACCAGCCTGCCGCAGTCCCTCCCCTAAGGTTGCCAGAATCAGTCGGTCGTCATCGACCAGTAGTATTTTCCTCATTTCCTTTGCCACGATAAACCTCGAGTGGATAATCGGGCCTGTTTGCAGGCCCTAGCATCATGATTCCATTTCAATCAAAACTGACACAATAATAGTATACAAGTCTTCTGTGATATTGAGTTCATTCTATATCTCTACTCAACGATGTTGTGTCACAACTGGGGCTGCCAGACTCAGTTCCGCCGACACCGTGCCTGATGCCTGAGTGATGGTCAATCGACTCCCCTGAGGCGGCAACAGCGTTCGCACCAGACGCAATCCGGTGCCCAACTGTTCACCCCCCTCGGGATCAAATTCCTCAGGGAGTGATTCCGCCGGGTTGCTCACCGCCAGTAAGGCACTCCGTGCATCCGTGTGTAAAGTGATGTCGATCGGAGTATCAGTGCCAGCGGGCTCACTATGCTTGATTGCATTAGTAATCAGTTCATTGATCACCAATGCAACCGGCACTGACTCACTAGGCACCAGAGCCGCTCGTTCTACCAATTTGTGTTGAAAATTGATCTTGAGCTTTGAGGTCGCCTGATGGATCTTCAAAGCTGCTTCTACCATATCGCAAACATAGACATGGCCGGTTTCCGAATTACTTTGCAGCCCGTAAACTTCAGCAATGGTTCGTATCTGAGAAATGATGCTTTCCGCACGCACCGGATCGGCTAGACCTTTATTCGATTGCAGTCGCATCAGGTTAACGACACCCTGAAGATGGTTTTTGATGCGATGATGGACTTCCTGAATCAAGGCATTTCGTTGTTTCTGCTCCTCTTCCCGACGTTTTTGTTCGCCCTGTTTCAGTTCTGTGATCTCGAAACTGATGCCCACGAGACCGGTGATCTCTCCAGCTGTGTTCATGATCGGCGTTTTTCTAGTGCTGAACCAACACAAATTCCCCTTGAAGTCCGGAACCTGCTGCTCAATGTCCTCGAAGGTCCTGCCTTCGTCGAGCACCTGCTGATCACTCATTTCAAACTCTCGTGCCAGGTCTTGTGGGAACAGCTCACGGTCATGTTTACCTACAACTTCATCCTCCCGCAGGCCGATGAAATCCAAGTAAGCTCGGTTGACCATCTGATAGCAAAGCTTCCGATTCATAAAGTACACCGGTACCGGAATACTGTTGATTAGCGCCTCCAGTTCCCGATTGCTTCGCTGGAGTTTTTCCTCTAGGGTTTTCCGCTGGGTGATATCCAGCAGCACACCTTGAATTTGTACAGGTCGCCCGAGTTCGTCATACTCCATTCTGACATCATCTCTGACCCAGATCAGACGCCCTGCCTTGTCATACATACGGTACTCCATGGAGATGGGGGCATCACTACTATGTAGATTCTCCAATTCCGCCAGCACAGAGGGTTTGTCATCCAGGTATATCGCTCTTCTCCAAAAACCCGGATCATCTTCTGCATCCTGCTGAGAGTATCCAAAGATCCTTTCCGATTGTGGAGACAAGTAGGTCGTCATAAAATCTGGTGGCAAACTCGCCTGATAGACCACTGCGGGGATACTTTCCACCAGATTCCGATATTTTTCCTGGGATGCATTCAGTGCTTCCTGGGCCTTTCGGGTTTCGCTGATATCCGTCAAGATACAGTTTGTATGCAGAAAGCGCCCCGTCTTCTCCCTGACAATATGTCCATCCACCTTGACCTGCTTCTCTTGGCCGCTTCCACACTTGATCGTAAATTCCGCTCCCTTGACCGTGCCACTGCTTATGAAGTTGACAAACTGATGATTCAATCTCGTTTCTTGACCGGGAACAAGAAACTCACCGATAAAGTGCCCTATCACCTGTGCCTTGGTATAGCCGAAGATATTCAGCCATGTCTGATTGACTTCCAACAACGTACCGTTTTCATCCAATGACTGATAGGGTAGCGGGGCTTCGTCATAGAGACGACGAAAATAGGCCTCCTGTCTTTGATGTACTTGGCGAAATATCGTATTTATGACCTTTGCCAAATCGTGACGAGTGATCAGTCCGGTCCATTGACCGTCTTCATCAATCACGACCAGGTGACGCACTTGATTAGCCACCATCATTCGCCTTGCACTGAGCAACGAATCCTTTTGGTTGATACTGTAAGGAGGTCGGCTGACGATATCCGCGAGCAAGGTCACTTCCGGCTCGCATCCCTGCAAGAGTAACCGGGCGACATCCCGTTCTGAGAGAATACCGGTAATCTGACGATCCCTGCCCACAACGATACAACTGACCCGGCGCTGTATCATCCGATGAAGTGCAGTGTGGAATGTTTCACCTTCCCTGCCCGTTATGAGATGCCTGGACATGATCTGCTCGATTCGCTCGAACTGATCGAAAAGCTGGCTCTCCAGCTGTGAGATGAAATCCTCTTCTGTGACCAATCCTGTAAACGTGTCTGAAGTATCGACCACCAGCAGATGACGAATGCCCTGGTCCTGCATCAACTGATAGGCTTCGTAGATATCCTTGTCCTGCGTCAGACAGATCGGATCCCTCGACATCACCTCGCGGATGGGGATATTCAGGTTCATTCCATGTCCGTATGCAAACAAAACGGCATCGCGTTCTGTAAAGATGCCGATTGGCGCTCTGCCTTCGGTTATCACGATGGCGCTGATAGTACTATGCGTCATCGAGGACAGAACCTGCCTCAGTGAGACTGAAGGCGCTACCGTCACAACCTCTCGGCGCATGATATCTTCAAGCTTGAGTCCCTGCATATCCGTCACCTTGCTGTATTTATATCCTATCCAGTGATTATTCTTAGCATATGCTCTTGAGACAGCACCGTCGATCTGATGCACTTCAACAACCTCTGTACGGGTCAGCTGACACCCGTATCCAAAATGGATCTGAAAGGGACGGGATAGAGGTTTCAAGCACCACTTTAGTGCAGACTTCAAGCCAGCCCTGACGCGGGACATTACTTATAACCCATTGTTTATAAGAACAATATTATTTTCCCCTCATTTCGATTTGTCATCGGTATATTTTCTGCTAGCTTCATAATATGACCAACAGGATACCTACGCGAAATAACCTCACCATGGACCGAGCACTACTCACCATGTACGGCTTGTTGTTATTTGGCCTGGCAATCCTGATTCTCAACCATATCTCCATCTTGCTGGAGAATCCCTGGCTGATTCCCTCATTTCTCAGGATCAGTTGATCAATTCGGGTGAGTGCCCCTTCCAGCTTAAAATCGAAATCTGAACTTAATTCATTGCCAAGCGGGGAATACCATCGATTACTCCGAATTGTCGAGTAATAGCGAGTCTATTCTGCTCAGATCTCTCCCAAAGATGTCACCCTGGTTCAACTGCATTAGAATGACGCTTTTCCAAGAACCAGAATGGGGAGCATCATGAGCGGTCACTATTTGAAAAAACATCCAGACAAAAACGGCTGGTATGGAGAATATGGCGGGGCGTTTCTACCCCCTCAACTCGAGCAACCCTTCGCAGAGATCTCTGAGGCCTATGATCGGATCTCGCTCTCCGCCGACTTTCAGAATGAACTGAAATATATCCGTAAGCATTTCCAGGGCCGTCCAACCCCGATCCACTATGCACGTAACCTCTCGGATTCGCTAGCTGGTGCCCGCATCTACCTGAAACGGGAAGACCTGAACCACACAGGTGCGCACAAACTCAACCACTGTATGGCCGAGGCCCTACTCGCCAGACACATGGGCAAGCAACGCCTGATCGCCGAGACCGGCGCCGGTCAGCACGGCGTGGCTCTGGCAACCGCAGCCGCCTATTTTGGTCTGGAGTGCGAGATCCACATGGGCGAAGTAGATATCGAGAAAGAGCATCCCAATGTAGTCCGAATGAAGCTGTTGGGAGCGAAGGTAGTGCCTGTGAGCTTCGGCGGCCGCACACTCAAGGAAGCGGTAGACTCGGCCTTTCAATCCTATCTGAAAGACCCGGTGACGAGCATCTATGCCATTGGCTCAGTGGTCGGTCCACATCCTTTCCCTAAGATGGTGAGGGACTTCCAACGCATCGTCGGCGAGGAGGCCCGTGCACAATTCGCCGAGATGACCGCCAGTGACCTACCGGATCATGTCGCGGCCTGTGTGGGAGGCGGCTCCAATGCGATGGGTATCTTTCAAGGATTCATCGATGAAGAGGAAGTCACCCTGCATGGTGTAGAACCACTCGGCAGAGGTACCAAATTGGGTGAGCACTCGGCTACTATCACCTATGGATCCGACGGCGAGATTCATGGTTTCCGGAGTCTGGTATTGACCAATGAAGATGGTCAACCAGCCCCCGTGCATTCAATAGCCTCCGGCTTGGACTACCCGGGCGTCGGCCCTGAGCATGCCTATCTGCATAAGATCGGACGTGTGCTGTACTCAGCTGTCAGTGATCAACAGACCCTCGACGCCTTCTATAAGCTGTCCCGCCTGGAAGGTATCATCCCGGCTTTGGAGAGCGCCCATGCCGTGGCCCATGCCATCCGCATGGCCCCTGAACACCCGGGAGAAAGCATTCTGATAAACCTCTCAGGCCGAGGTGACAAAGACATCGACTACGTAGCAGATAACTATGGATACAATGTCTGAAGGTCATGGCTAGAGAAATCATCAGCTTCAAGCAGAGCGGATCTGACAATCCAGCAGGGCGTAATCGTCCTGCTGGACGGGTCCGCAACTGCCTACACCACTGTCGAAGCGTGCTCCAATCCTGCGGCGTTTACCACCCAGGGCCTGCAAATCCACAATACGCGACTCAGCATGGATACGCCGCAATGCTGTACAGGGGGAATGGTCAAGCATCTAGTCGCAGATCAAGTCATTCTGGTTATCGAACTATTCAGAAAGCTGTTGTTGGGTTAATCTGCTGACTCCAGCGGATTGATAGAAACTGAAACCCTCGGTATCACATATCCAACGCCTGGAACGGGTTGAAGACCTTCTTCTCGACAATCGACGGTGCTTCAATTCGACTTCGGAGTTCAATCAGATGGGGATGCTTGTTGTTGATCGCCAGGCCGCGCTTGATATATCGCTTCGCCTGCAGAATCTGTTTATCCCGAATCGCGCGCTCCGCCTTATCGATATACCAGCGTACTATCTGCCGTAGCCCCGCCTTGGCCGCCTTATGATCTGGATCAATCCTCAATATCTGCTGAAAGTAATCGTATGCACTATCACCCTTGGGCAGACTCAATCGCAGATTATCCATGCGTTGGTAGGCAAGTTCGAGTAATCGATCGGCCTTGTTGAGTCGGTTATTGACCCACTTTCTGGACCCTGTCCGTGGCTCCAGAATCATGACCTCAGATCTTTTCAGTGCCCCCCCCGTGAGTGTTATGGAATCCTTTACCTGCGGGATATTCTCTGTCGCTTGAAACGAAGTATGAGTGGGTGATGTTGCGAATATAGTTGCGGATTCAGTAGACAGTGTTTCAGGTTTGGAACCGGGAAAGAGTACTAGACCGGCTACTGAGAGCAGAAGCAGATTCTTTTTGAAGACCCCAGATCCAGGTCGTACAGAATTTCCCCTTGGCGATTGACCAGCATTCCCCAGGGTCGTCTCTGATGAGCCCCATAAATGCTCAGTACTCATCGGGAGTTGATGAATCTCAGCCGATGTCAGTTCCCGTAAATCCTGGACAAATTCCGATCCACTCTGAAAACGATCATCCATTTCCTTGGCTAACAGCCGATCGACCAAAGGTTGATACTGGTATAACGTTTCTGGGAGCTCGGGTATTGGTTGCCGATGATGCGCCATGATGATTTCGACGAAATTTTCTCCCTGGTAAGGCCTCTCCCCTGTCAGCATTTCGAACAGGATTACCCCCAAACTGTAGAGGTCACTGCGACGATCGACCCGTCCACCGAATCCTGCCTGTTCGGGGCTCAAGTAGGAAGGGCTGCCGAGTACGCCCCCGCTGATGGTTAGATCCCCCTTGTCACGGAGTAGTTTGGCGACCCCGAAATCTGTGAGGACTGGATTGTTGTCAGCCCGAAACAGAATATTCGAGGGCTTCAAATCTCTGTGCACCAAACCCTTTTCGTGCAGATAGTCGAGACAGAGAGCAATACGTAAGGCGACTTTGAGGGCCAAGCCCGGTTTCATGCCTTGACGAATTCTGTGCCTTAGATCCCCACCCGGCAAATACTCCATCACAATATAGTATTGCCCATTGCATTCACCCACATCATAGACTTCAACGATGTTGGAGTGACTCAGGGCCGCCAGGTATCGTCCCTCGTTCATGAACCGCTCATGAAATCCAGGGGTATCGGGGTGGTCCAACAATTTGACCGCGACTGGTCGCTGTAACGATTCCTGAATGGCCTGATAGACCCTGGCCATACCCCCGCGGCCTACCTCCTTGATAACCTTGAGGCCTGGAATTTCCAGTTCCGGCAACGGGGATTGTTGGGGCGATCGACTTTCTGTGACCTGACTATCCATCATATGAGTATTAGCGTTCGGCCTATCAAATCCTTGATTTAACAGATACAAATTTTGTTATCTTTTCCCACAACAGATCATAGAGTAATGTCTCAAATCGACTTGCTTTGATTCAATTTTTTAAGAACTCGATCATGTTTTTTTTCACTGCCTAATGAAAACGGGCTCTGGCAAGAACAACCTTCCCAGGTTCACTGGTTTCAGAGCAGGCAGAGCAAGCTGATTGACAAGAC
>JASJBU010000216.1 GCA_030066355.1 Gammaproteobacteria bacterium | reverse complement strand
CTGACCAGTTGCTGGGCATCGCTCACGATGGCAGCACGGCTCGCATAGAGTGGGGCAGTGATCCCTATACCCCCGGGATAGTTGTCATACAGGAACAGGGTAGGGGTGAACTGGGGCAGCTGTGACGGGTCCATGGTTTCGCCCTCGGTATTACACAGCTGTCCCCGGCCACTGGCCCCGACCGTGGCAAACCAGCGGGCCTGGCCATCCCCCACCGCCCGGCCGATATCCCGCGGTTCCGAGAGCATGCGCATGGCGGCCACGATGTGCAGGGCATAGCCGGCACCCAGGAAACCGTCCAGCGCCTGCTGCCGGGAGGGGAAGCTCGTATCCAGGGTCTGCGGATCGATCTGCCACCAGACCGCGGTGGTGTGCATCTCCTGATCGGGCAGGGCGATCTTGCCATAGCCCACATTCTCATGGCTGTAGTAGCGGATCTTCTTGAAACCCGCGATGCGTCGAACCAGATGGACCTCTCCTTGGGCCACCGCATGCTGTGTCTGTGGGTCTTGTTCGAAGCGCTCCATGATCTTCAACCGGGTATAGTCGATGGCATCGGTGTAGTAGTCGGCCTGGGTGCGGGTCACGAAGGCCTTACGGCCTTCCCAGTCGAGTCGTTCCACCTGGTAAGGAGCAGACTGGATCATATAGATGGCCCCGGGATAGAGGGTCATGGGAGCGGCGCTGTAATCGACCTCGGCGATCACCTGCTTGCCGCCACCGGTGGTATCGATCACCACGAAGTTGCCCTCGGCTACCGAGCGCAGGCTGACACTGTTGGCGGGATAGCTGTCTGTCATCCAGTGCCACTGTTCCCCCTCCCGATGTAATATGCCCTGCTCTTCCAGATAGCCGAGCAGTTCGAGCAGATCCTCCTTGCCGAAAGTCTCCCCTGCTCGAAACGGCAATTCGAAGGCGGCGCAGCGGATATGATCCAGCAGGATCAGCAATTGATCAGGATCGACACGGGCCTGTTCCGGTGAGGCACCGAGAAAGAACTCGGGATTGCGGATGATATATTGATCCAGTGGCAGGCTACTGGCGACCAGGATCCCCAAGGTAGTGCGTTGACGTCGTCCGGCTCTCCCCAGACGTTGCCAGGTACCGGCAATGGTGCCGGGATAACCGTTGAGCACACAGAGATCCAGTGCACCGATATCCACTCCCAGTTCCAGGGCCGCGGTGGAGATTACGCAGTCCAGCTCGCCCGCGCGTAGTTTCCGTTCCATGGCGCGGCGTTCCGTGGGTAGATAGCCGCCCCGATAGGCCGCTACTCTGGCAGGGTAACGAGGATCATTGTCGAAGGCATCCTTCAGGTATTTGGTCAACACTTCTACCATCAGTCGGGACTGGGCGAAGACGATGCTCTTAAGCCCCTGCTTGATGCCCAGCTTGGTGATGCGGGTGGTCTGAGAGCGGGCCGAGGCACGAATCCCCAAGTCGGGATTGACCACCGGGGGATTCCACAACAACAGGTGTTTAGCCCCCTGGGGTGCCCCACTCTCGGTGATGGCAGTGACCGGTTCACCGATCAGGTCACTGGCCAGTTCGACCGGATTGGCAATGGTGGCGGAACAGAGGATATAGCGCGGCTGCACTCCATAGAACCGGCAGATGCGCTGTAGACGGCGCAGCACATTGGCCACATGGGAACCGAACACGCCCCGGTAGGTATGCAGCTCATCGATTACCACCGTGCGCAACCCCTCGAAGAACTGAGCCCACTTGGTGTGATGTGGAAGAATACCCTGATGCAGCATGTCCGGGTTGGTCACCACGATATCGCCCCGGGTTCGGACCGCCTTGCGGGCATCCCCAGGGGTATCGCCATCGAAGGTAAAGGCCCTCACCCCCAGGCCACCAACCTGGTTGAGTTCGTTCAGCTCCGCCACCTGGTCCTGAGCGAGGGCCTTGGTGGGAAAGAGATAAAGCGCCTTGGATTGATGTGCCAGGGCATCCTGCAACACTGGTAGGTTGTAGCAGAGGGTCTTGCCCGAGGCGGTGGGGGTAACGATCACCGTATGCTGCCCATTCATAATAGAATCCCAGGCGGCTGCCTGGTGGATATAAAGCTGGCTGATCCCTCGCTGCTGCAGGGCCATGGCCAATCGTTCGTCAAGATCTGGTGGCAAGGGTCGATACCGACCCGGTTTGGCGGGAATCACCAACTCCCCAGTGATGCGCTGACCATAGGTGGCACTCAGTTGTGCCGCCAGTTCACTGGTCGGATCTGATGGGTTGTCCAGGCTGTGATTGGGCAGGGATTCGGCAGGCGTATTCATGCACTGTTCTCGGTTGGTTCTCTATTGTGTAGAATAGAGAACAAGTAGAGAACAAATCAAGAGGCCCTATGAAACTGACCCGACGCCAGCAGGAGATCTACGAGACCCTGCGAGACAAGCTCGACGATTTCGAGCATCCGCCTACCTACGATGAACTCTGTCAGATGCTGGGGCTCAGCTCCAGGGGCTCCCTGCACAAACATATCCAGGCATTGATTCAGGCGGGTTTGATCGAACCCCTGGATGGCCAGCATCGGGGTATACGACTGGTTGAGCAGTACTCAGCAGCCGAGGGGTTACCATATCTTGGGCGTATTGCTGCCGGTAAGCCCATCGAGGCCATCACCCACGCTAAGTTGATGAAAGTCCCGGATGAATTTCTAGGTATCCATCCCTGTTATGTACTGCAAGTATCCGGTGATTCAATGATCGAAGAAGGCATCTTCGATGGCGACTATGTGGTCATCGAACAGCAGGACACAGCAAGCAATGGCGAAATTGTGGTGGCCCTGGTCAACAACGATGAAGTGACCCTGAAAAAGATCGAACAGAAACCGGATCAGGTCATTCTGTACCCGGCGAACTCAGAGATGGCTGCCATGACTTTCACACCTGATCAGATCCAGATTCAAGGGGTATTGAGAGGATTGTTGAGGAGCTATCGTTGAGAACCGTTTTTTAAGACGAGTTCATCAGGACAACAGCTATAAAAGTCTTGATGGAAACTCACTTGGGGCTACGGCCAGAAGTCCTTCATATGGCTGAGTTGGTATCAAGATGTTGATATACATCAACCAATCACGCAAATGAGGCCTCATGACTCTCTCTTCACCTGAGATCAATGGGTTGCTGTCATACCTCAATGAACGTTAGAGAAGATTTTTGCTATCAAAGGAAATCGGTCAGTCGCTTGTGAGGGAAATCCGCTGAACACTGAAAGTCGAATGCTGAGGCTTGGATAGCACTGTTAGTGCACAATACTTTGCAGCGGATAGATAATACTAATTGCAACATAATTGACTGACGTCAACTACAAGGCCGGGATATCTGAAAAATTCTTAATATCTACAATCGTTACCAGAGAGGTTGCCTAGAATATAAATATATATCCCTAGCAATGAGAAATTTGTGCACGGATTAGTATATGGAAGGAACTAGGATGAACGTCTTTTTCAAAGGATCAATAGGTCATTTTCCCTTTATTTGTCTCCTAGGCGGTTTACTCTTCGCGGATTATTCATTTGGACAATTGCTGCATCCTTCTGATAATGCATCGGTATCTGAGGATGTCCTGGAACGACGATGGCCAAATGGAGTAATTCCTTACATCGTCACTCTTGAAAGAGGAACTCAATATACAGAGGCGAACTTTAACTGGGATAATTGGTGGGAAGTGTTTACCCAAGGCGCTGTACGATTCGTAAAGCGAACGACTGAGGATCCATATATTGAGGTTTATATCAACGATACAGCATGCAGAACAGGTGGATTACGAGGTATTAAGGAGGCGAAAGGAACTGATAAAATACTGGACAAACGGACGATTAAGGTTACACCCAATGGAGGATGGTGTGTCAATCATGAACTCGGTCATGTTATCGGTCTGTGGCATCAGCAGCGTCACTATAATAGCGAACAATGCGTAATCCAAGAAAACGAAACGCCACCGCAACTTCCCCCTTCAAATTTCATAGGGCACTATAGTACAGATTCAATAATGCACTACCGGGAAAGGTCGGCGGATTTTATACCGCAAAGCTGGGTTAATGACCCGATACTATGCCCCAAGCCTACAACAGCATTGCCATCTGCTTTTGACGTGCATTATGTAAAGAAGATGTATGGCGTGAATGGGGAATATCTGAACCATACGGATTGGTGTTCGGGAGAAGGACAAAGGATATTCATGGGCGACTTTAACGGTGATGACCTTGACGATCTCCTATGTCATGCGAAGGAAGGTGGCGTTCACGCTGGGCATCGATTCATTGACTATGCTCAACTGAATAGCAGAAATGTTTATGGAAGCGGGGACTGGGAATACACATCTAACATATTTTGCCGAGCAGCCAATCGTAACCTGTATGTAGGTGATTTCGATGCTGATGGTAAGGATGATCTCTTATGTCATGATAGCGGTGATGGGAGGCGTTTTATAGATTATGCTATTGACCATCTAACTGGGACAAACAAACGCTTGGATTCCTACTGTACCGGTTCAGGAAACAGAATATATGTGGGCGATTATGACGGCGACCGGCAGGATGACATGTTATGCCATATTAAAAGCCTAGGCGTCGTATCGATTGACTTCGCTATTGATGGTTTTAACGGTGAGGACTGGAAATCTGACAGAAACGGATGGTGCAAAAAAAATAGTCACTCTATCATAGTGGGTGATTTCAATGCGGATGGCAGGGACGATATGATTTGCCATGATATTGGCGAAGGGAATCGGTTGATCGACTATGCCAATCGCAAAGGTCATTTCAACGGAGCTGAGTGGAGCAGCAAAGAAATGGAACCTTTCTGCGATGACAGCAACTATAGTATCTACGCTGCCGATGTTGACGGCAATGGGCAGGATGATCTGATCTGTCACGATAGATACAAAGGAAGTATCTCTGTCGATTACGCTTCAAACGAAGGTTTCCAGATCAGGAACCGCTCAATCGTACAAGGTCCCCATGATTTTGCAGATTGGGCAACGAAACCAGGGGTGCAGGTGATCACCGGTGACTTCAACGATGACGGGTCTACCGATATCGGCCTCTTGAGCCGGGACGCTACAAATGGTTGGAATACTTTACCGATAGCTTATACCAATAAGAATCGGAGGTTCCGGATCGAAAACCGCTCAATCGGATCCTTCGCACACTGGGCGACTACACCGGGAGTGCAGGTATTAACCGGCGACTTCAACGCCGACGGGCGCACTGATGTCGGACTCTTGAGCCGAACCGATGAAAACGATTGGAGCACTTTACCAGTAGCCTACACCAACGAAGATGGCAGCTTCCGCATCGAGAACCGCTCAATCGGGTCCTTCGCACGTTGGGCGACAACACCAGGAGTGGAGGTGATCACCGGCGACTTCAACGCCGATGATAGTACTGATATCGGTCTCGTGAGTCGACTTAAAGATAACGATTGGGAAACTTTGCCGATAGCCTATACCAACGAAGATGGCAGCTTCCAGATCGAGAACCGCTCAATCGGATCCTTCGTACGCTGGGCGACTGCACCAGGAGTGCAGGTCTTAACCGGCGACTTCAACGCCGACGAACGCACCGATGTCGCCCTCTTGAGCCAGTTTACAGGTAATAATTGGGACACATTACCGGTAGCCTACACCAACGAAGATGGTAGCTTCCGCATTGAGAACCGCTCAATCGGATCCTTCGCAAGCTGGGCGACTGCACCAGGAGTGCAGGTGATCACCGGTGACTTCAACGCTGACGAACGCACAGATGTCGGCCTCGTGAGTCGAGCCGAAGATAACGATTGGAACACTTTGCCGATAGCCTACACCAACGAAGATGGCAGCTTCCAGATCGAGAACCGCACGATCGGGTCCTTCGCACGCTGGGCGACAAAACCAGGGGTGCAGATGTTCACCGGTGACTTCAACGCCGACGGGCGCACTGATGTCGGCCTCTTGAGCCGGGACGCTAGTAATGCATGGAGCACGCTGCCGGTTGCCTATAGCACCGCGGATGACAGTTATGCTGAAAACCGCTCGATCGTTAGTCTACGTAATGGAAACTTTGCAGACTGGGCAAACTGGATAACAAATATAGGTGTGCAGTTGATCACCGGCGACTTCGATGCCGATGGTCGTACCGATGTCGGCCTTTTGAGTCAATGGGCCGGTAACGGTTGGAACTCATTGCCCATCGCATACACACCGGACGATTCAAGTCGAAACGGTGGATCCAAACTCTGGAAGGCGAACACGTTTCGTGAAATATCGTTTTGTAATGCCCAAGATGCGCATCTTCTTGTTGGACGTCTTCCAAAAAATAATAGTGTGCCTCAATCCGATAGCCTATTTTGTCACAATCGCGCCACGGGTCACCAAGCCGCGCGTTACGATTTTGACTAGCGAGTTCGAGTAGGAATTTTTTCTTCTTATCAGATTACAATGTTCACTAAATGTGCGAGCCTCACCAGTCACAGTTTCGTTATTTCAGCTGTAAGATATGTTGTTGCAGAATAGCTTTAATAAACTGCCACTTAATCAGCGAAGACCGGCAAAGCCACAGGCACTATGACCACGTTCACTATCGATCCTATGCGTATTCGCGAGCCAATATAGTCAATGAACCGGTTGAACGGACACCGATCATGATCACAACCGAGCACTAGCTTGAATTTGCCGGCCACGACAGCATCATGACCCGCGAGTAAACCACGACCATCACCATCGGTGGTGTGGACAAAGAGGCCTACAGCATGCCTAGCATGACTGCCAATGGTGGCTGGATCTTGGGATTACCGAAACTCATGCCCGATCACTAACCTTGAGAATCAGGTTCTTCAATCAGCTCCATTGGCTGCTCTACCGGCTGCTCAGACTCTGGTGTCTCATCCTTCGG
>JASJBU010000215.1 GCA_030066355.1 Gammaproteobacteria bacterium | reverse complement strand
TCCAGTGATTCATTCAGCCGTTGCAGTTTTTGTTCGGCCGATTTGCGCTCGACCACTTCCCGGTTAAGGGCGTGCACGGCTTCACGCAACTGGGATGTTCTTATGTCCACCTCCAGGCGTACCCGCCTTGCACGCTCCACCAGAGACGATGCATAAATCGCAAGCAGGAGGGTAAACGCGAGCCCTCCGAGGAGGATGATCCAACTGTTCCAGCGCTCTGTTTGGTATTTATCGGTGATTGGATGAGATAAGACCTTCCATGTTTGATTACCGATCGTGAGATCTTGGCGATATGACATTTCCAAAACATGAGATTCCTCTGTTTTGGCCTGATCTGTCCGGTTACGGGAGAGATGGGTATAGAGCAGTTGTTGATCCCCGTCTGTATGCTGATGGAAGAAATGAAGGTCGATGCCACCGGGCTGGAGACCGCCTAGGGCATGCTCGATGATGTGCCCGACGTAGAACACGCCGAGGGCGAATCCCCTGATCGCCGGCGGCAATTGATGTGAGAGATCGCCCTCTTCATCTTGTTTGTGAAAGACAGGCACAACCACCACGATACCCGTCCTCTCGCCGTCTTCAGTCGTGAACGTCAAACCGGTCGAAAGCTGCATCGACCGGTTCAGTTGCGCCTCTTGCAGCAGGCTTGAGACGACAGGATTGGTGCCCATGTCGAGACCCAAGCTCTGCTTGTTGCTTTGGTAAGGTTGTACATAGAGTACCGGATAGTAGGTGGATCGATTCCGGCTCTCGATCGGATTGCCCAACGGGTCGGCCTCGATGATCTTGAAAGGCGGAAAGCTGCGTCGAGCGTCTTTGAGAAATTCCGGAAGATCATCGGCCCTTACCACAGGTATCCACTCCAGGGCCTTGATGCCGATTTGATTCTTGAGTGTGGGACCGACGAATTTACGAAACTCACGTCGCCCTACGAATTCAGATGCCTCGAAGAAGCTGGCAATGTCTTGCACGATGCCGAAGCTGTACCTGAGTTCGCGATGGATGACCAGGATCCGGTCTTGTGATGCTTCACGAAATGCAATGTCAACCCGGCTTTTCTCCCAATGCAAAGACTGGTTGAATACACCAAGTGTGATCGTCAAGCCGATCACTGCAACCAGTACAACCGGGTAATAGCTCCACCATAATGACTTGGGTGACCGGGATTTCTGCCGGGCTTGTGGCCGCGTGACTTGCGGGAATACCTTTTCCACGATGCGTTGAAAGATTCTGAGCAACCTCAGGCGCGTCTTATCCAGTTCATAAAATAAGCCGCTGAATCTCGCCGTGTTTCGCTTGACGGGGATTTTTCGCTGCATATTAATGTTCTGCTGCAAGCCGTTGAACAGTCGCCCGGTGGACCCTAGTCACCCTCTTATGATTTATCCTCTTGGCGTTCCTAGTCAGTTGATGCCGTGCCGTATTTAGATCGACATGCCGAGGCAAGCCTGGATGAATCATCATTGCAGCTTGCACGGGTGCAGCTTCATGAATCACAGACCGAACCCGCCACATATTTTGACAGTAGAGGCAGATTCTCATTCTCTTCCGGAGGGTAAATCTTCGGTGCCCCGAAAATCTTCACCGTAACCCCATCGGTAGGCGGTGGCAAAGTAAGGTTGGCCGCCAATGGTGACCGCCATCTGCATGGCGAGGCCGAGGAGTAATCCGGCGTTCTCGTCTTCCAGCGTGGTGGCGACACAATCCTTCAGCGCCTCGTCGGCTGCCAGTTTGTCATCCCGGGTACCGCCGTAATAATAGGCCTTGTCGTGTTCCACACAGCAATGTCGCCACGGCAGGGTTTCACCGAATTTGTCATGCACCCACCGGGGTAGTCTCGCGTAGGAGGCGGACATGCCGCCACTACAGCCGTCGGAATGCTTCTCCGGATCGAAATCGGGAATGCCCTCGATGGGTGGACCAAAGCTATCCGGGTGATCACGGCCGCACAGGGTGTCGAGGATCTGCTGGGTGGTCTTGAATTGCAAAGTCATTCTCCTGATCGGTAAAAATGATGCGTTCACTTAATCTTATCAGAGGTTTATGGAAACAGCTGGATTCCGGCAGCTGTGGGTCGTTGTGAACGATTTGTGAGACTTTTGTGATGCGGCGGCGATCCATCTGCGTTGAGATACCCTTGCATCTGCCGCTCACTGCGGGCCTGCTATCATTTTCTAAAGAGTTAACAACCAGGTAAGAAGCAATGCGACGAAGGGTCCTGATCATCGAAGACGAACCGGATATCGCCCGGCTGGTGCGGACCCACTTGAATGACATTGGTCTGGATGCGGATATTGCGGAGGATGGCATGATGGGTCTGCAGCTGTTTGGCGCCTCGGAATATCATCTGGTGATACTGGACCTGATGCTGCCGGATACCGACGGGTTGTCGATCTGCCGAAAGTTACGGGAGGCCGGTGGCTATCTGCCGATACTAATGCTGACCGCCAAGTCCACCGAGCTTGACCGGGTGCTGGGTCTGGAAGTGGGCGCCGACGATTATCTGACCAAACCCTTCAGCATTCCAGAGCTGTTGGCGCGTATCAAGGCCCTGTTCAGACGGGTCGATGCGCTCAGCGACAAGCAGCGTGAGCAGTCCGTCGACGAAGTGATTCGGCAGGGCGATCTCTTGATCAACACCGCACAGCACAAGGTCACGGTGCAGGGCAAAGAGGTGGAATTGACGGCAAAGGAATTCGATCTACTGCTCTTCTTCGCGAGACACCCGGGGCGGGTATTCAGCCGAGTACAACTGCTCGATCAGGTCTGGGGTTACAACCACGACGGTTATGAACACACCGTCAATTCTCATATCAACCGCCTGCGCAGCAAGATCGAGGCAGACCCCTCAAAGCCCGACTATATCCTTACCGTGTGGGGGGTGGGCTACAAGTTCTCTAATGAGCTTCGGGAGTAGGCGCCGAGATGCTCCGCACCCTCTATGCCCGGCTGGCCGCTGTCCTGGTGTCCCTGTTTCTGGTCATCGGTCTGATCTATGTGTTGATCACCACGACCACCACGGAGCGCTATCTGCAGGAGGTCACCCAGCACTTCAACCGTGATCTGGCGCAGCGAATCGTTGCCGACCGGCATCTGGTGGCGGCCGGTCAGTTGGATCAGTATGCATTGAAGGATACCTTCAGCGCCTATATGGATATCAATCCGAGTATCGAGATCTATTTGCTCGATTTTGCGGGAAAGATCCTCGCCTTCTCCGCCGATCCGGGCAAGGTGAAACGGCAGAAGGTCGATCTGGCGCCGATCCAGGCCTTTTTGAGTGGTGAGGGCTTCCCGCTGCTGGGTGACGATCCGCGCTCCCATGACCGGCGCAAGGCTTTTTCGGTGACCCGGGTGCCGGACGGCGACCAACCGGCGGGTTATCTCTACGTGGTGCTCAGAGGTGAACAGTACGACAGCGCCGAGCAGGCCGTGGAGGCGCCCTATGTCCTGCAACTGAGCGCCTGGGCGGTGACCGGCAGTCTCGGCTTCGGCCTGCTGGCCGGACTGCTGCTGTTTCATTTGTTGACCCGGCGACTGCAAAGGCTTGCGTCGCTGATGGATGATTTCCAGCAAAGCGGTTTTACCCGACACCGGGATTATGCCGGCGGCCTGGAGCGAGCAAAGGATGAGATAGACGCCCTGGGCCAGACCTTCGACCGGATGGCGGGGCGCATCATCGACCAGTGGGGTGAATTGAAGCAGCAGGACCGGCTCAGACGCGAGTTGGTGGCCCAGGTCTCGCATGATCTGCGCACCCCATTGGCGGCCCTGCATGGCTATCTGGAGACACTGCAGATGAAGGCGGGTGAGCTGAATGAAAGTGTCAAACAGGAGTACCTCGACATCGCCCTGCGGCAGAGCGGCAACCTCACCCAAATGGTCGAAGGGCTCTTCGAGCTGGCGCAGCTCGAGGCGCGGGAGAGCCAGCCGGTCATGGAGCCCTGCAGTCTCGCCGAACTGGTGCAGGATGTGATGCAGAAATTTCGCTTGCGCGCGCAAGCGGCTGAAATCGGTCTGGTCATGCTGCCCCCACCGGCATTGCCGCTGGTTTCCCTCGATTTGCGCATGACCGAGCGCATTCTGGACAACCTGATCGGTAACGCCATCAACCATACGCCGCGTGAGGGAGAGGTACGCATCGAACTCCAGCAGGAAGACGCCAGGGTGGTGGTCTCGATCGAGGATACCGGTCCAGGTGTGTTGGATGAGGATCTGCCGCGTCTGTTCGACCCCTTCTACCGCAGCCAGGGCGCGGTAAGCGATACCCGACACGCCGGTCTCGGTCTGGCAATCGCCAAGCGCATGGTGGAGATGCAGAACGGCCGGATCTGGGTGGAAAGTCCTCCGGGACAGGGTGCCCGCTTCCGCTTCTCGTTTCCGCTGGATCAGGCGTGAGACTTTTGTGAGCTTTTCGTGAACGGCTTTTGACGCGGCAACTCCATACTGTCGATCAAGCGTAGTCGGAAGCGGATGCCCCGGTCTTCATGGTTGCCGATATCCATGATTAGTCTGTCTGTATCCGACTTTCCTGTTTGCGATAGGCTGTCTGCATGAGCCGGATGTGAAACCTGGCCAGGACTGCCTTGTCTGAGTTCACATGAAACGATGAGGAGTCGCCATGAAACGAAGAGACTTGATCCTGAGCCTGGGGGGTATCGTCCTGCTCCCGCTCGCCGGAAGCCGCCTGCTTGCCAGAGGAGAAATGACAGCCATGAATGACGATAAACTGAACCTGACCGATGCGCAGTGGCGGGAGAGGCTGACGCCGGAGCAATTTCATGTCTTACGGGAAGCGGGAACGGAACGTCCCTTTACCAGCGCGCTGCTGGATGAGAAGCGGGATGGCACCTTTGTCTGCGTGGCCTGCGAGCATCCCTTGTTCGATTCCAGCACCAAGTACGACAGCGGTACCGGATGGCCCAGTTTTTACGATACGCTGCAGGGTGCCTTCGAAACCAAAAAGGATTACAAGCTGATCTGGCCCAGAACTGAATATCACTGTGCAAAATGCGGTGGACACCACGGACATGTCTTCAATGACGGTCCCAAGCCGACCGGTCTGCGCTACTGCAACAATGGGGTCGCGCTGAAATTCATTCCCGCCTGAGCGTTGCGTGATGAGCACCAGGCACTGGCTCGTCTGGTTGTTCATACCGGTGATCGCCGGCGCGGAACCTCTGCATATGGAAAGTCCTGAAGAACAGGTCAAGCTGTTGGAGCTCTTCACGTCCCAGGGTTGCAGCAGTTGTCCACCGGCTGATCAATGGCTGAGCGGATTTGTCGATCACCCGGACCTTTGGCAGAAGGTGATTCCCATGGCCTGGCATGTGGACTACTGGAACGATCTGGGGTGGCCGGACCGGTTTGCCACTGCCGCCTTCAGTCAGCGACAGCGGGATTACCACAAGGCAGGTCTGATCGCCTCTGTGTACACCCCTGGGTTTGTCTTGCAGGGTCAGGAATGGCGGGGTTGGTTCCGCGGTGGTACAGCAGATTTCCGTTCACAAGCCAGGGTGGGGCGCCTGGCTCTTGAGATCAGTCCGGGCGACAGCGTCGAGGTCAGCTTTCGTCCAACAGTCCCTGAATGGGATCAGCCGTTAACCGCTCGTTTGGCCTTGCTCGGCTGCGGCCTGATCAGCTCCATCGGAGGGGGCGAAAACGCGGGACGGGAGCTGACCGAGGACTTTGTCGTGCTCGGGATCAGTTCAGCAGAGTCTGCCACAGCGGATTGGTCAGTGCCTTGGCCCAAGGTGCAGGCTACCGATGCAAAACGCCTGGCGGTGGTGGTCTGGCTGAGTGCCCGGGGAAGTCCGGCTCCCATTCAGGCCGCCGGCGGTTGGTTGCCGTAAGAGGCGGGAGAATGTGCTCGCAAATTCTTTACTGCGAAATCTACACCTCTACAGGCGCATGAAAATCGATTAGGATGCCAGTAAGAACAGCCATCCAATCTTTCTTTAACTGCCACACCGGAGGAGCCAGTCGTGAGTTGGAAATCCGCCTATCGGTCTTTCTATTACGCGGGGGCACCGGAGCCTGAGGACCCCAACCTGCATCCGGCCGAAACTCTGCTGCTGACCATCGATATTCAAAAAGTCTATCTGGCAACGGCGGATGATCCTGCTGAAAGGGAACGCTGGTCCGCGTTTCAGAAGCGCATGCGAGAGGTGGTGATTCCCACGGTCAGACGATTACAGGAAAGCTTTCGGGCCAAAGGCATGGATGTGATCCATGCGCGGATCGCCTGTCTGCTGAAGGATGGTCGGGACAGATCCTTGAGCCAGAAAAAACCCGGTTGGAACTATCTGTTGCTGCCCAAGGATGAGGATGAATCGCAGATTGTTCCCGAACTGGCCCCTCAGGCCGGCGAGATTGTGCTGACCAAAACTACCGACAGTGCACTGACCGGCACCAATCTGCGGCTGATCCTGAGCAACATGGGGATCAAGAATGTGGTCATGGCCGGTATCTTTACCGATCAATGCGTCTCATCGACCGTACGCAGCCTGGCGGACGAGAGTTTCAACGTGATCCTGGTGGAAGACGGCTGTGCGGCCGGTACCGACGAGCTGCATCGGCGTGAGTTGGAGATCATCAACATGATCTACTGCCACGTCATGACCAGCAGCGAGTTGCTGGCGTTGCTCGAACGATAAAAAGTTGCATATAACCACACGGAGGACCCTGATATGACAACCCTGATCATCCTGCTGGCAGTGATCCTGGCCGCTGTCTTAATTTACCTGTCGACCCTGAAGGGAGACTATGAGGTAAGACGTCGTCTGTTGATGGATGTGGATGCGCAGCGTGTGTTCGACAAGGTCCGTGATTTTCGAACCTGGAAGGAGTGGAGTCCCTGGTTGATGCATGAACCGGATACCC
>JASJBU010000214.1 GCA_030066355.1 Gammaproteobacteria bacterium | reverse complement strand
CAAAACCCCTTACATCGACAATCTTCATATCCAGCACCTTGCCCTTGGCTTTGGCCACATCATCGACTGTTAGCACTTCCACATCATTTTGTTCAAGTTGACCCTGGATGTAATTCGCCAATTTATTCGTCAGGTCACACTCCATCCTGACATTGTTGGGAACCCTGACCATCTTGTCGAAAGGAACTTCTGTTCCCATGGTCAACCGGTCTTTGCCAAACACGCTGCCCACCGGGCTGAGACAAAGGATACAGATCATGAGTGAGAGAAGTGCTTTGGCTTTGTACATGGAACTAACCTCCAGTGTTCTTGAGAATGATTGGTTATTTTTTGGCAGTCTGCATTCCGAGAGACAGGGAGTCAATCCGTTTTTTTTATCTCACAAAAAGGACAGTTAATCATGCAACGAGGGACACCTACCCTGCGCGGCAGCCATGTGGATCAATCGAGCCTATGACAGTGAGTCGAATCTGACCAACCGCTGAAGAAACGGATCCTCTGCATGGCTTGAACAGACGGGTCTGGCGATTCCTCGCATTCTACCGAGCTTGAGTCTATGATCGGTGCGGTTTGTTACTGGCAAAGTTTTTTCATTCCGCGTCGATAAAACTGTCCAATATGCATGCCTATTCGCTCAGGCATACATAACAGTCATGGTTTGTCAGATTACTTTATTAATACCAGGGAATAGAATATGTTCGAGCTTGCAACAACACGTATCGGAGTCATCGGCCTAGGGTATGTAGGATTACCCCTGGCCGTGGAATTCGGCAAGAAATATCCCACGATCGGCCTGGATATCAATCAAGACAGGGTCGAAGAACTGAGGAATGGACATGACAGCTCCCTCGAGGTCGAACCGGAAGAATTGCGGCAAGTTCCCCATCTGACTTATACCTGTGAACTGGATGATCTCAAGATTTGCAACGTCTACATCGTGACGGTCCCGACCCCCATCAATGAGCATAAACAACCCGACCTCGAGCCATTGGTTGGCGCCAGCCATGCCCTGGGCAAAGTGATCAAACCGGGCGATGTGGCCATATTCGAATCCACGGTCTATCCCGGCGCCACCGAGGATGATTGCGTACCAATCATCGAGGCCGATTCAGGATTGACATTCAACAAGGATTTTTTCGTCGGTTACAGCCCGGAACGGATAAATCCGGGTGACAAGGAACATCGACTGGCCACGATCAAAAAAGTCACCTCCGGCTCAACACCGGAGGTTGCAGATTTTGTCGATGAACTCTACCGGAGTGTGATCACCGCCGGCACCCACAAGGCAAGCAGCATCAAGGTCGCCGAAGCCGCCAAAGTGATTGAAAACACCCAACGGGATGTCAACATCGCCCTTATCAACGAATTGGCCTTGATCTTCAATCGCTTGGGTATCGATACCCTCGAAGTGTTGGAGGCAGCGGGCAGCAAGTGGAACTTTCTCCCCTTCCGCCCTGGTCTTGTCGGAGGACACTGCATCGGTGTCGACCCTTATTACCTGACCCATAAGGCCCAGTCGATCGGCTACCAGCCTGAAATCATACTGGCCGGACGCCGGTTGAATGACGGCATGGGGGCCTATGTCGTACATACCACCGTCAAGCTGATGATGAAACGAGGCATCGCCACGAGTCATAGCAATGTTCTGATACTCGGACTAACCTTCAAGGAGAACTGTCCGGATCTGCGCAACACCAGAGTGGTGGATATCGTATCGGAATTCCAGGACTATGGGGCGACTGTGGATGTCTATGATCCTTGGGTCAACCCTGAAGAGGCCGAGGAGGAGTATGGCCTGAGACCCATCTACAAGCTCAAGGAGGGGGCATACCAGGCCGTCATCCTGGCGGTGGCCCACCGGCAATTTGCTGAGATGGGGAGTGAAAAACTACGCGCCTTGTGCAGCGAAAACGGTGTTCTATTCGATGTAAAGAATGTCCTGCCCGCCTCTGATGTCGATCTGCGCCTGTAATTTCAAAACTGAATAATAGGACGGATTCATGAACAGCTATAGCGCACTGAAAGAACAACTCTCCGGCAATCCAGCGACCTGGCTGGTGACCGGGGTGGCGGGCTTCATCGGTTCCAACCTACTGGAGAGCCTGTTGAATCTCAATCAGAAGGTTGTTGGCCTGGATAATTTTTCCACGGGGCACCGGCACAACCTGGACAAGGTCCAATATGAGGCAACTACGGACCAGTGGGACAATTTCACCATCATCGAGGGTGATATTCGCGAGCTGGCGGACTGCATCACGGCATGCAACAACGTGGACTATGTGCTGCATCAGGCCGCCCTGGGATCGGTGCCACGCTCCTTGGACGATCCGATCAACACCAACGCCAACAACATCACCGGTTTCCTGAATATGCTGGTGGCGGCCCGGGATGCCCGAGTCAAGCGTTTCGTGTATGCCGCATCGAGCTCCACTTACGGCGACCATCCCGATCTTCCGAAACAGGAAGACAGAATCGGTAACCCATTATCGCCCTACGCGGTGACCAAGCTGGTCAACGAACAGTATGCACAGGTCTTCGCCCGTTGCTATGGTTTCAAGACCATCGGTCTGCGCTATTTCAACATTTTTGGCAGACGCCAGGACCCGGAAGGTGCCTATGCCGCCGTCATCCCAAAATGGGTCGCCTCGCTGATTCACGACAAAGAGGTCTTCATCAACGGTGATGGGGAAACCAGCCGGGATTTTTGTTATGTGGACAATGCAGTGCAAGCCAATCTACTGGCGGCCACCACAGAAAACACCAAAGCCCTGGACCAGGTCTACAATGTGGCGGTTGGTGAATGCACCAGTCTCAATGAACTCTATGCTAGAATTCGCCGAATCCTCAGCGATGACTTCCCTCATCTGGAGGATGTCAAGCCTACATACCGAGAGTTCCGCCCGGGTGATGTCCGACACTCACTGGCCGATATCTCCAAGGCTCGTAGACTCCTGGGTTATGCGCCGACCCATAGCATCGATGCCGGCCTCGAGGAAGCCATGAGCTGGTATGTGGATGATTTGAAAGCGATCACTTCATCCGGCGAATAAAATCGACAATTGGAAATCACATGAGAGTATTGATCACCGGTGGCGCCGGCTTTATTGGATCGGCGCTGGCCATCAGATTGCTGGACCGGGGTGACGAGGTCATCAGCATTGACTGCTTGAATGACTATTACGATGTGGAATTGAAGAAAGCGCGTCTCGCCCGCACCCTTGACCACCCCAACTTCACCGATCTGCGACTGGAACTGGAGAATCGGGAGGGGATTGCTGACTGCTTCACCCGATACAAACCCCATCGGGTGATCAACCTAGCCGCCCAGGCCGGGGTTCGCTACTCTCTGGAAAACCCGCTGGCCTATGTAGACTCCAACCTGCTGGGTTTTGCCAATATCCTGGAGGGTTGCAGACACAACGACGTCCAGCACCTGGTGTATGCCTCGAGCAGTTCGGTATATGGGGCCAACACCTCCATGCCCTTCTCCGTGCATGACAATGTCGATCACCCGGTCAGCCTCTACGCCGCGACCAAAAAGGCCAATGAGCTGATGGCACACACCTACAGCCATCTCTATCGCCTACCGACGACTGGCCTGCGTTTCTTCACCGTTTATGGCCCCTGGAGCCGCCCCGATATGGCAATGCTCAAGTTCGCCCGGAAGATCATGAGGGACGAGCCGATTGATGTTTTCAATTATGGCAAGCACCAACGGGACTTCACCTACATCGACGATATCGTAGAGGGGGTCATCCGAGTTCTCGATCGGATCCCCGCACCCGACCCGGACTGGAGCAGCGACGAGCCAGATTCCGCCACCAGCACCGCACCCTATCGCCTCTACAATATCGGCAACAACGAACCGGTGGAGCTGATGCGTTACATCGAAGTCCTGGAAAAGAGTCTCGGTAAGCAGGCCAAGCTCAACATGCTGCCGCTGCAGGATGGTGATGTGGTCGCAACCTATGCGGATGTCACAGACCTGATCGCCGATACCGGATACAAACCCGATACTCCCCTTGAAGTGGGTGTTGACAATTTCGCCAAATGGTTCAGGGACTATTACGGGTACTAGAGCCTGTCGGCTCAGTGGGATAATCCTTCAAACCTGCCTGATAAGGCCGCTCCTCACAACAGGGCCGTGCTGAAATACCGCTCTGCCCGGTCAGGTAACACCGTGGCAATATTACCTTTGATCTTAGCGGCGACCTGTCGGGCGGCATAGACATTGGCACCGGACGAAATACCGACCAACAGACCGTAGTTGTGACCGAGTTCCCGGGTGGTCGCTATGGCTTGCTCATCGGTAATCTCCACGACCTCGTCGACCATGGAGACATCCAGGATCTCCGGAATAAACCCGTCGCCGATCCCCTGGATCTGGTGCAGACCGGGCTCATGCCCGAGGAGCGCCGAGACATTCTTCGGCTCGACCGCCACGATGCGCACATCCGGCTTATGCTCCTTGAGATAGCGTCCCACCCCCTGCAGAGTACCACCGCTACCAACGCCCGCCACGAAGCAATTGACATCACCACTGGTCTGGCGCCACAGCTCGTGCGCCGTCTCTTCATAATGCACACGAGGGTTGTCGACATTCTCGAATTGCTGGGGTACGAACACCCGGGGGTCCTCCCGTTGCATCTGTCTGACCCGATCCACCGCGCCGCCGATACTCTCCTCAGCCGGCGTGAGCACCAGTTCAGCGCCCAATGAGCGAATCAGCATCTTGCGCTCCTCGCTCATATTCTCCGGCATGAAGATTCGCACTCGATAGCCCTTCAAGCGGCCAACCAACGCCAAGCCGATGCCAGTATTCCCGGACGTGGGTTCGACAATGATGGAGTCCGAGCGCAAACGACCGTCGCGTTCCGCACCTTCCAGCATGCCCAAAGCGATGCGATCTTTTATGCTCCCGCCAGGATTGAGGAACTCCGCCTTGGCGAAGATGTTTTCGCCCTTGAGTCGAATCAGTGGTGTATTACCGATCAGATCAAGAATATTGTCAGTTAACATGGGCGTTCGTCCGGCGCTACAGCGATGGATCTTGAAACCAATCGGCCATTATATTCCGATTGGGAACATACAGCGATATCAAACCCCGGTCTTGGCCCGCTAGCTGGCTTATCCACATCAGCGCCTGCACTGATTCCCATGCGGATGCAAAACTGGCGATCGCGCTGGCTATTTCCGGCCTGGCATCTCACCCAACTCCGAGACCTCCAGTGAACCGCCTGTCTCGAGAAAAGGACAGGTCCTGGCTATCGCTAATGCGAGCTCCATCGTCTCCGCTTGAATGATGCTATAGCCCGACAGAGTCGTGGAACCTCCGGTGGTGACAGAGCCGTCTGGATTCACTGTGTGCGTATTCTTGAGCGGATTGGCAGGACTCACCGCTGAGTCGCCCAGGGAAGCCAGCCAATCCAGGTATCTGGAAAACTGTCGTTTCCCCTCCTCCGGACTGGAGGGTTGTTCGCCGCCCAGATAGAGCAGTGCGTAATGCGGCATATGCGTTTCCTCTTGGTTCTGGTGTCAGCTCGTCTGTACAGATAAACCCGTAAGGAAATCGAATCTATGGGTGTGACTAGAAGACGTCGCTATGATGCTTGTGGTGACTGCAAAATGTACAGATTTATATGCGATGGATAAAGTAGCACCATTCGGTTGCTTGGCATGCTAGGTTGGGCTTTCCTTCTCAACAAACAATACCCACGAACCATGGTCGATATGACCTGAAAAGCCGGTGAGATGTTCAGCCCACCGGATGTCGATCCATGCCAGGGACTTGATGGAATCAATTCAGCGGAAGAGGAAGACTGCGTTCAGGGATGATTCAAGAGGTCATAAAAAAGCGAGGAACGATACCCAGGAGGCATTCGGGTATCATTCCTCGCTCTAGACCAGCGCATATCACGGAAACGACCAACCGTGTGCGTTGATGCATAGAGTAGCGGGACTACACGGGGCGTTCATTGACTCAGATCAATTAACCATAATATTATCTTAGTTATTAGAAATGATCTATATCTAATTGATTGTTATAATAATATGTCAATTTTTTTCTTGATTACCGCGAGAACCGCTTGATATTCACTGAGTCTCCTGTCCGACACTGAACCCCCCGAAGAGCTCGAGCAGACGCGGAATCATACGCCGGAACTCCAGGCTCATCAGACTGAATGTGACATCGAATTGGGCGATTTCATCCTCTGTCTGCACATCGGCCGCCTGCTCTTGTATGACATCCAGAAACCGAACGCGCTTGAGGGCCAGGTCGGATTCGATCACGACAGAGATCCGCTCGTCCCACTCCACGCCAAGCTTCACGACCTGTTTGCCGGCCTTGAGATGAGCCTGGATCTCATCCGCAGTGAGATCCAACCCTCTGCACCGAATGACACCCCCCTCTTCATCCATATCGCGCAATTCGCAACTGTCCATGAGCACAAAGTCCTTGTGTTGAGTGGGCCGCAGCAGCCAATCGGTCAACACCGCCGCCGGCGACATCACCACCTCGAACGGTCGTACCGGCAGACTCCCGAGGGTCTCCCGAAGCAACGAGATGACGCCTTCCGCCTTCGTACTGCCGGAGGCATCCACCAGTATCCAGCCTTGCTGCCGGTCAATCATGGCGAAGGTTCTGGATGAGCGGACAAAAGCCTGGGGCATCAGCTGGTGGATAATCTCCTCGCGCAATTCGGATCTTTCGTTACGCCCGACCTTCCTACCCTCATCCGCCTCGATGACATCCTGCTTCTCTTCCAGGATCTCGTTGACCACCGCAGCCGGGAGCAGCTTGTCCTCTTGCCGGGCACAGATCATCAGACACCCACTCACTTCATGCGCGAGTCTTTCCGAACCGCGGCCCAGGGGTGAGGTCCAGCCCAAGGATGAGGGGTCATGGCGTC
>JASJBU010000213.1 GCA_030066355.1 Gammaproteobacteria bacterium | reverse complement strand
ACTTTTCTACTGATGCTACGGATCAAATCGTAACGTCATATGCGGAGCAGGGTATCCGTCTGGTACGGGCTGATGAGCGTAAAGGCAAGGAGTATGCCCAATTATGTGCGATTCGGGCCTCAGCTGGAGAAATTCTGGTCTTTTCAGACGTCGCAACGATGATCCCCCAGGATGCCATGCGAATTCTCGCCGACCAATTTGCCGATGCGCGGGTTGGAGCGCTCTCCAGCGAGGATCGTTTCATCAGCAACGACGGCCAGGTGGTTGGTGAGGGCGCCTATGTAAAATATGAGATGTGGCTGAGGCGTCTGGAGTCAGACCGCGCCGGGCTGGTCGGCCTGAGTGGTTCTTTCTTCGCGGCCCGCCGCGAGGTCTGCGAGGAATGGGATATCTATGCCCCCAGCGATTTTAACACTGCGCTCAACAGCGCCAAGCAGGGCCTGGTCGCCATCAGTAGTGCTGATGTGGTCGGTATCTACAAAGACGTGAAGGATCCAGGCCTGGAGTACCGGCGTAAGATGCGCACGGTCATTCGCGGCATCACCGCGATCGCCCGTCACCCCGAGGTGCTAAATCCATACCGCATGGGCTTGTTCGCTTTCCAGGTCTGGAGCCACAAGGTCATGCGCTGGGGCGTGCCTTGGTTCATGCTGCTGTTTTTCATCCTCACTCTGTTGCTGCAGGGTGAGGGGATTGTCTACACCCTGGCGCTGCTGGCCCAGGTGCTGTTCTATGGACTGGCTCTGGTGGGCTGGCTGTCAGCCGCGTTTCGCCAGAATACCCTGGTCCGCATCGTCTTCTTTTTCGTGCAGACCAACCTTGCCTTGGCGCAGGCAACGGTCGCCTTCCTGTTAGGTAAGCGCATGACGGTCTGGACACCCTCACAACGCTAGATGTTCTATCAACAGCCCCCCGTCGGCAATCCTGTGGTCTTGTCCGGGTCGCGTGATCCGGCGTGCCGATTGGATCGGTGCTTTTCTCCATACCATGGCACCTTTTACGTATCAGGCACGGCCGCCCTTGCCGCCGCGCTGATTGCCGCGAAAAAGCGCAAGCCGGTCGAGCGACCGGAGGTCGTTTTGCCTGCCTACGGTTGTCCGGATCTGATCAGCGCCGCGAGCTTTGCCGGTCTCAGACCGGTGCTGGTCGATCTGGAGAGAAACCGGCCCTGGGTGGACCTGCAACAACTGCCAGCAAAGCTAACCGACTCCACAGTCGGGATCGTTGCGGTCGATCTTTTTGGGATTTCCGAAAGATTCCGGATTCTCAGAGAGTTGGCATCCTCCCGGGATATCTTGCTTATCGAAGACAGTGCGCAAGCGTTCCCTAATGGCGGCGAGTCGAGCTTCTGGCAGGGCGACCTGGTCGTGATCAGTTTTGGGCGGGGCAAACCGGTCAGCCTGTTAGGTGGTGGAGCGGTTTTGTCTAGGGATCAGCAGCTAAGGGATCTGTTACCGGCACCAGAAGAACAAGTCTTCAAAGGATGGCCCTCCAGTGCCATGTATCGGCTGAAGGCTGGACTTTATAACCGGATGATTTCGCCGCATCTCTATTGGGCGCCACAGGGCTTGCCGTTCCTACATCTGGGAGAGACCCGGTACCATCCATTGACCGACCTGGGAGCCATGGATGCGACGCGTTTGGCGCTCTTGCCGGCCAACATCGATGCCTACCGGAGACAGCCAAGAGATACATACCATTGGCTGAGGGCGAGCTTCCAGGATTTGGGGAGTGATGAAGCTGGGCTTGTCGATCTGCCCAAGAGCACCGGCACACCGATCGACCGCAGGTTGTTGCGTTATCCACTCCTGGTTGCCCCCGCCACAAGGCACAGTCTGTTTCATGCGTTACGCCGGGCGGGCCTGGGTCCCTCACTGATGTATCCGGTCATCCTGCCGGAGATATCGGGAGTGCAGCGACTGCTGGAGAAACAAGGTCCATTTCCTCAGGCCCGATCATTCGCTGAACGTATCCTGACCTTACCCACCCACAGTCGTGTCTCGGATCGGAATCTCTGTGCCATGCGGGATCTCATCATCCGACAAATCAACGGTTGACATACGCTTAACTGGCGGGGTCTATCGCGTTTCTACCGACCAGGTCAATGCCATAGCGCTCAGCGTCTCGGGTCACCGCAATGGAGACCCGGTTACGCCCCTCATGTTTCGATTTGTACAACAGGCGGTCTGCCAGGTTGATCAGTTTCTCCGCTGTGATAGCGGTTTCCTGGTCCGGTAGATAGACCGCGACCCCTAGACTGCAGGTACATCCAGATTCCTGGGTGCCGTTCAGGGTGGTCGCGGCGATTTGCCGGCGAATGCGCTCAGCCCACTCCATGGCCTGCAAACGGCTGACATGACTCAGTATCACGAGAAACTCTTCACCGCCATACCGACCACAATGATCCGACTTGCGCATGCTCTTTTCCAGCAGCCTGGCCACTTTGATGAGCATGGAGTCGCCGGCTTGATGGCCGTAGCGATCGTTTAGCTGTTTGAAAAAATCGAGGTCAAGCATGACCGCCGCGATAGGATTCTTGTAGCGTTTGGCCGCCTCGAGTTCTTCTTCCAGGCGTTCCAAAATGGCACGGTGGTTGAGGGTCCCGGTCAGGCTGTCACGCATGGTCTGCTCCTTGAGCAGCCGGTTGCTGTTAACCAGGGCCTGGGTCCGGCTTTCCACCAGATGTTCCAGTTCGGTGTTCAGCTGGTGCATATAGTGTGCGGCCTTAGACTGGGCATCATCCTTGGCCTGCCTCAGGGCCTGCATGCGATCTGCCATTGCCAATGAGAGGATCAAAACCACGAATACCGAACCGACCTGAATGGCGTTGATACTAAGGAAATGATAAGGAATCAGACCGAGGTAGGTCAGGCAGGAGAAAAGTGCGCCTATCAGGAAAAAACCATAGGCAAACAGGAAGGGCCGGGCGGGCTTCAGGCCGCGAAAACTGGCGGTAACTGCCGCCAGCGCAATGCTGATCAAGACGATCATGCTGAGACCAATGATCAAGATCACCCCGTACCTGTAGTCAATCGCCAGTCCGATATAGATAATTGGCAGTGTCAGTAGGATTTGTACCTGAAATGAGCGTTTGATCCAGCCGATCCCGCCCCAGACCCCGAGGAACCTCCCCGAAAAGAACAGGCCGAATACCAATATGGCTGAAATCAGAGGTACGACCGAATGAGTCGCCCACCAGGTCTGATTGGGCCACAAATACTGAAAGGCGAAACCGTTCAATACCATCTGCAAGAGCAAAAAGCTGCCTAAAAACAGACTGTAAGTCAAAAACAGAGAACTGCGCAGATAGAAGAAAAATGCCAGTGCCGTCAATGCCAGGACGAAGATCAAGCCGTAATAGGCACCGAACCAAAGCTGACTGAATCCCAGATATTCGGCAAAGGCCACGGGTGACCAGAGACGCAGGTCCAAGGGCATGCTGCCTTCTGTTTCCAGTCTTAGGTAGAGCATTTTACTCGAGAGAGTTGCCGGATCGAGAACGAAAACGGGATTGCGGAATTGCAGGTCTCTTCGCTTGAATGGGACCCTGTCACCTGCGCTACGAGAGCGATACGTGTCACCGGTCAGATCAAACAGGGTAATCCGGTCGATCAGTGGATAGTTCATTTCCAACAGTATCGGTTTATCTCCGCTCTGGATGCCATCCAGGCCAACGCGAAGCCAGACCACCTGACCGGTGAATCCCAGGTGTCGTTGTTCTGTCGCGAGTTTTGTAAATCCGGAGGCGATGGGAGTCGAGACCACTTGCTCGATACTCAGATCCTGCGCTTCGTCGATGAGAATTTCCAGGGGAGGACGGACGAACCCGTTCGCATAGATAGAATTTAATTCGTACTGTGATTCGGCAACGGCATCCAGACTGATGCAACCCAATGTCAGAACAACAAAAAATAAATGGATGACTCCACATTCCTTGTTCATTGACCACTTCCAATCAGCTCGATGTATGTTTCCATAACATATCGGTTGTCCACGCAAGGCTCAAATAAGAGTCTTTCATTTACCGATTAATTCGTCGTAAGGGCAAGTCGCTGTGCAGCGAATGGTGGATTTTGCCGTGTTGATCTGGTCAAATTGGGTTTCCGATCCGATGCTCAGGCGTGGGGGTCGGGTGATGATTCGAAAAATTTTCAACCCTGCTCTGTATTTATTTAATCTGTCATGGTGACTTCTGATTCCTCCCAACCGGAAGACTATTCCGGCCTTGTCGATACTCAAGACAAGGATCGTAACTATTTATTTTATATAGTAATAATAGCTTTTGTGCTGATCGTTGTGGGGTATTACAGCTGGCAGTCCCCGGAGCAGGAGATCGAGCTTGATGCACCACTGAGTGAGGCGGGCGATCCTGCGATTCACAACCGCATCGAGGCATCCAAACCATCAGCGAGTCAGGTATCGATTGAAAAGACGGCGAAGACCCGGGCCACCGCCAGCACGACTGATGCGAATGATGCACAAGACACCACGGCGGCACCGGTTGCGGCCACTGCGGACATCGCTGCATTACGCGCAGAGGCTGTCACCGATATCGTCGCAGGCGAATCAGCCCGCTCACTGATCAGCGCCATACGCCTGGGTGAACAAGATCTCAGCATGGACCAATTGTTCGAAAGGGCTGCTGAACATCGTCATCAGACCTCGAACACCGATGCCTACCTGCTGTACTTTTTTGCGGCGCGCCGAGGGCATGGCCCATCCGCTCTCCAATTGGCCAAGATGCACGATCCGGCCTTTTTCGAGCCCGGCAGTGACCTGCTGGAGAAACCTGATCCGGTACAGGCCCACAAATGGTATACCATCGCCGTAGACAGAGATGTCGAGGGTGCAGTGGAGAATTTACAGGTGTTGCGCAACAGTATCGAAGCGGCGGCTCAAGCGGGTGATTTGAGTGCCCAGCGCCTGTTACTGAACTGGAAGTAAACCAATGTCTTTGAGAAATCTTATTCTGATCTGGGGAGTGTGTCTCCTGCTTGGAGGGCAAAGCCTGGCCAGTGCAACGACCGCCCGCCCCCTGTTGATGCCCAACAAGCAATCACTCTACCAAAGGGTGCTGACTAAACCCGGCGCCCTGATGTTCGCAGAGGCGCAGCGAGGGGAGGGCACCAAGACCACCCCTTTCAACGCCTATTACGTTTATGCCAAGAAACAGCTCAATGGCACCAACTGGTTGCAGTTGGGCAGCAACCGGCACGGTAACATCGCCGGTTGGGCCTCAGAGGAGGATCTGATTCCCTGGAACCAGGGTTTGACCGTGGCATTCCGCGATCCGGTCGGTAACGACCGGGTGTTATTGTTTCGAGACCAGCAGAGTCTAAGGTCACTGGTTGATAGTCAGGACGACAAGGCCTACGAATCATTGTATGCGGCGGCGGTGAGCGGTGAGCTGAATGCAGACTCCCCGGTGGTCGCGATTCAGCCCAAGACCTATGTGGATATCCTTAAGGACTTCTATCTGGTGCCCATTCGCGATCACGAGGATGTCTATCTGGGTAGTGAAACGGCCCGTATCCTGCAAGTCTCGAGTGTACCGTTGCAGTCTGAAAAGGCCAAACCGGCGGTGGTTGAGACGCTGGAACAAACCGTTGCAGGCAAGCCAGACAAGCGCTTCCGCTCCGGGGTGGTTTTCGTTATCGACTCCACCCTCTCCATGGACCCGTACATCAAACGGACCCGGGAAGCGGTGCGCAAGATCTACGATACCATCACCAAAGAGGACCTTACCGGCGACGTCAGCTTCGGTCTGATCGCCTTCCGTGACAATCCCCGGGCAGCACCTGGACTCGAGTATCTGACCAAGACCTATGTGGATCTGCAGCAGGGGCAGAATGCGGAGAGCTTTTTCAAGCAGGTCACAAACCTGAAGGCATCCACCGCCTCCAGTCAGGGCTTCATCGAAGACAGCTATGCCGGTATCAACGAGGCCATCGCCGGCATCAATTGGGAGGGACAGGATGCCCGTTACGTAGTGCTCATTACCGATGCCGGCCCTCGCGACGCCTATGACCCGCTGTCCGGCACCGGCATGTCCAGTGAGAGCCTGCGGCGCCTGGCCCAGAACAAGGGCATTGCCCTGTCGGTTCTGCATTTGTTGACCCCGGCCTTGTTCGCCAATCACGAGCGGGCGGAGCAGCGCTATCGAGATCTGTCTTACTATCCTGGAATCGGTAGCTTCTACTTCGGTGTCGAGACCGGAGATGTGCAGCGCTTCGGACGCGTTTTGGACGCTCTGGCGCAACAGATCACCGATCAGGTGAAGGTAGCGGCCATCGCCTCTGCCGGTGCCCGGATGCAACCGGCCGTACCCGAACCACAGCCGAAATCCGCTGAGGAGCCGGATCAGCTTGCCGAGTTTCAGGCCAAAGTGGCCAAGCTGGGTTATGCGCTGCAGATGCGCTATCTCCAACAGGGTGAGGACCAGCACATCCCCAACGTCTTCAACGCCTGGTTGATCGACCATGACTTCAAAGATCCGACCCGCCGCACCCTGGATGTCCGAGTGTTGCTGACCCGGGACCAGCTCAGTGATTTGCACAGCATTATGCGGCAGGTGCTGGAGACTGCGGAAGAGGGTTTGCTGTCCCCCCGCACCTTCCTGAACGACCTGAAGAGCCTGGCGGCCACCATCTCGCGTGACCCGGAGCAGCTTGGCAGCACCACCCGGGTGACCGGCGCGCGAGAGGGCAATCTCGCCGACATGGGCTTCATGCGCGAGTATATCGAGGATCTACCCTACACCGGCGAAGTCATGAACCTCTCCCTGGAAAACTGGCAGGACTGGCCGGCCCGGGAGCAGGTCGCCTTTATCCATCGTCTGGAGGAGAAGATCAACTACTACCAGGTATTGCATGATCATACCGATCTCTGGGTCTCCCTCGACGGTACCGCAATCTCCGGT
>JASJBU010000186.1 GCA_030066355.1 Gammaproteobacteria bacterium | reverse complement strand
GTTCTCTTCATCGACGAGATCCACCGGCTGAGTCCCGTCGTCGAGGAAGTGCTGTACCCGGCGATGGAGGATTTCCAGCTCGATATCATGATCGGTGAGGGCCCCGCGGCGCGCTCCATCAAGCTTGATCTGCCCCCCTTCACCCTGGTCGGGGCCACGACCCGGGCGGGGCTGCTGACTTCGCCGTTGCGCGACCGTTTCGGCATCGTGCAACGCCTGGAGTTTTACACAGCCAAGGATCTGGCACATATCGTCGGGCGTTCCGCGGGCATTCTGAACATCGGGATCGACCACAGCGGCGCCATGGAGATCGCCCGCCGCTCACGGGGTACGCCGCGCATCGCCAACCGCCTGCTGCGTCGGGTCAGAGACTATGCCCAAGTCAAGGGTGACGGCCATGTCTCCGCCGCGCTGGCGGACCGCGCCCTGCAGATGCTCAAGGTGGATGGGAATGGCTTCGATTCCATGGACCGGCGTCTTTTGAAGGCGGTGATCGAGAAGTTTGATGGCGGTCCGGTAGGGGTGGACAATCTGGCCGCCGCGATCGGCGAGGAGCGGGGCACCATCGAAGACGTGCTGGAACCCTATCTAATCCAGCAGGGCTTCATGATGCGCACCCCAAGAGGCCGGGTGGCGACTCAGGCGGCCTATCTGCATTTTGGGCTGGCGCCCAAACGGGCGGCCCATCTGCCGGTGGATGATGACCTGTTCGGCGGGACGGGGAACTGAATGCTAAATTCACACTCATACTCCGGGGAATATCAACAAGGACCGGGAGGGCCCTGCAAATAACAGTGAACGCATTTGTCTGGCCGGTCAGGGTCTACTACGAGGATACCGACGCGGGTGGTGTGGTGTATTACGCCAATTACCTGAAATTTATGGAGCGGGCGCGCACCGAGTGGCTGCGCAGCCTGGGCTTTGAACAGGACAGACTGAAACAAGAACACGGGACGATCTTCGCAGTCCGGCAGGTCGAGGTGGGGTATCATCGTCCCGCACGTTTTAACGAGGCACTCGAGGTCAACGCCAAGGTGGTTGCCAAGGGGCGGGCCAGTCTGACCTTTCAGCAGGAGGTCATCAGGGCATCTGATCGGGCTCTGTTGTGCAGCGGCATGGTCAAGATCGCCTGCCTGGATCAACAGTCCTTGCGCCCGACCCCGATACCCGCCCAACTCTTGGAGGAGATTCCGGATGTCGAATGAGCTCTCCATCGCTCATCTGATCTTGAACGCAAGCCCGGTGGTACAGCTGGTGATCGGCCTGCTGGTCTTCGCTTCACTCAGTTCCTGGACCATGATCTTCGATCGCATGCGGGTGCTGCGGCGTGCCAAACGGGACGCGGACGAGTTTGAAAGCCGTTTTTGGTCCGGTGGAGACCTGGCCGAACTCTATCGCCAGGTCGAACGGGACGGGGACGATGATTCCGGCATGGGCGCGATCTTCCGCGCCGGTTTTCGTGAGTTTGCCCGCTTGCGGGGCAAGGGGCAGATTGAACCCATGGACGTGGTGCACGGGGCGCAGCGTTCCATGCGGGTGGCCTTGAGCCGGGAGATGGATAAACTGGAAACTCATCTCTCGATGTTGGCAACGGTCGGTTCGACCAGTCCCTATGTGGGTCTGTTCGGCACCGTATGGGGCATCATGAACTCTTTCACCGCCTTGGGTAATGTCAAGCAGGCGACCATCGCCCTGGTGGCACCCGGCATTGCCGAGGCCTTGATCGCTACCGCGATCGGGCTGTTTGCCGCAATCCCCGCAGTGGTGGCCTACAATCGCTACTCCAACGATGTGGAACGACTCAACAACCGCTATGATGATTTCCTCGAGGAGTTCGCTACCATTCTGCAACGCCAGGTCCATGGCTGATCCGGGGTTATTCTGAAGCGTTATGGCCCGTCAAGATAACCGCCGTCGTCCCATGTCAGAGATTAACGTGGTGCCATACATCGACGTCATGCTGGTACTGCTGGTGATCTTCATGATCACCGCGCCACTGTTGACCCAAGGGGTGAATGTGGAGCTGCCACAGGCGGATGCCGAGCCCTTGCCCGATCAGGCGGAGGAACCGGTAGTGGTATCCGTGGACAAGGCGGGGGATCTGTACATCGACATCGGCGAGGACAAAGACCAGCCAGTGGATCCGGAAACCCTGGTGACCCGTATCCGGGCGGTCCTGAAGTACAAGCCGAAGACGCCGATCCTGGTGCGGGGTGACGCGGGTGTGGAGTATGGCCGGGTGGTCGAGGCGATGGTGCTGGTGCAGGCAGGCGGCGCTCCCAGTGTTGGTTTGATCACGGAACCCCCGGAAGAGCGTTAGACATGTTAAGCCTGTTGAAGCGCAGTCCGGTCGCGGTGATGATGGCGGTTTTGTTACACATTTTGCTCGTGCTGTTCCTCTGGTTCGGGGTGGATTGGCTGAACAAACCGCAACCGGTCGCTCCGAAGGCAAAGGTGGTCCAGGCTCATGCGGTGGATGCCAAACAGCTCGAGGCTGAATTGAATAAACTCAAGGAGTCCGAGGAGCAGCAGAAAGCGGCCAAGGCAGCCGCTTTGGAGCAGGAAAAACAGCGACTCGAGGCGCTGAAACGCCAACAGGCGGATGAGAAGCTGCGTCTGGCCGAGCTGGAAAAACAACGCAAGGCCAGCGAACAGGAAGCTCAGAGGCGCAAGGCCGAGGCAGAGGCGAAGCGTAAAGCGGAGGCCAAGAAACAAGCCGAGGTAGAGGCAAAACGCAAGGCGGAGGCCAAGAAACAAGCCGAGTTAGAGGCCAAGAGGAAGGCGGAGGCCAAGCGCAAGGCCGAAGCGGCGAAGAAGCAGGCGGAAGCGGAGGCCCGGCGCAAGGCAGAAGCCAAAAAGAAGGCCGAAGCTGAGGCCAGGCGCAAGGCCGAAGCGGCGAAGAAGCAGGCGGAAGCGGAGGCCCGGCGCAAGGCAGAGGCGGCCGCCCAGGCCGCCCGGGAACAAGCCTTGCGTGACCAGTTGGCAGCGGAGCAGAATGCGCGGGAGATAGACCGCTATGTGGCGGTCGTGAAACAACAGATCGAGCGTAGATGGCTACGGCCGCCGAATGCGGGGCAGGGGCTCTCATGTGTGGTGCAGGTACGGCTCATCCCGGGTGGGGATGTAGTCCCCGGTGGGGTGAGTATCCTCAAGAGCAGCGGCAATGCGGCATTCGATCGATCGGTGGAGACCGCGATTTACAAGGCCGCCCCATTGCCAGTACCGAGTGGTGCCCTGTTCGAGTCATTCCGAACCTTACGGCTCAATTTCAAACCGAGTGGGAAGTAAACGATCCATGCAGCAACAGATATTCTTTTTCCTCATCTTTCTGGCCTTACTGCCCCCCGTTCAGGCTGACCTCACCATTGAGATTACCGAAGGTGTGGAGGGTGCGTTTCCGATCGCGGTGGTCCCTTTCGGTTGGCAGGGTAAAACGCAACCCAGCGAGGACGTTGCGGCAATCATCAATGCTGACCTGCATCGCAGCGGGCGCTTCAAGACCCTCCCTCAGGTGGACATGCTGTCCCGACCCACCAGCGGCGATCAGGTCGAGTTCAAAGACTGGCGTGCCCTGGATACCGAGTATCTGGTGGTAGGGCAGGTACAACAGAGTGGTGTGAAGGGCTATACGGTGCGTTTTCAGTTATTCGATGTGTATCGGGGAGAACAGTTGACCGGTTACAGTATCCCGACCACCGAATCCAACCTGCGAAGTACGGCCCACCGCATAGCCGACCTGATCTACGAAAAGCTGATGGGGGTGCCTGGGGCCTTTGCGACCCGGGTTGCCTATATCACCTCGGTGCAGGTGACGGGGGTGCAGGGTCAACCGAAGTCCCGCATCGATCTGCGTGTTGCGGATGCCGATGGCCACAATCCCCAGACCATCGTCAGTTCCAGCGAACCGTTGATGTCCCCCGCCTGGTCGCCGGACGGGCGCAAGATCGCCTATGTGTCCTTCGAGGAGGGGAGGTCAGCCATCTATATCCAGGAGGTCTTTACCGGGCAGCGCCAGAAGGTCACGGCGTACAAGGGCATCAACGGCGCGCCGGCCTGGTCACCCGACGGCCGCAAGCTGGCGATGGCTCTGTCGAAGGGGGGCAATCTGGATATCTATGTGTTCGACCTGGCCCGCAAGACGCTGAAACAGCTCACACGTCACTATGCGATCGACACCGAACCGGCTTGGTCGCCGGATGGCCGCAAGATCGCCTTCACTTCGGATCGCGGCGGCAAACCGCAGATCTATGAAGTCCCTTCTTATGGGGGTACAGCCAAGCGTCTGACCTTCCAGAATGCCTACAATGCCCGGGCCTCTTACTCGACGGACGGCAAACTGCTGGCCCTGGTGACCCGAGAAGACGGCAATTACCGGATCGGCACACTGGATCTGGAATCCGGACTCTTGCAGGTGTTGAGTCGTGGAAATCTTGATGAGTCTCCCAGTTTCGCCCCCAACGGCAGCATGATAATTTATGCCTCAAAGGCCGGACACCGGGGGGTGCTGGCGGCCGTCTCCGTGGATGGCCGGGTACGGCAACGACTTGCCCTGCAGGAGGGCGATGTGCGCGAACCGGTCTGGTCTCCGTTTGAAAAATAATCACTCAGTCGTAATGAGGAGAGTGTTTCATGTACAAAACAGTAATAACTTGGGTGTTCATCACCCTGTCCGTGATCCTGTTTGCGGGCTGTACTTCGACGCCTGACAAGGGGCCGGCGGATGTGACTGAACGTTCCACCGGTGCGGTTGGTGAAGGTACGGACATGCAAAGTGGTGCCATGACTTCAGCGGCCAGTCAGGGTGCCGAGTGGTATGGTGATCCGCTGGAGGACCCCAACAGCCTGTTGGCAACCCGGGTGATCTATTTCGAATTCGATCAGAGCTCCATCGGCATGGAGTATCGTGATATCGTCAGGGCGCATGCCGAGTATCTCGCCACCCATCCGCAGGTCTTGGTGCGCCTCGAGGGCCATGCGGATGAGCGCGGTACCCGCGAGTACAATCTCGGTCTGGGGGAGAGTCGTGCCAATGCCGTGCGCAGCATCATGATGGCGGAAGGTGTGTCGGACGAGCAGATCGTAGTGGTCAGTTATGGCGAGGAACGCGCCGCCTCGTTTGAACACAACGAAGAGGCCTGGGCCCTCAACCGACGTGTCGAGCTGATCTACTGATTGAGTGGGAGTAAGACTATGAAGATCGCTAACTCCCTGGTCTGGTCGATTCTGTTGATGCTCGGTCTATTACAGGGTCCTGCGGTCCTGTCCGCTGCGGAGAAGACCTCAGGCAAACTGACGGTGGAGCAGCGGCTGCAGCGACTGGAACGCATCCTGCGTAATCAAAGCCTGGCGGATATCGTGCTGCAGTTGCAGCAGCTGCAACAGGAGGTGCAACAACTGCGCGGCGAAGTGGAGCTGCAAAACCATACGATGGATGCACTCAACAAGCGCCAGCGGGATCTCTATCTGGACATTGATCAGCGTCTCTCCAATCTGCGGTCCGTGCCCGCAACACCGGCTCAGATCACTGAGCCACCAGCAGTACCGACCCCAGAGCCGTCAGGCGCACCGGCCGGCCCGATCCCGGCACCGATTCAAACCCCGACCGGGGAGCGGCCAGCAGTCGTGTCACCGCCGGACCCCAAACAGGAGGCGGATGCCTATCAGTTCGCTTTCAATCTGCTCAAGCAGGGGCGTTACCCGGAGTCGATCGGCTCTTTCCGCGATTTTCTCGCCAAGTATCCGGGGGGCAGCTATGAGGATAATGCCCAATACTGGCTCGGAGAGGCGAGCTATGTGAGCCGGGATTTCGATACCGCGCTGGTGGAATTCAACAAGGTCCTGGAGCACTATCCAACCAGCCCAAAGGTGCCGGGTGCCTTATTGAAGAGTGGTTATATTCACTACGAAAAACGCAACTGGTCGGAGGCCCGGGAGCTGTTCAATCGGCTAAAGCAGGAGTTTGCTGGCAGCACCGAGGCACGTCTGGCAGGCAAGCGCCTGCAGCGGATGGACAAAGAGGGGCATTAGCCTCTCGTTGTCGGTCTCTCTGATTGCTGTATGTCTCGGCTGCGGATCAGTGAGATCTTCTTTTCTCTGCAAGGGGAGGGCAGGAGCGCTGGCTGGCCAACGGTTTTTGTGCGCCTGACCGGTTGCCCCTTGCGCTGTGGCTACTGTGATACGGAATACGCCTTCAGCGGTGGGGAGTGGCTGGCCCTGAGCGAGATCTTGAGAATGGTCGCTGCTTACCAGGCCAAACATGTCTGTGTCACCGGAGGTGAGCCACTGGCGCAAAGGGCCTGTTGCGAACTGCTGACCGGACTTTGTGATGCAGGTTACGAGGTCTCGCTGGAAACCAGTGGTGCACTGGATATCTCTGTCGTAGACCCCCGGGTCTCACGGGTCATGGATATCAAGACTCCGGGTTCCGGTGAGTCGCAGCGTAACCTGCCAAGCAACATCGATTGTCTGACCGAACGGGACCAGGTGAAGTTCGTCATCCTCGACGAGGCGGATTACACCTGGAGCCGAGAGCGGCTGGCCAGTCAGGGACTGGCGACGAAGTGCGAGATCCTCTTCTCTCCGGTGCACGGCAATATGGAGGCTGTCCAACTTGCCGACTGGATCCTCAGGGACAAGTTGCCGGTGCGTTTTCAGTTGCAACTGCACAAGCTGTTGTGGGGCGACCGACCGGGTAAATGATAATCAGACGTCACCGGATAAAGAATCGAGAAATGATAACCACAGAGGCTAGTATTTTTTGTCTCCG
>JASJBU010000025.1 GCA_030066355.1 Gammaproteobacteria bacterium | reverse complement strand
GGTAGTCGGCCACCGAACTGGCTCTGCGTTCGGAAAGACCCTGGTTGTAGTCTTCCGGTCCGGTACTGTCTGTATGGCCGATGATCACTAACCGCTCTTGGCCCGGACTCGCCTCGAGCTTGGCAAGCACTTCGTCCAACTCCGCCAACATACCCGGCTCGAGCTCTGCACTGTCGAATCTGAAATGGTCTGTCGTAACCTGTAACACTAGATCGTCGATGATTTCACAACCTTGTGCGTCCACCTTGGTCCCTGCCGGGGTGCCAGGGCACTTATCGAGATAATCGGGTACGCCATCACCATCCGCATCTTTGGGACAGCCGTTCTCGTCCACTTCGACCCCTTTGGGAGTATCGGGGCATTTGTCCCGACTGTCAGGCACGCCATCCCCATCGCTGTCCAATTCCTCGACAGCGGCTACCTCGATGACATCACCACAAGCCTCGATAGGTCCCTCCAGTCCACCTTTGATGTTCCAGCATTTTTGCGCACCGGTTCTCACCACATCACCGGCAGAGTCGACCAAATAACCTGATTGAACACCACTGGTGTGCACCACTAGTCCGATTCCCAGGCTGAGTACGCTTGACCTCAACGACAGCAAATGCTTGAGTTTGGTTTGGTTCATAGTGCCGATCCTCATTGTCAATTGATCTTGTTGTTCATTTTCCATCGCACTACAGACCCCACGACTGACCAAAACCGCAGATCAGGAGTCTTGTTCCCATTCAAGCGCGACTCTGTGTGACAATCAAGCCCAATTTAACGGCACATCGGATACCTGGTAGTTTGCCGTCAACCAGATCGGAGGTTGGATCCCCGGTTAATCATCGCGCTTGCGGAAACGCTGAAAATACTGCGTACGCATTAAATCGAGTCTCTCGACCAGCGCAAATCCCATCGCTTCGATCTCGGTCCTGGCCTGCTGTTCCCCCAAGCGCACATGATCCATCACCCAGGCCCCGCTCTGTCCCGGGATACGCCTGAAATCAATCACCACCATCTCACCACCGGGCCGCAACGCAGCGTGGATGCTCTCCAGGGTGGCTTGCGGGGATTCGAAGTGATGATAGGTATCACTGATGAAGACCAGATCCACACTGTTCGCCGGCAAGTTCACGCTTCGCGGGTCGTTGACCACGCCGACGACATTTTGCAGCCCTTCTTCGTGCGCCCGCACCAGGGTGGCCTCGACAAAGTTCTTGGCGATATCCACGGCATAGACCTGCCCCGTCGGACCGACTGCCCGTGCCATCATCAGGGTGAAGAAGCCGGTCCCGGACCCCACATCAGCGACATGCTGACCAGGTACGAGGTACAATGCCCGCAGGATATCCTCCCGCCGATCCCAGATCTCCCGTCCCTCTCGTTCGAATATCCCTTTCCACTGTTCCACATTGGGGTTTTGATAATGTTGGTTAATGGTCGGATTGACGTTCTGTTCCGCTGCCAGGGGGACCGCGAGCAGCAGGCTGAGCAGGCAGACAACAATGAATTGCATGGGAGCACCTCTGTTTGCTTGGGTTATTGGCACAGCATCGACCTCGCAGTGTACACTCAGTAGTGGTTTTTCTGTGAGTGATCAAGCATGCACCTGACAGGCCTGCCATATATCGCCGGCACCGCCCAAGGCCGGCTACACATGGGGATGACCCATGACCCTGTGGATAAGATCCTGGTAATCAAGGCAACGGATTATCAAACTTCCCTCCTCCTGCCAGCTGGCTTCGTGGTCATCGATGGCGCACCTTTCGCTCATGCAAACATCCCTTTGCTCGGTACCGGGGTACCGACGATCTTCATCAAGAGCGAACTGGTTAGCAAACTGCCATTCGGGCGTGAGGTGATCATCGATGGAGCCAAGGGGTACGTCACTACCGAGCTGGCCAACAAGAATACACCGACTCGCATCGTTGAATCATCGGCCTCGACAACCCGGGACCTTGTCGACATATCATTGCGTGCCAGTATCCGTGATCTGCCTGCCCTGCAACGGGCAGTCGATTCTGGAGCCGATGCCATTGGATTGGTACGTTCCGAGTTTCTTCTCCCTGACGACGGATCGGTTCCCGACACAGAGTTTTACCGGCAAGCATTCAGATCGATTTGCACGAACGCTGCACCCATGCCGGTAACTATCCGTTTACTGGACATCGGTGGCGACAAACTGCCGGCCTGGCTGCCGTCCCAAACCGGAATAGGCGGTCCCCTCGGACTGCAAGGCGTCCGTTTGTTCAACGAGGAGACGGTACATCGCACCTACCAGGCTCAGCTGGTGGCCATCGACGAGTTGAGCAGTGAGTTTGATCTGCGTGTGTTGATCCCGTTTCTAAGCAACCTGGCGGAAGTGGACGAATGGTCCAGTCGGGTGCGCCAAGAACTCACCCACAGCTTACCCTTGGGCGCGATGGCGGAGACACCAGCCGCCGCCCTGCAGATTGCGGACTGGTTCGAGGCGCTGGATTTCGTGGCCTTGGGATGCAACGATCTGATGCAATGCCTGTTCGGCGCCGACCGGGACCGCCCAGCACTGTATTGGTATCTCGATCCCTATGCACCAGCCCTGTATCGCTTTCTGCGACAGGTGGCGATCGGTGCAGCGGATCATTTGCAGAAGGTGCAGCTCTGCGGTGTGCTCCCTCAGTTACCTGGCATCCTGCCGGTCATGATCGGTCTGGGTTTCCGGGTCTTCTCGGTAGAGGGCGCCTCTTTACCCTACCTGAGACAAACCATCCTGAGTACCTCAGTCGAACGATCCAAGGCGCTGGCTCAACAGGTTTGTGATGCTCGGGATTCGGTGGCGGTCCGTCAGCGGCTGTTGTCCAACTGACCCTGCGCCGGCTGATGTTTCCCGATTATTGCACTCACTGATGCACGGTATGGTTTGCTCCGGATAGCTATACCTCTGCAAGTCCTCCAGACAGATGCGCAGCAAGGCGTTTGCCGCCCTGACGCTCAGCCGTACCTCGTTGCGTGCCTCCAGCGGCTGACGGTATTGGCGAACCACCAGCTCCATTGCATGACACCGACCCGGGACCAACACCTCCCAGAATGAGGCTCGGTTTATCGATGCCAGACCAAAGTCCGATTATTCACAGGCATCTCGATGTCTTCCAAAAAGCGCAATCCCTGTTCTCCAGCCAAGCGGTTGAGATCTTCGAAATTGCGGATCCCACTGAGCGGGTCCCGTTCTTTCAACCAGTGGTCGAAGTTGCGGTTGCTGTCGCTGGTATAGTTGCCGCCGAAATTGCAAGGTCCGTAGAGTACGAATCGACCACCGGGCTCCAACACCTGCCCGACGCCCTGAAAGAAATGCTGCACCTCCGGCCAAGACATGATGTGGGCGGTGTTGGCGCTGAATACCCCGTCATAGGTCCGGGCGGGCCAGGTTTCGGTAACATCCAGACTGATCGGCAATCCGATGTTGGGTAGCGAAGCATCTGCCAACCAGGCACGGATGCCCGGGTGGTTCTCCTCCCGGTCGCTGGTCTGCCAGTAGAGATGCGGCATGGCACCCGCAAAGTAGACTGCATGCTGGCCGGTACCGCTGCCCACTTCGAGCACCCGCCGCACACCGGTGAACAGACGTTCCAAGACCGCCAGGATCGGCTGTTTGTTCTCCTCACAGGATTCGGCAAAGGGTTTGTCAGTCATCCTGCAACCAGTCCTGCGGCTTCAGATACCGATCATAGAGCAGCGCCTCCTCGGAACCGGCTTGCGGCTGCCAATCGTAGCGCCACTTCACCAGGGGCGGCAGGGACATCAGGATCGATTCGGTGCGGCCGCCGGATTGCAGACCAAACAGGGTGCCCCTGTCATAGACCAGGTTGAACTCCACATAGCGGCCGCGGCGATAGAGCTGAAAATCCCGCTGCCTGTCTCCGAACTCATGCCCGCGACGCTGCTGTACGATGGGCAGATAGGCTGGGATATAGTGATCTCCAACGCTCTGCATGAAACGGAATGACTTATCGAAGCCCCACTCGTTCAGGTCGTCGAAAAACAACCCGCCGATGCCGCGGGGTTCCTGCCGGTGCTTGAGATAGAAATAGTCATCACACCATGTTTTGTAACGGGCATAGACCTCATCCCCAAAGGGCTCGCAGGCCGATTTGGCCATCCGGTGCCAATGCATGCAGTCTTCGTCGTTGCCGTAGTAGGGGGTGAGATCGAAACCGCCACCGAACCACCAGACCGGGGCTTCCCCTGCCTTTTCGGCGATGAAGAAGCGTACGTTGGCATGGGAGGTCGGTACGTAGGGATTGTTGGGGTGGATCACCAGCGAAACCCCCATGGCCTCGAAACTGCGTCCGGCCAACTCCGGCCGGTGGGCAGTGGCCGAGCCCGGCAGCTTCTCGCCCACTACGTGGGAAAAGTTGACACCACCCTGTTCGAAGGCGTCACCACCCCGCAGCACACTGCTGATGCCGCCGCCACTGAGCCCATGCCCCGGTTCCCGCTCCCAGGCATCTCGCAAAAAGACCTGCTCTCCGTCCTCGGTCTCCAGGGTAGTACAGATGTGTTCCTGCAAACCCAACAGGTATTGTTTGACGGCCGATTTATCGGGTGTTTCGCTTGTCATGATGAGTTCGTGTGATTGATTGGTCCATATGAAATTCTGCCACAAAGGTGCGCAGCATGCGGAGTCAATCTTGATCAGGTAAGGCCGCTTGGTAGCATCTGAGCATAAAATTTGAGTAATTGATGGACGGAATGATGAATTCTCTGTGTGTACTCGGTGGCTCTCTGGCATATCGAATTCATGACTTTCCTTTTATTGCTTCTGCAACCGTTTCAGAAAGACAGCCATCTCTTTGGCGGCCTGCACATCGCCCTTGATTTCCGCGACTTCCATTCCCTTTATATAGGCCACTATGGCCTCATCGGTGCGCTGCAGGCTCGCGAGCGCCTTGCCCAGGGCCTTCCAGCTGGCAGAGTGCTGCGGGTCCTGCCTGAGCGCCTCTTGCAGATGGGTGACGGCCTGTTCAGCTGCGCCTTCCTTGAGACACAGACTGCCCAAGGTGTAGCGTAGGAGCGGATTATCATTACCTTTGGCCAGCATCTCCTCGAGTGTTTTTCTGTCCATTGTATTCGACCTCTGCGTTCCGGGTAGACTTCCATAGATGGGACGGACGGAAAACTATTCAACCTGTCATAAATTCAGGTAACTGGATCAACACATCCTGATATGTTTGTATGAGACCAGGTTTTGGATTTTCGAACAATGACTTTGGAAAAAGCGCGCGAGTTGATTGCGCAACAGATCAACTTCGGTAGTGGTTACAACCGCAATGCGGTGCGTCTGATCCTGGGTGAGATTCAGCGGGTGCATGGCCAGCCAGCGGTAGACGGACTGATCGTCGAACTCGACCTGGAAGCGGCATTCGGCCTGCGACCTGGTACCGACTTCACTCACGTGGCTCGTTGACCCGCGGTTTCTCCGCCACCAGCATGGCGACATCCCGAACGCCCCGGGTCAGGCTGCCCAAACGATTTTCCTCCCGGTAATAGCGAACGGCAAGTGGCTCGAAGAGCCGCAAGAGTTCATTGTCTGCCAGTCGAAAGTCCGGGTTGGAGGGTCCTTGCCCATCGACGGAGATCCGCGTGAAGGTCTGATAGAAAAGCAGACCACCCGGCTTGAGCGCAGTGATCAAAGGGGCAACAAGTGCCCTTTCCAAAAAATAACTGACGACGATGATATCAAAGGACTCGACCGGCAGCGATTCACGGCCCAAGTCCCGCACTTCCGCCTGCAGATGCTTGAATCCCTGGGCCTCGGCGTAACCCTTGAGTCGGTTGATTGCCACCTGGGAGAGATCCCAAGCAGTTACCTGCAAACCCGATTTGGCCATGAGCAGGGCATTGCCACCCAGTCCACAGGCCAGATCCAACGCACGACCCTGTACCGGGAGCAAGTGAAGGTTCTGATAGAGGACTTCCGCAGCACGGGGTTGATGGGTGGGATCCGCATGGCGTTGATTCCACTTGATTTGCAGGGCGTCGAGCTCTTGCATGACGATCAGAGGCCATCCAGGCCTTGTGCCAGATCGGCCTGGATGTCCTCGATCGCCTCCAGTCCCACCGCAAGGCGCAGCAGGCCCTGACCAATCCCGGCCGCTGCCTGTTGATCGGGTGTCAGGCGGCCGTGCGTGGTGGTGGCGGGATGAGTAATGGTAGTTTTGGTGTCACCCAGGTTCGCGGTGATCGAAAGCATCCGGGTGGCATCGATCACCGACCAAGCCGCCGGCTGTCCGCCCCCGACTTCGAAGGAGAGAATACCACCCGCTGCTTGTTGTTGTCGGTTCACCAAGGCATGCTGAGGGTGTGAGGCCAATCCCGGATAGTGGACCCGCGCGACCTTGGGATGCCGTTCCAGCCACTCCGCCAGCTGCTGAGCATTACGGGAATGGGCTTGCATGCGCAGTTCCAGGGTTTCCAGCCCTTTCAGAAAGACCCAGGCATTGAAAGGGCTCATCGTGGGTCCCGCGGTACGCAACACACCGAAGACCTCTTCCCCCACCTGCTGGGCATTACCCACCACCGCGCCACCGATACAACGGCCCTGCCCATCCAGGTATTTGGTCGCGGAGTGGATGACGATGTCCGCTCCCAGGCTCAAGGGACGCTGCAAGGCTGGTGTGCAGAAACAGTTGTCCACCACCAGCAGGCAATTGTTGTCGTGGGCCAGGTCCGCCAACAGGCGGATATCGGCCATCTCGGTCAGGGGATTGGAAGGTGTCTCGAGAAACAGCATGCGGGTCTGCGGCCTTATGACCCGTTCCCAGGCGCCGATGTCACTCAATTCCACAAAGCTTGTATCGATACCGAAGCGACTCAGATATTTGTTGAAGAGAATCGTGGTGGTACCGAACACACTGCGGGATGAGACGATGTGATCGCCGTTCATCAACAGGCCCATGCAGCTGGCGAGTATCGCCGCCATGCCCGAGGCGGTCGCTACGCAAGACTCACCGCCCTCCAGGGCAGCCAGACGTTGCTCGAAGTTGCGCACCGTGGGATTGGTAAACCGAGCGTAGATATTTCCCGGCTCGTCACCACTGAAGCGGGCGGCCGCTTCTGCAGCACTGGCAAAGACAAAGCTGGATGTTGGAAAGATCGGCTCACTATGTTCCCCCTCCGGTGTATGCTGATGACCGGTGCGGATTGCCTGAGTGGCGAAATGCCAAGCTTCAGTGCGCTGTTCTGACATCGTCTACTCCATACAGTAATCTTGCTTCTCACGACAAGGGTCTCGCGGAAATCCGGAGTAACCTCCAAAACGCCCCTTAGATGGCGGTTGGGGTCTGTTAATGCTCTGTGGAACTCCATCGAGGGCGGCTTTTTTAGAACTCAGGCGCACCGAGCCCAGTGTCCTTGCGATACCCAAGCAAAAGTGCAACCCAGTCATGCGAAAAAATCGCCCCACCCCGATGGTTTGGTCCTTCCATGAGGGCATTCGGCATTGCACCTCGTATATTTCGAGCGACCAAAGCATACTCGGTGCGTCTTGACTGAGCTCGTTGGAGAACCAATGTTGGAACATCACATGGCGGTTACAGGCCCTCAGTTGTGACCCTCGCTTTAGCGGTAGTTGTTATACGCCTGTAAAATGTGAAAACCGACGCAAAATGAGAGACTAAGCTCCCACCATCCAGCTGTCAAACCAAAAAGCGAACACCCAACCCGCCCGAGTGACTTGCCTATTCAAAAAATATCCTGATAATGGCGCTCTTCAACGAATTAGGGCTGTGATATACTCCCCGCCCTGAAATTGATACGTAGGCAACAGGTTTAGCATGGCGAAAGAAGACTTTATCGAGATGGACGGCACGGTCATTGAGACGCTGCCCAACACGATGTTCAGAGTTGAGTTGGAAAACGGTCACGTGGTAACGGCACACATCTCAGGTAAGATGCGAAAACACTACATCCGTATACTGACCGGCGATAAAGTCACCGTCCAGCTGACGCCGTATGACCTGACCAAGGGACGTATCACCTATCGTGCCCGTTGAGGTCCTAACACAAAACTCCAGGTAACGGCATTCGTCAGTGGACCGGCTCTCCCAGGATATCGAATTTTAGTTCTCCATCCACGACATCGACCTTCACGGTCCCCCCTTTGGCGAGCCGTCCAAACAACAACTCCTCCGCCAGCGGTTTCTTGATCTCCTCCTGAATCAAACGGGCCATGGGTCGTGCGCCCATCTTCGGATCGTATCCCTTTTCCGCCAACCAGACGCGGGCCTCCTCTTCGAGGATCAGGCTTACTCCTTTCTCCTGTAGCTGACCTTCCAACTCGAAGATGAATTTGTCCACCACCTTGGCGATATGTTCAGGAGACAAACCGGAGAATTGGATGATCGTGTCGAGGCGATTTCTGAATTCCGGAGTAAACATCTTTTTGATTACCTCCATACCATCGCTACTGTGATCCTGGGTGGTAAAGCCGATGGATGAACGGCTCATCTCCTGGGCGCCGGCATTCGTGGTCATGACGATCACCACGTTGCGGAAGTCCGCCTTACGGCCGTTGTTGTCGGTCAAGGTACCATGATCCATGACCTGCAGCAGCAGATTGAAGACGTCCGGGTGAGCCTTTTCGATCTCGTCCATCAGCAGTACCGCATGGGGATGCTTGTTGATCTCTTCGGTGAGCAGGCCGCCCTGATCGAAACCGACATAGCCGGGAGGTGCGCCGATCAAGCGGGAGACCGTATGCCGTTCCATGTACTCCGACATATCGAAACGGATCAGCTCCATGCCCATGATGCGCGCCAATTGACGGGTGATTTCGGTCTTGCCCACGCCTGTCGGACCTGCGAACAGAAAAGAACCCACCGGCTTGCCCTCGTTGACCAGACCAGAGCGATTCATGCGGATCGCTGCGGTCAACGCCTCGATGGCTTTGTCCTGACCGAATACCACCAGTTTGAGGTCACGGGCCAGATTACGCAGTGACTCGGTATCTGAGGTCGAGACCTTTTTCGGCGGGATGCGGGCTATCTTGGCGACGATGTTTTCGATGTCCTCCACGTCGATGAGCTTCTGGCGCTCTGCTTCGGGCTGAAGTTGGACATTCGCCCCCGCCTCGTCGATCACATCGATGGCCTTGTCGGGCAAATGGCGGTCGTTGATGAATTTATCCGACAACTCTGCTGCACATTTGAGAGACTCGGTGGTGTATTCGATGTCATGGTGCTCTTCGAAACGGGTCTTGAGCCCCTTCAGGATCTCGATCGTCTCCTCGACGCTGGGCTCTTCGATATCGATTTTCTGGAAGCGGCGGGCCAGTGCTCGATCCTTCTCGAAGATACCTCTGAACTCCTGATAGGTGGTAGAACCGATACAACGCAGTTCACCGGAGGCCAGCACCGGCTTGATCAGGTTCGAGGCATCCATCACACCCCCTGAGGCGGCACCGGCACCGATGATGGTGTGGATCTCATCAATGAACAGCACCACGTTGGACTCCTTCTTCAATTGGGAGAGGATCGACTTGAGCCGCTTCTCGAAATCACCCCGGTATTTGGTGCCGGCCACGAGGCTTCCCATATCCAAGGCATAGATCGTGGCCCCGATAAGCACATCAGGCACTTCGTTATCTACGATCATCTTGGCCAGACCCTCTGCTATGGCAGTCTTGCCGACCCCGGCCTCTCCCACCAGCAGAGGATTGTTCTTACGCCGGCGGCAGAGAATCTGGATGGTTCTCTCGATCTCGCTGCGCCGACCGATCAGCGGATCAATCTTCCCTTGGGCGGCCTGCACATTCAGATTGCTCGCATAGCTCTCCAAGGGTGAAGCCTGGGCCTCGGGTTTCTGATCACTACTCATGTCAATGGAATCGCCGTTGCTGCCACTCTCGTCTTCGAGTTTGGAGACACCGTGGGAGATGTAATTCACCACGTCGAGACGATCGATTTCCTGTTGGCCGAGAAAAAAGACAGCTTGAGAATCTTGTTCATTGAAGATCGCGACCAGAACATTGGCACCGGTCACCTCGTTCTTGCCGGAAGACTGTACATGGAAGACCGCCCTTTGCAGGACACGTTGAAAACCTAGGGTTGGCTGAATCTCTCTGTCTTCACCTTCCGCGATCAATGGGGTCGTCTTATCCACGAACTCTGTGAGCTGTTTGCGCAACACTTCCAGATCCGCTCCGCAGGCACGCAGCACCTCTAACGCAGCGGGATTGTCCAACAAACCCAGCAGGAGGTGATCAACGGTCATGAACTCATGTCGCCTCTCCTTGGCTCGCTTGAAGGCTTGGTTCAGCGTGAATTCGAGTTCTTTGCTCAACATCTGGTCAGACTCCCAAAGCCCACTTCAGGCCTTTTCCATCGTGCATAGCAGAGGATGCTGGTTGTTCCGGGAATAATCATTGACCTGGTTGACCTTTGTCTCCGCGATATCCCGGGTGAATACGCCGCATACCCCCATTCCTCGGGTATGCACATGAAGCATGATTCTGGTCGCCTTTTCCCGATCCATTTTGAAGAAGGTTTCGAGAACCAGTACCACAAATTCCATTGGGGTATAGTCATCGTTCAAGATTATCACCTTGTACATGGGTGGCTTCTTGACTTTTGGGGGGCTCTCTTGAACGGCGAGTCCATCACCCCGAATTGTCTTTTCCTGGTCGCTCATGACTACAATTTTAGCAGGCCTCTAATTTCAACAAACAATCATAAACACAGATTTTATTACGGTGTTCAACTGAAAAAATAATGGAAACTCCTAATTGACTCCAGGATATCCCATCTTTGCGATAGGTTAATAGTTGACCAATAATCTCTGAGCACTATACTGATGAATGAGCCAATGAAAAAACCCTCTATAAAAGAGGGGTATAGCTCAGAGTTAGGGTCGTGTGCATATACGCCCACATGTTTTTTTACCACTGGAATGTTCTTGGTAAGTGGGAGGAATGGGTTTTAATATCCTATCCTGCACAACAACTATACAACACCATTTTTCCGGGACATAGATTGTTGAGGAGTATTAGCTATGACGACTGGAGTCGTAAAATGGTTCAATAACGCTAAAGGTTACGGGTTTGTTACCCCTGAGGACGGCGAGCAAGATGTGTTTGTCCATTTCTCGTCCATCGAGATGGATGGATACAAAACCCTGAAGGAGGGACAGAGGGTGCAGTTCGAAATCAATGAGGGGCCAAAAGGACTGCACGCTACCAATATCCAGCATATTGTTAACGAGTAGTCCACCGGATTCCGAAGCATTACCACGACTGTACCGATGATTTGGCAATCATCGGTACAGTTTCTATGGATCAGTGAAAAAGTACCGCCTGCTCCAAAACATCTACCGGCTTTACCCAGGACTTTCAAAAGGGCCGCAGTACCAGATACTCGGTTTCTGGTCGGTCCGAAAGTCAACCCATCACTGGCTTCATGCTATCTAATCCATACCACGTGAACCCAGCTCACCACTCTATCATGTGCCATTGTTTTTCTGGTACACACCGCAGATGATCATCTAGAATAAGCCATCCTGGCCATCTAGTCAGCATACAAATGCCTATATGGTTCTCTGATGGGCATGGCTACCTTGATTGATCGATGCTGGTTCTGTTCAACAAACCCTTTGGCGTCCTGACGCAATTCACCGACAAGGAGAATCGAGCGTCGTTGGCCGATTATCTGCCCCTGCCGGATATCTATCCTGCAGGCAGATTGGATCGAGATAGTGAAGGCTTGGTGTTGTTGACAGATGATGGCAAGTTACAGCATCGCCTCACAGATCCAAAGGCCAAGACCTGGAAGACCTACTGGGTTCAGGTCGATGGGGTACCTTCAGACTACGCACTGGAGAATTTGCGCCGCGGTGTGGCCTTGAAAGATGGCAGATCACTGCCCGCCAAGGTGAGACGGATCCGCGAACCCCATGTCTGGCCGCGGGACCCGCCTATCCGGTATCGGGCGAACCTTCCCACGAGTTGGTTGGAGATAAAGATTCGGGAAGGACGCAACCGGCAGATTCGGCGTATGACCGCCGCGGTCGGCACCCCGACACTTCGCCTGATACGCACAGCCGTCGGTCGCTGGCGACTTGGGCGACTCCAACCGGGAGAATGGCGTAGACTGGGACCACCGCACCACACAGGGGTTAAACATCCAGCATGAATCATACTGAACAACGTATCATTGTCGGTATGTCAGGTGGTGTCGATTCATCCGTCGCCGCCCTCTTGTTAAAAGAACAGGGGTACCAGGTTGAAGGGCTGTTCATGAAGAACTGGGAAGAGGATGACAAAGATGATTACTGCTCTGCTGCCCAGGATCTGCAGGATGCCCAATGCGTTTGCGAACATCTGAAGATCCCCCTGCACAGTGTCAACTTTGCGACCGAATACTGGGATCGAGTCTTCGCCTATTTCTTGCACGAATACCGAAGTGGGCGAACGCCTAATCCAGATGTGATATGTAACAAAGAGATCAAATTCAAGGCATTTCTCGAGTATGCCTTGGAAGCCCTAGGTGCCGAAAGGATCGCCACCGGTCACTATGCCCGAGTGATCGATCTCGCCGGTGACTACCGTTTGCAAAGAGCCATGGACGAAAACAAGGATCAGACCTATTTTTTGTACCTACTCAATCAACAGCAGTTATCCAGAAGCCTCTTTCCCATCGGTCACCTGCACAAGCGTCAGGTTCGACAGCTCGCCGAATCAGCCGGTTTTGCCAATCATAGAAAAAAGGACAGCACCGGCATCTGCTTTATCGGCGAGCGAAAGTTCCGTGATTTTCTGAGCCGCTATCTTCCCGCCAACCCCGGCATCATTGAAGATACGCAAGGGCTGGAAATCGGATATCACCAGGGATTAATGTACTACACCCTGGGGCAGCGCCAGGGATTGGGCATCGGTGGCAGAAAGGACAGCCCCGAAGCGCCTTGGTTTGTCGTAAGGAAAGACCTGGAGCGTAACGTGCTCGTTGCAGCCCAGGGTCACGAGCATCCCCTGTTGATGAGTCGCGAGTTGTTGATTGAACAGTTACATTGGATCTCGGATTCCCACCCCCCTCTGCCAGCGCGTTTTCTGGCTCGCGTTCGACATCGCCAACCCCTCCAGCCTTGTGAAATCAGGCCGCAGGATGCAGATTACCGGATCACCTTCGAGACCCCACAACGGGCAGCAACACCCGGCCAATCGGTCGTGTTTTATGATTCACTGGACTGCCTGGGTGGTGGAATCATCAAATCAATCAATAGGTAGGGGCAGGATGAAATACGACGACCAAGACCGTGCTATTGCCCTGGCTGGCATCTACCAAGCCGCAACATTGGTCCAGCAGATCGCCCGCCGGGGTATGGCCGATACGCAAGCGATGGGAGCCAGCATCCACAGTATCTTTCAGATCGATGCGGAGAGTGTCGCCGATGTCTACGGTGGGCTTTCGGGCATCGGCAAGGGGCTCAGAGCCGCTTATCATCAATTACTCGGTGAGGTGAAACGCGACAATGAGCTCACATCATATCTGTTGAGCCTGATCCAATTGGAGAGAAAGTTGACACGACGAACGGATCGTCTTGATCGAATTCACGCAGGTATCCAGGAGACCAGAGCCAAACTGACTCATTTCCCTGAAATCCACTCCAATATACTCGCTTCGCTGGCTGACATTTATGCTCAGAATATCAGCACCCTGCAGCCGCGCATCATGGTCAGCGGCGAACCTGTCTATCTGCAGAATCCGGATAATGTCAACAAGATCCGCTCACTGCTCTTTGCGGGTATCCGCTCCGCCATGCTATGGCGACAGACCGGTGGACGCCGTCGACAGTTGTTACTGACCAGAAAAACCTATATCAAACAGACAAATTTGCTGTTGAACCGTCTATAAATAGGTATGGATTTGATAATCTGTCACAGATCATTTAACGAAAAACCGTTATAAAGGGACCTTGGATAGATTTGTGTCTTAAACCAACAACCCTCGCTTCCGCTGGGTGGACGAGGCCTTACCTCCACAATACGATCAGGATCGAAATTATGAAAAAACAGACAGTATTTAGCCTTAGTTTAGCGGCCTTACTCATCAGTGCCTGTGGCGATGCCCCAGAGCAGACGGCCGTCTTGGAAGAGAAAACCGATGCATCCGCCGTCGAAACGACCCCAACAGAATCTTCCACGCTGATGGATAAGACCAAAGAACTCGGACAGGAAACCTGGGACAAGACGAAAGAGGTGACGAGCGATACCCTGGAGACGGTCAGCGAAACCAGTCAGGAGGTCTACGAAGCAACCAAGGATAAGGTGGTCGAGGTCGGTGATGCTATCAGTGAAACAACCAGTGATGTCTACGAAAGCGCTAAAGAAACTACCACTGACACCTACGAAGCCGCCAAGGAGACCGGTAGCAACCTGATTCAGGATGTGACCGAATCACAAGAGTAACGAAATAAGTTAACAACACAAGGCCGATCTCCCTAAGAGGTCGGCCGTTGCCACCCAGGCTCACTAAACTAAGTTGCCTCCTCCGAGCCACACCCCATCACGGTATAGACACGGTTTCTACCCGAGGCCTTGGCTTGATAAAGGGCCTTGTCTGCCATATCGAGCACATCATCGACCAGCGTGTCGGACTCGGGAATTTTACAAGACACGCCAAGGCTGATCGTCAACCAGGACTGCTCAAGACCCTCGGCGTGGGGAATCCGCTCATCCAAGACTGTCTTACGGAGCTCTTCCGCGATTTCCGCCCCCCCTTGAGAGGAGGTATTGGGCAGTACGATACAAAACTCTTCGCCACCGAACCGGCTGACTAAGTCTGCCGCTCGATTGACCGAGCCCTGCAAGAGTTTGGCCACCTTACGCAGTACATCGTCACCGGCCAGATGACCGAAATGGTCGTTGTAATGTTTAAAATAATCGATATCGACCATGATCACACTGATCGGTTGCCGCTCCCGCGCGGCCCGTTTGATCTCCTGGGCCAATATTTGATTCATGTAGCGCCGATTGGCCAGTCCGGTCAAACCATCCATGTTTGCCATCTGCTGGGCCTTCTCGGTCTCCCAGGCGAGTTCTGCGGTGACGGTGATCAGCTGTTTGCGCATTGCCACGATTCTTTCCATCGCAATGAGCTTTGCCTCAAGCACATCTCGATTGATCGGCTTGTAGAGATAATCATCTCCCCCCGCTTTGATACCTGCAACAAAGGTTTCTGGCTCGGTATGACTGCTAAGAAAGAGTATCGGCCGCCATTCGAGATCCAGTGAACGCATCTTTTCAATGGTGGCGAACCCATCCATACCTGGCATTCTGACATCCAATAGCACCAGTTCCGGATCCTCTTTTTTAAATTGCTCAATCGCCTCCTGCCCATCCTGAGCAAGAATAACCTCATGCTTCATGGACTGAAGATGGCGTCGAATGATCAGCCGATCTGCAAGATTGTCCTCGGCAACCAGGATTTTCAAAACCCCTTCTCCCTGAACGCTTTCGATATCTGCTGATATTCGAGTTTCATCGCAAAAAGTCGCTCTGATGCATCGTCCAGTACACTTTGATCAGCTTTTTTCTCAAATTCTGCCGCCATGTCATAAAGATGTGAAGCGCCGATGTTGGCGCTCGGAGATTTCAAACTATGTGCCAGGCGGGTGACTTCCTGGGCATTTAAAGCCTGAATTTCTTCCTCCAGACGCTCAAGGATATCGGTAATATTTTCCTGTATGGCGCTAAAGACTAACTCAAACTCATCACCCATATCCAATTTCAGCTTTTCCAACACATTAAAATCGATGACCTTCGATGTAATGGAGGTCATTTTCCTGACGGCGGGTTTCGTGATTTTTTTATCCCTCAATGCATCGCCTATCCAACATTTCAGAACATTTGCGAGATCCGCTTTGCTAAATGGCTTGGTGATGATGTCATTCATGCCGACTTCCATACAACGCTGTCTATCCCTTGGTGTGGCATTGGCGGTCAGTGCAATGATCGGTACAAGCTTGCCTTTCTCTTGCTGACGAATAATTTTCGCCGCCTGATAACCATCCATCTCTGGCATTCTACAGTCCATGAAGATCAGGTCGTAGTCATCCTTCTTCCACTGTACAAGTGCATGCAGGCCATTTTCTGCAATATCCACATGTACTCCCAGCTTACGCAGCATGGTACTGGCAACCTTCTGATTTGCCGGTACATCTTCCACCAACAGCACCTTACCTTTGTATTGATGTGCATCCATTCTGGATTCAAGTTCGTTCTCGACCGAATAGCGTGTAATAATTTCGGTGGAGGTATCACTCTTTTCCAACAGTGAACGCATCACCTTGACCACTGTCGTGCTGATCAACGGTTTGTTCAGATAGGCATTAAACCCAGACTTGCTGAAATATGCCGCATCACCTCTGTGTCCAAGACCGGTCAGCGCAACCAAGCCCAGACCTCTCAATTCCGGCAGACTGCGTATTGCTTGACCCAAGACGATGCCATCACTCGCATATTTGGGTTGATCCAGAAAAACCATTTGAAAGGGACTTCCTTCTTCCAGTGCTGCATTCAATAGGGGGATCACCTGTACTTTATCGTGCAGTATCACCGACTCAATTCCCAGATAATCGAACAAGGGCTGAATGGCCTTTGCCGTCTCTTTTGATTGATCCAAAAACAAGACCCTGACGCCCTCCATCTCCTGCGCTACGTAGGGTGTCTGACTTTCGATTCTGGATAGTTCCAAATCCACCCTGAACGTAGAACCCTTGTCTGGAACGGAATCCACGGTGATTTCCCCACCCATGAGATGTATGAGCTTCCTGCTGATCGATAAACCAAGCCCGGTACCGCCAAATTTCCGGGTCGTGGCTTGATCGGCCTGTGTAAAGGCTTCGAACAGATTGTCCTGCTTACTCGGGTCTATACCGATACCCGAATCCTCTACGAGAAGCGAGAGTTGCACCTGTTCACCATTCCCTCTGGTTTGTCTAACGACCACTCGCACAAAGCCAGTTTCCGTGAATTTGAGGGCATTACCCACCAGATTCAACAAGATCTGGCGCAGTCGGCCCGGGTCGCCATTAAACCACCTGGGGCAATCCGGTTGAAAATCGAGTACCAGTTCGAGTCCCTTCTCATTCGCTTGGGGAACCACCAGTTCCATGACATTGTGACAAACGGTTTCCAGATTGAACGGAATCGATTCGAGCTCAACCTGGCTGGCATCGAGCTTTGAGAAATCCAGGAT
>JASJBU010000191.1 GCA_030066355.1 Gammaproteobacteria bacterium | reverse complement strand
TTTACCTGTTAAAAAAACAACCCTCGTATTCAGTTGGCTGTTCAACACAATTGTTGTCAGTCAAATAACCGATTGAATAGACAATGATCGGGCAGTTGCGATCATTCAAATTCTCTGTATATTAGGTTAAACCGATTCTTCATATCCCAATAACCTATGGAATGCTGAATATTCTGATATTTCCAGCATTCACGACAAGCTCTGCTATGTATTTACGCACCACAGCCTTCATTCTTTCCTTCACATCCACAGTGATTTTAACCGCCTGCGGCCAACAAGAAGTCACACCCGACGTCGATCCCCAGCTGGGACGCGACTGTTTCCAGAGCAAGTTGTCCTCACTGCCTCCTGGCAGCCAATATGAAGGCATTGAAGGTAAGGATGGAAACCAGCTGATCATCAAGGTCATGGACGGCACCGGAGTAATCACTGTGGAATGCATTCTGGCCGACGATAAGACGTTACCGAAGAATTGACCAATGACCAGGATGCTACGGACTGTATGCGCTGCGATACCCAATCCCTGAGAACAAACGCATATTTCAATATGGCCCCCCGAAGTATGGTCAGCGGGCCCGTCGGTCTCCTCCCCATCCACGATCGCCAATCCTATACATACTCAACCATTGAGGACCGCACATCGTAAGGCCTCGACTGTCTTCATCCCATACGATCAATGCGCTGCGTCTTAGAAATCCCGCATATCTACGACTTACTTTGATATGAAAAGGGCATGTCCGAAACAAGAGTGCGGTTTTTGATCAGTCTACCCACGCACCACGGATTGAAGTGGACCGAATTACCTAAAGCTTACAGCGTTTTCCCCACAGTTGGGACTTACGGTTATTTGCTGACTGCAAGTCGGCCTTGACGCTAAGTCATGATGAAATCCGGTTCTTCAGGTTGTTAACTCGTTTCGATAGCGCGTTCAGATTAGCTGCGGCCGTCACGCTCGTTCCGTGCTGAAGCTGTCTGAAACGCCGGGTGTATCGATGTTCTGTTTGATCCTCCCCTATCTGTTTTTTCAAGCTGTGTACCATTGTGGACGTCCATGGATTCTTCATGCATATAACTACTCAGATCTTGTGTGAGGAAGCCTGAAGTCATATCGATCCAATTTGTTATGCACATAGAAAAGTACGTTTCCGCAAACTCACGCTGAGTATTGATTCAGGGTTCAAGGATTACCACCGATTGATTCGAATGTTTCCATGAGCCTTATAACCTGAATATTTGGGTTTGTTTGGATAATACTAGTGATTCTGATCTGTGTTTGGCATGATATGCAGCGAAAAAGCAAGTCAAGAAAAAACTGAATTCGCAACAGGAGTATTTTGAATGGTACCTAAAAAGCGCGCGACCAAAAGCGTCGGCAAAAAGGCTTCCAAAAAGGCAGTGACCAAGCGGTTAACGAGTAAAAAAAACCTGGCCAGGAAGGTCAAGAAAAAAACCTCGAAAAAATCCCTAAGCAAAACCGTTAAACAGGCCGTCAGAAAGAAGGTCGCCAAGCGCTCTCCGATTGTTGAATATGAGCAAACCATCGTCAGAGCAAATAACCAGCTGGAAAAAGCCCATGCAAAGGCAGTCGCCCAGTGTGAGAAGGCGGTTACAAAGCTGCAGGCCCAACTGGATAGGGCCATGGCAAAACAGACGTTACAGCGTGACAAAAAGGCGGCTGCGATGCAGCGGATGGCGGAGCAGGGCACAGCCGCGGCAAAGAACCAGGTTGTTCGAAGTCGTGATGCTCTGCGTCGGGCCAATGAGGCCAGTCGGGCAATTCGTGCTGAATTGAAAACTGCCAAGTTGGCACTCAGCGCGGCGAACGCCGCACAGAAGAAATTCATGGCCCTGCAAAAACAACGCGAGCGATTTGAACGGGACTGGAGCAAAGCCGCTCAGCCGAAAAGACGTAGACCTCGCAGACGCACTCGCAAGGCGGCAGTTGCAGAAGCTGAAAGTCCAGCTGCTGAGGATTCAACGACTGCAGCGCCGAAGGATGAGACACCAGAGTCTGAGCAGCCGGTAGAGCAGCCAATGGAGCTGATTGAAGGATCTGATTCCCAAGGTTAATGATCGGGCATGAGTTTCGGTAGTCCCAAGATCCAGCCAGCATCGGCAGTCATGCTAGGTGTGCTTTAGGCCTCTTTGTCCACACTGTCGATGGTGATGGTCGTGGTGTCGCGGGTCTGAATGTATCAACGATAACGTTGCTGGGTGTGGCGGAAACTGCCAATACAGGGCAGGGCGGTGGTGCTGGTGTCTCTGAATATGTCATCAGGTACGACCCGTCTGCCCCTAAAGCTATTCATTGATGTGACAGCCCTATTCAGGGAGTCGTTGAATCGGCGGCATTAAGCATGCTGCACGCCAAACTCAACGTGGGATACAAAGAAAGAGATTACCTATCCGCCTCTTTTCCTCTGCTTGGTTTCTGCCAGCACAACGCGATAATAGCGACCTAAACTGCGGTCTCTGGCTCTTTTCTCTGCCAGGCTTGCCCCGTTTAGCGCTTGCTCGCGCATCAGTTTGTGGTAGTTCTGCAAACGACGTTCATCTAAACGGCCAGATTCTATAGCTGCCCGAACAGCGCAGCCGGGTTCATTCTGGTGTTGACAATCAGTGAATCGGCACTCAGCGGATAAATCGCTGATGTCTGAAAATGCCTCATTGATCCCTTGTTCACAATCAGCAAGTTGCAGCTCTCGCATCCCTGGTGTATCGAGCAGTATCCCGCCAGCTGGCAGGATGTGCAGCGATCGAGCAGTCGTCGTATGCCGGCCTTTACTGTCGTCATCACGGATCGCCGAAGTGGCTTGAGTCGCCTGCCCGAGCAGCGTATTGATCAGGGTTGATTTACCGACACCCGAAGAGCCCAGAAAGGCCACCGTTTTGCCAGTCCCACACCAAGATGTCAGTATGCGGCTACTTGCCGGACTGAGCGCATTGACCGCTTCAACCCGCAACAAAGGATCGAGAGACTGCACCTGGTGAACGAAAGCTTGTGGATCATCGCAACAATCCGATTTCGTTAAAACCACCACCGGTTCCACACCGGCGTCACCGGCTAGCGCCAGATAACGCTCGATACGATTGAGATTGAAGCCGTCATTCAGGGAACAAACCACAAATACGGTATCGATATTGGCCGCAATGAGTTGTTGCGCAAGCTTGCTTCCTGCGGCTTTACGCGAGAAAAGCGATAGACGGTCGAGTGCTCGGTGAAACCGTCCGTCACTATCCAGTAATATCCAGTCACCCACCGTCAAAAGCGGCATGCTGGTAGCAAGCGGCAAGGTGTTATCGCCCTGTTTCGTTTTCACCACAATGCTCGATCGATGATGTTCAACAACACGACCAACCTCATAGGTATCCCACTCTTCCAGTGAGAGCTGCTGTTGAAAAAACGGCGACCAGCCTAATTGGTCCAATGAAAGTGTCATGAGATCCCCTGACGCACACAAGGCGCCTAGCTATTCGAGTTATCAGGGGCGAAAACGTGCCCCGGCTTAGTAACCGGGCAGAGAGTAAATACAGGTTGTTGCTAACTAACTGCCCGGAAGGTGTTGACTGCATTCATGTCTACCCTCCAGTTTGCGTTTGTTTTCGGAAGCATGAGAATTTATCAGAATGATGAAACCCCTACAAGGAATACAACGATCGATCGATTGACCAATGCCAAGATATTGATACACGCCTGCGTTTATGATTTCGACGGCGGTTTTTGAAGTCAGCTCCAGCATATGATCTCCACCGAACCTCGTTCTTTTTCACTGGCAGCATTTGGAAAACACCGGGGACTACGACTCACCGCCAATGGCTGACATCCAATTAGATAGGATATAATATCTGCAATGACCTGAATACAGCCATTTTACTTGACAAATGTCGCCTCCCGTGATTTTACTTTCAACCAGCATTGTTAATGATTGAGTGAGTTACGTCCTTGCCAGAAAATACCTCTAAACGACCTTCGCCTACTTGTCTTCGTGACTGGTGGGCATGCTTGGCTGAAAAACAAAATAAATAGAATAAGTCATGAATAAATTATCGGATACTATGGCTCCCCTGCCCAAGGGGGTGATGTTAAACGCCTACCCTGACAGCATCGGTAAGAAACTGGCAGACATTGTAGAATTGCTCAAAAGGCCTGAATTTAAAGATGCCTTTTCACTCTTCTACATACTTCCCACCTTTTTCAACAGCGATTTGGATCGCGGCTTTTCTATCATTGACTACGACATCAACGAGGAGCTAGTTACACCGGATGACCTCTCTGAGCTCAACAAGCTCGGAATCCAGATCAAACTCGACCTGGTGCTCAATCATTTATCTGTACGATCACCACAGTTCCAAGACTTGCTGAAACGCGGCAAGGATTCTCCCTACCGTAACTTCTTCATCGACTGGGATGAGTTCTGGGATGGGTACGGTACTGTGGGGCCTGACGGATTGCTCAAACCTGACAAAGAGCATCTGGACAAACTCTTTATGCGAAAACCCGAATTGCCGATATTGAGGGTGCGCTTTCCAGATGGAACTCTCAGGGCTTATTGGAACACCTTCTACCAGAAAGTGGACTTCGACGAGATAACGGCCCTGGACTTCGCCGATATCAAAGGGCTCGATCCAAAAGAAGCTCACGCCATTGCGGAGCACGTCAAGATAGTCATAAAGGACAAAGGCTACCTTACTTCAACAGACCTCGAGCATATTGCCCATCTCGAGGACGATATCATTAGAGCTGTCTGTAAAAAACGTGATTACCTCGGTCAAATGGATCTTAACGCCCACTCTGAACTGGTGTGGAAGTTCTACGACGAAACATTCCGCAAGCTCAGCGCATACGGCGCCAAGATTATCCGCCTGGACGCGTTCGCATATCTTCACAAAGAGCCGGGGCAACCGAATTTCTTCAACCGACCGGGAACATGGGAATATTTGCAACGACTGCAAGACACGGCACAAAAATATGACCTGATCATTTTCCCTGAGATACATGCTGAATACGGTGCGGGAATTCACGAGGAGATCGCGCGAGAAGGCTACCCTATCTATGACTTTTTCTTTCCCGGACTGGTGATTGACGCTCTGGAACGGGGCAACAACCAGGCCTTACTGCGCTGGATTGAGGAAATCGAAGACAAGGGACTCCAGACCATCAATATGCTCGGCTGTCATGACGGGATCCCGGTACTTGATCTACGAGGCAAGCAAATTAATGGGACCTACCGGTCTGGCCTGCTGAATGACGAGTACATCGACGCCACCATTGAAGGTATTATCCGCAACGGTGGAATGACCAAGAATCTTTACGATTCTGATGGCAAAAAGATCAGTTACTATCAGGTTAATGCGACCTTTTTCAGCGCCCTGGGAGAGGACGAGCAAAAACTGCGCCTGGCCCGCGCTATCCAGATGTTTATGCCCGGTGTGCCGCAAGTGTGGTATCTAGATCTATTTGCCGGTGCGAATGACTACGCAGCGGCGAAAAGCGGTCGTACCGCGGGACACAAGGAGATAAACCGAACCACATTGACAAAAAGCGACATCGAGGCCGGCCTGAAACGCCCAATTGTACTTGATCAGCTCGACCTTATCCGCTTGCGAAATACCTCACAGGCATTCGCTGGGAATATGACGATCATCGATACTGAGCCCCATCTCCTGCATATCTCCTGGGAGCACCCGGGTGAGACCCTGACTCTGAGAGCCGATCTATGCGAACACAGTTTTACGGTGTACGAGGACAAGGGTACCGACGAACGAATTCTATTATCGTTCGAATCTTAAAAACCTCGCGATTTGCACCTACCGAAATTTGGTTGTAACTGTTAATGACCTCGAAAATGAAAATTCTTGCAACTGATCTGGACAGAACATTGCTCCCGAACGGTCACTGGCCAGCAGATGCTGGCGCTATCGATCTCTTCAACGAACTTACCCAAAAGCATGAAGTCATGGTCGTTTACGTGACCGGAAGAAATCTTCGCCTGACTGAAAATGCAATCAAGGAATTTGGTATCCGTTATCCAGATGTGCTCATCGGCGATGTCGGCACCTCGATTCGAAAGTACGAACAAGGCGGCTGGAAACCCAATGGAGGTTGGGATGCCCATATCAGGCAGACTTGCCCCAGATGGGATGCCGTGGCAGTCTGCAATGCTGTTGCTGGTATAGACGGGCTGATAGAGCAGGAGCGTGAACACTGCGGTCCATTCAAGCAAAGCTACTACGTCGATCATGACAAGAGTAGCACTATATTAAAGGCAGTCGATGAACAGGTTAAAAATCAGTTCGACGAGGTCATTATTTACAGCTACGACTCCCAATCAGGCAGTGGCCTCCTGGACATTCTCCCGAAAAGCGCGACCAAACAGACTGCACTTGAATACATTGCTGAGGAACTTGGTGCCAACAAGTCGGACGTGGTTTTTTGTGGCGATAGCGGGAACGACATTTTTCCGCTGACAGCAGGTTTTGCCGGTGTCTTAGTGAGAAACGCGGACGATCAACTCATCGCCGGCGTCAAGAAGGCAGTCGATGAGAATGCCACACTCAAGGTCTACTTCGCAAAAGGTGACTTTAAAGGTCTGAACGGTTTCTATACCAGCGGTGTTATTGAAGGTGCGTATCATTACGGCATCTTTCATGGCAACCAGTGAACTTGAGTGTACAGATCCTCGATCTGTGGAGACCTTCCCTGTCAGGCCATTGGTT
>JASJBU010000190.1 GCA_030066355.1 Gammaproteobacteria bacterium | reverse complement strand
GTTGGCTTGTTTCATGGTCTGTTCCTCTGTTGAGTTGAGGCGGATTGCCCCATCTCAAAACTTAGGAAACAGACAGCGGTTGATTGATGTTGTGGAGGTTCAGGCTGCACCACCTACCGCGGAGCGGTTTAGTACTTGGGTCGATTCCTGCTTATTGTAATGATTTCCGAGATGTCTGATATAGGGTGTACAGGGACCTACACCTGCTTCCCAGGGTTATCTTTCATCGGATAGCCTCTTCCTAGCTAAAACCGGTCATCGCAGACTCAGGGATTGTTTTTTCAAGCAACTTCAATCGACAAATTTGTTTTTTCGTCTCTTCCTGACTCACAACCGCCATTGAGAAGTGAAACATAAATCCCACTTAGCAGACATTTCAAAATCTTCGTAATACTCTGAGCTGCCAATAAAAATGTGTCATTGACAGGGGTGAATGTACAAGACTAGACTTGACTCCCTGCCTTATTCAGAAACGCCGAATCCTTGCGGGAATAGGATACGAAAACCTGGCTGCGGTTACTGCTTGTCTCCGACATGCATGGTAGGCAACTATGCGTGAGTTGATTTCAAACCGAACCGATGCCCCTCTCTTGAAATACTCACCCAGAAAACCCCAGACGGTAATCCGACTCCGGAATCGGCCGCACCTCACTATCGGCAATATTAACCGACGTATCACACTAACTGAGGTCAAATAGTGAAATCAACGACGGTCCAGACGGCGTCATCTCGAAATCTCGGTGTCGTTTCAGCTGAAATGCGTAACAATAAAGACTATGGCTGACAGCAAGAAACAACGAACTCGCAAGGTCTTCGTGAGTTCGACAAGACAGGATCTGTCCGCGTATCGCGAAGCGGTGATAGTCGCGATCAACCATCTTAAGCTCAACGACCTGGCGATGGAGTCCTTCGGCGCCCACCCGGATGCGCCGGTGGATGTCTGTCGCAGGCACGTTCGCCAATCCGATATGCTGGTGCTCATCATCGGTCGCCGTTACGGCTCTTTAGTGCCGAAACTGAACAAGTCCTTTACCCAGGTAGAATACGAAGAAGCCTTCTCATCCAAAAAGGAGTGCTTTGTCTTCTTCATGGACGAACGGGGCGCGAGCGCAGAAGAAAATCATGAAAATAATCTTAAGGAAAATAAAGAGGATGAATTTCAACAACAGAGGCTTGAGGAATTCAGGCAGCTTCTCCTGGAAAGGCACACGGTCACCGAGTTCAGAACTCCGGAAGATCTGGCTCAGCATGTAAATAAGGCCATCAGCAACTATCTACAGGAAGACAAAACTCGGTTGCTTCCCGAGCAAAAGGCAGAAAAGCAGCAACATGTCCTGCGCTTGATTCAAGCCTATCGACGAGACGGCCATCAACAGGCTTTGCATAACCCGCTGAATCGCGGTGAATCCCATGAAAACATACCCTCGCTCAGTCTTGCCTATTGGGATCTGACAGCAGAGGATCTGGACGAGGAGTTCTCTAGCGGTAGCTTCGGCAATGGCACCATACTTCCCTTGAGAGACCTAATCGAACAGCTAAGGAGCACCTACTGCGGGATCACGGGATGGGAATACGATTACATGCCGTCGGCCGAGCGCAAGCGGTGGCTGTCATCCCATATCGAGAGCGGCCTGGTCGATTTTTTACCGGGAAACGAAGACCGCGCAGCAATCCTCAACCGTCTGCTTGCCGCACAAGGGGTAGAGCAGTATCTGCAACGCCATTATCCCGGCAGCCTCAGGTTCTCCCTCGAGGGGGCTGAAACCCTGTTGCCTTTGCTATGCGACCTAGCGGAAACCGCAGGCAACGAAAGTGTGAAAACTCTGGTTCTTGGCACCACCCACCGAGGCCGAACCAACCTGCTGGTCAACCTGCTAGGCCAAGCGGCACAAGAGGCAATGCAGTTGGAACCCGATACCGGTCGCGCCTTGCGGTTTGTGCGCGGTGGTCAATGCTTCGTGCAGACCCAAGGCGGCCCGCTCCATCTCATTTTGCCCGATACGCCACGGGAACCGGAAGCGATCGCGGCGGTGGTACAAGGGACCGTGCGTGGCTATCAGGATCTTTATGGCCAAAAAGATACACAGCAGGCGCTCGCTATCCAGCTTCATGGAGACATTACCTTCGGGACCTACGGCGCTGTCTACGAGAATCTCTCCCTATCGCAGACTTTGGGTTTCGGGACATTCGGCACGATACATATCGTCGTGAACAACCAGATTGGTTTCACGGCTTCCAATCCATTGGAAACGAGATCCTCTTTATATTGTACCGAAATCGCCAAGTCCCTAGACGTCCCGGTCTTCCATGTCAACGCCGACTCACCAGACCATGTCATCGCCGCCGGGCGACTGGCCCTGAAGTATCGCCAAAGGTACCGCTCTGACCTGGTCATCGATCTGATCTGCTACCGCAGGCGGGGACACCATGAACTGGATGACCCAACCGCGACCCAACCCCTCATGTACCGCGCCATCGAGCATCATCCACTGGTAACGGACCTCTACGGCCAGCTGTTGATAACTGAAGGGCTAGTCACGACAGAGGCTATTACAGCAACCCGTGGGGGACTCGACGATAGGCTGGGTAGGGGCTTGCACACTGGCGTCTGGCAACTCCTGCCGCCCGATGAGGCTATAAAGCAACCGAGAGGCGCAAACCCGTCGATACCGTTGGATACCAGCATCGATAGCCAACGCCTCGGCGAACTCGGCGAGCGCCTTTGCCAGATACCTGAAGGGTTTTTGGTCCACCATGCCGTGGGACGGATATTCGACAAACGTCGTGAAATGGCCCGTAACGAACGCCCATGGGACTGGGGCTTCGCCGAACTTTGCGCCTTTGCGTCAATCCTGGATGGTAACTACTCGTTACGGTTGGGAGGCAAGGATGTGGCCCGGGGCAGCCACTTTCAACGCCATATCAACCTATATGACATGGTCAATGGAAACATCCATACACCGCTGCACCACATTTCCATGATCCAAGCCTTCTCCACCGTAACCTCCAGCGGAGCTGACCAATTGGTGCTGGCCTACGAATACGGCTATGCCTCGGCCCGCCCCGACACTCTGGTGATTTGGGAGGCTCAGTTCCCGGACTCAACCGCCTCAGCCCAGACGATCATCGATCAACTGATACTTGTAGCCCCGCCCTCCCGCGGCCAGGCCCACAATATCGTTCTCCTGGTGCCTTACGGGCGTCTGTGGCGGGAGTGGGGCTCCACCAGCGGTAGGCTCGAACAATTCCTTTCCCAGCAGGGTTCCGGCGAGGCGGTGCGAGTCTGCGTCCCCTCGACACCGGCACAGATGTTTCACCTCTACCGGCGACAGATACTCTGCGACCGAAACGGCCCACTCATCGTGATGGTGGCGCCGACCCTGTTTCATGAGCCAAAGGCGGCTTCGCCCCAGGACGATTTCAGCCGGGGAAGCTTCCTGCCACTGATTAGTGAGAAGGATTCATCCCGCCTGCACAGGGCACGCGATTTGATTCTTTGTAGTGGTGAGAGCTACTATTCCCTGCTGCAGCGTTGCCAACAGGGCAGTCTACCGGACGCGGCCCTGGTCCGAATCGAGCAGCTGCAGCCGTTTCCGTTGGCCGAACTCTCCAGTCTTCTGGAGTCTTGCGATTCACTTCAGCGTATGTACTGGCATCAAACCGAGGCCCCCAATCTGTGGGCCTGGTCGCATGTACGGAACACTCTGACTGGCTGGAACAGCCAAATACCGGACATCGAACTGCTCGCGCAGGCGTCGTTGCGGGAGTCGTAATCCTGTTCAGGCCATTGCCGTAAATCCGGACAACGGTAGGAAAAGAAACTCAGTCGTCCTTAGGTTTGTACATCAGGTAGCCATCCACATGATTGTCCAGCTTCTGGTTAAACCAGGCGATGATCTCGACACACCGGCCTACCGACGGATTGGGTAGTTGATATAGACGTTGTCGTTATCGACTCCGGTAACTCTTGCTGCTTCCGGTTTCCAACCCGATAGCTTAACAAAGCCCCCGTTTGCAGACAGAAGCAGGCACAGATGCGTGCCTGAGGAAACCCACAACCCGGCTTTTGGCTGACTTGTTGGGGTCAGAGTGCCTGATTTACTGGTGTGTCCGGCATGCTTACTCCGGTTCCATCTACGACAATGACTCGTCTATCCTTCCATCCATGGTTTCGACCGCTTTGCTGTAAGCTTTCTGCAGTATGAGTGAGTATGGTTTCAAGGCAGCTTTGCTCCAATTTACGACGAGCCTGACAGTATGCAGAGGTGGATGTTGAGGGTGCTGGCATATCTCGAACAGCAGCAAATGCCTGAATCTTTCGAACCACTTCCTAACATCCTCCATCCGCATCCAGAACTTGAGAGAAAAAAACCCAGAAATTGTTCGTCTTACTGAATAACCGACGACGACTCAATGGCCGTTCATACCCAGTTCCATTAGATTGGATGGCAAGACCTTAGAGAAGAGATCACCTAATTGACTGAGAGAGTGACGCCGGAGACGAGCTCTTTCCTCAGCCAGTTTCTGCCTCAGTGAACAGGGTTTTCGGCGTAGTGTGGGAAGGTGAAATCCGGGAAGAAGTGCAGGGCTTAGATGGTTTATTCTCTGTATTTAAAACAGATTGTCTTCATTAATACCTGCAAGAAATCCGTTTTCATTAAGCACCCAGAAAAAACCAATTACGGGTACAAAATTCATTAAAACCCACCATCCAGATTTATTGCGATCATACCATCGCCTTACCTGTACAGCTAACAATGGCCATAATATTATTATCGCAGAGATCTCGACATAACGCCTGGCAACATCTGAATATGCCTCGAAAATAATATATGCTGGCACTAACACTATTGCTGAGATTACCAACGTAAAGAGCCAAAACTCAGTCCTTCCTGCTCTACCATTAACACCCAGATGCTTTTTTAGATTGTCCATAATACCATTAATTATTTGTCATCACTCCGCCAAGCAAAAAGCTTTTTCATGGCAAATAGAAATTTCGACACCATTCCAGCAAAAAACAGAAGACACCCACTCAGAAATGCTCTACCAAAACCTTCTGTGTCTTCCAAGAACAATACACTTAATACCGGCTTGCCCACTAATATCGATAATGCCAAACCAGGTATCGCAACAAGTAGGCCGTAACCCATAAGCCACAAGCCTATGTCTTTCTTTAAGAGAATACTTGCTAATCCAACAACAAACCCAGGAATGACAATTATCGCAATACTGAATATCTGTGTTACTGTGAGATCGTCCATGGTTTTAGATAAAACTCTTCATTAAGGACTACTACAATTATCGTCGTCGCATACTTTCTTACACCTGTATAAACACTGGCCAAGATCGTAAGCACCTTTGACTTTATTTACTTTTTTTGCTGCATCGATTGCCAGCTCACCCACAACATCTCCGAACTTACGACCAGCAGCTCCAGCTCCGAGATACCATTCTTCTTCCTGACAAACAAAGCCACTGGGCCAGCGCCATTTAAACAAAGCGCTGTGGCATTGGTCTTCTGTAACTCTTAGTTATCCTCAGAACTGGAATTTGACACTGTCCCGGTTGTCGATTTATTTTGAAGGGCGGTTAGACGAGGTACTCGATATCTAGCCGTTTAAGCTGACTCAGAATTATGAACACCCTCGCGAAAAACGCACCAATGTACACATTTTTAGTAATAACATTGTCATCCACAATCTACTCTCTATCTATTTTCACTATTTGTCTTGTCCCGATCTTTTTCTTCTAAGTCCTTTTTTCCTCTAAAACCATCAAAAATCCAAATTAAACCAGCAATTGTTATTAAGGTCATTAACAGCACTTCATTCTCGACAAATAAAAACAATAAGAATATTACCGTAAAAAAGTAGGCAGATGTTTTAATAAATCGCTGATCCATCATAATACCTATTTGCACTGATTCTTTTTCTTGCACTGTTCTTTACAATCGAGCTTTAACACTTCAGCACATGCCATTCCACCCAATGTACCTCCAACCTTTCCACCAATAGGACCAAAGCTACCACCTCCGGGGATACTAGCAACAGATCCTGCTGTATATCCAAGACCTGCTGTTCCTATTGTAATAGCTGTACACATTGCAGCATTTTTAAGCATACAGTCAGCTATACATACTGTATGTTGATCATCTACATAGCCTTTCTGGGTATTAAAATCATCAGGATAAACAGAATACCACCAAGATTCGACCAGCCCATATGGGTCAGTCCGGTTCAATGGGTTAGAACTAACGTATGCATAGGTATTAATCCCACCATCCAGACCAATCGGATCAGACTGAAAATACCTCCCTGTACTTGGATCATAATCCCTAAAGTAGTTGTAGTCTGTAACGCCTTACTTGGTTCGTTGAGGATCTTATATGTTTCTCATAATACAGCAGGTTAGGCTCCCACTAATTTTCCACATTAATTCGAGATAAAAAATCCGCTAATGCATTATTCGAGTATGAGTAGTGTTTACACCGGACACAGCACGTCCTAGGACTTAGGGCATCTCTGATTTATTCCGAAAATCGTATACCATCAGACCTACTGATCACCTGCTCCAGTAAAACGATGAAACAGCAAAGTTTAGAAGCCACGGGTTTTGAGAAATATCGGAAAAAGACCCGCAAGGAACAGTTTCTTGATGAGATGGAGCAAATCATTCCCTGGAAAGAGCTTTGTGAGGTCATAGAACCTTATTACCCAACACCGAAGG
>JASJBU010000189.1 GCA_030066355.1 Gammaproteobacteria bacterium | reverse complement strand
GCAAAGCATGTCTGGATCATGGTTGAACTCGAGGATCAGACTGTCACAGTCATTCAGGGTCGCTATGATGTGGGGGGTGATATGCCCCACATCGGTGAGCATGCCAAGCTTGCGTTTGGCAGCGTGAAAGGTGAACTGGCAGGGTTCTCGGGAATCGTGGGGCACCGGATAAGGCCGAATTTGCAAATCACCAATGCGAAATTCATTCGCATGGCTGTTGATGTGATGAATCTCGGGCAGAGGGCCGCAGCCGGCCCCCAAGTGAGTACCAGTGGTCATCCAGGTCGGCACCTGGTAACGCCGTGCGAATGGCCCCAGACCACGAATGTGGTCACTGTGTTCATGCGTGATCAGGACGGCATCTAGGCTGTCAGGGTCCACACCCAGTTGTGCTAGACGACTTTCGAGCTGCTTGGCGGTAAAACCACAATCGATCAGCACTCGGACATGGTCTGTTTCGATCAAATGGGCATTACCTTGGCTGCCACTACCCAGCGAAGCGTAACGCATCAGGACAGTCGAGCGGTATCAGCGAATCTGTTCGTGCAGCAGGGTCAACAGGCGGATTGCCGTCTTGCTGTTCTGCCGTTCACCCTGTTGATTGTTGACCGTAACCTGAGTTTCGCTACCGAGGTCTTCTAGCTTGACCTGATATTGGTTTTCCTCCAGTTCGTCATCGTCCCGCCAGAACGCAAGCTTGGAGAAAAAGCCCTTTTTCTCTTCGACCACCAGAGCCTTGTAGCGTACATAATAGATTCCGTCGGTGCGGTCGCGGTCTTCGACTGCGAAACCCACTCGATCCAGGGCAACCCCGGTGAGACGCCAGGCACGGGCGAAGCGTTCACTGATGATCAGTTCGACCTTGTCATCTGCGGTGAAGAGGCGGGAGCGTTCCTGTTTCGCTGTCGATTCCGCCAGTGACCGGTCGGCCTGTTCTTCGCTGACGCCCAGATGCAGCATCAGACTGCGTAGCATGGCGGCCTCGGTCTCAGGTTCGTTGGGTCTTGGTGTCCAGTAGGTGGTATTGGCATCGCCACTGACGTCCTTGACCAATTCTTCGACCAGACCGCGATGGGTCAGGAAGAGATCGGTGGTGCCGGGCTCCTCGCCACGTTCCAGGCGTACCCGGAACTGATCGCGGGTGGCGGATGAGTAAACGCTGTCGAAGGCCTTGCGTAGCATTTCTGTCAACATACCCTGTTGTACATTCGCGCGGCTTTCCAGCCAATCGGTGGTCATGATGCCGATGGACGGGTCCTGTTCCACCAGGAGCAGACCATTCTTTCGCCAGAATTCCACTACCTTGAACCAGACATCGGACGGCTCGGCGTTGATCTGCAGCCATCGATGGTCGCCGTCTCGTTTGATTTTGATATCTTCGAACTCAGGCAAGACCTGGCTGCCGGCCAGTTTCGTGGCACCTGCTGATCCAGCAGTGTAGTCCGAGTAAGAGGCGCTGGATCCACCCGGGATGGTCATGGCATCATCGAATGCCGAACTCGAGAGATCCGGTGGAATCTCCAGGTTGTCCACCGCTTCCTGCTGACTTCGGTAGGCCTTCTCCTGATCTGAAAAGAAACCGCTTGAGCTGCAGGCTGTCAGCAGACCGCTGATGAGGATCAGGGACACCAGCCTGTGGAGTGGGGATAGGTACATAGTCATCTGGCTCGATCGCAATGGATGGATTGTGATGTTTGTGGGCTGTTATGGGTTGGCATGCGGGTATGCGTGAATGGCACTAAACCACACCGGCCTGAACCATTGCTGACTTGACCTCGGCTTGGGCAGTCTCACTCAGCCAGGTCAGTGGGAGACGGATACCCTCATCACAGAAGCCCAACTCGACCATGGCCCACTTGACCGGGATTGGATTCGATTCGATGAACAGAGCCTGATGCAGGCCTGACAATTGTAGATCCAGTCGTTCAGCGGCCTTCCGTTCTCCCTCCAGGGCGGCCGTGCACATCTCATGCATCGTTTTTGGGGCCACATTCGAGGTGACGGAGATGACCCCGTTACCGCCTTGCAGCATCATCTCACAACCAGTGGCGTCATCCCCGCTGTAGACGTCGAAGTCCTTGCCGCAAAGCTCCTTGATCTTGTGCAGGCGTGATAAATCACCAGTCGCCTCCTTGATACCGATGATGTTTTCGATGGCGGCGAGTCGCGCCACGGTCTCCGGTTGCATGTCGCAGGCCGTCCGGCCCGGAACATTGTAGAGAATCTGGGGTATCTCAACCGCCTTGGCGACCGCTTTATGGTGCTGATAGAGGCCTTCCTGGGTCGGTTTGTTGTAGTAGGGTGTGACCAGCAGACAGGCGTCGGCTCCAGCCTGTTTCGCGCAACGCGTCAGGCTGATCGCCTCAGTCGTGGAGTTGGCGCCGGTTCCTGCGATGATCGGCAGACGACCAGCCGCAATCTCCACGGCTTGCGCAATGACTTCACAATGTTCCTGCTCATCCAGAGTTGCAGACTCACCGGTCGTGCCTACCGCTACGATGGCATCAGTGCCCTGTTCGATATGGAACTCTATCAGGCGACGCAAAGCTGCGTAATCCACATCGCCATCCCCCTGCATAGGAGTGATCAGTGCCACCATGCTGCCACGATACATCTATTGAATTCCCCGCATAAAAGGCCTAATCGGTTATGGTATCCTGCGTCTTGTAATCGTGACAAGTCGGTTTGAGCTTTCAGTCCCGAGGGCGGATTCAGTCACTGCAGCTGCAGATCGTATGATAAATTTTACCGGGTGAGGGTGATTGCCTGCCCAGGCCCTGACAATATGAGAACCGGGTGGAACAGAGACGCATACCATTCCAAATGGCCGGCGCAGCCGTGTTACACTCTGTTAATTTTTCACTACCAATGATTTTCAATGTCAAACCAAAATAACTATCTGGTGATATCCGCCCTTGGCAAAGATCGTCCTGGAATTGTCAAGTCTCTCTCAAAAAAGATTCTCGATGGAGGTTGCAACATCACCGATAGTCGAATGACCGTCCTCGGGGGCGAGTTTGCTATCCTGTTACTGGTCGAAGGCCAATGGAATACCTTGGCGAAACTCGAGAACGCCCTGCCGGAGTTGCAGAGCGAACTGGATTTGACCATCATTGGCAGACGCACGGAAAAACGCAGCCAAAGCAGCAACCTGTTACCCTACATGGTCGAGGTCGTCTCCATGGACCATCCGGGAATCGTGAATCAACTGGCCGAATTCTTTTCAGAAAGACACATCAATATCGAGGATTTGGTTACCACCAGTTATGCGGCGGCGCATACCGGAACACCGATGTTCTCGGTCCATTTGAGTGTCGGAATACCCGCGGATATCCATCTGGCAGCACTCAGAGATGAATTCATGGACTATTGTGACGCACTGAACTTGGACGCTGTCATTGAGCCGATCAAAGGCTAATTGAGGAGAGGTTTGATATGACTGGAGTAGCAATTGGTCAGCCGGTACCCGACTTTGAATTGCCGGCAACCGGTGACAAGACCCTCAAACTGTCGGATTTCCGGGGTAAGCCCGTCGTCGTGTATTTCTATCCCAAGGCCAGCACGCCTGGCTGTACCCAGGAGGGTCTCGATTTCAAGGCGGCCATCAATAAGTTCCGGCGTCAGTCCACGGTAATCCTCGGTGCCTCACGTGACAGCCTCAAGGCACAGGAGAACTTCAAGGCCAAACAGGGCTTTCCCTTCGATCTTCTGTCCGATACCGAAGAGACGCTCTGCAACATTTTCGATGTCATAAAAATGAAAAATATGTATGGCAAGAAGGTCAGGGGCATCGAACGCAGCACCTTTCTCATCGACGATCTAGGCATCCTCAGACAGGAATGGCGGAAAGTGCAGGTTAAAGGCCATGTCGACGAGGTGCTCGAAGCCGTCAAGGCCCTACGCGCATAATCAAACAGTTGGATTGAGTATGTGATTCTGCAGGTGCGTGCGCGGTTGCACTTGCCTGGTTTTTGGTGCATGGCAAATTTTACTTGGAGACCGCATGCCTGAAGCAGTCCTAGACACCCACCGCCTTTTCGTCCTCGACACCAACGTGCTGATGCACGATCCCACCGCGTTATTTCGGTTCAAGGAACACGATATCTTTCTGCCCATGGTGGTGCTTGAAGAACTGGACAAGGGAAAGAAAGGTATGTCGGAAGTGGCGCGCAACGTGCGCCAGACCAGCCGTTTCCTCGACGAGTTGATGGGTCAGGTGCCGCAGGATGAGATCAGTCGGGGCATACCGCTCAATACCCTGCATCTGAACGGAAATCACATGGGCACGGTGTCGGGGCACCTTTTTTTTCAGACTGAGCCGGTACTCAGCGATCTCCCCGCCACCCTGCCGGGCAATACCCCCGACAACAATATCCTGGCCACGGCCCTGGGGCTGCAAAAGGCCAATCCGAATCAGGCGGTCATCCTGGTGTCCAAGGATATTAATCTGCGGATCAAGGCGGCGGTGGTCGGCATTCGCGCCGAAGACTACTCGAACGATCAGGTGTTGGAGGATGTCAGTCTGCTCTACAGAGGTATGGCCAAATTGCCCCATGATTTCTGGGAACACCACACGAAGGAGGTGGAATCCTGGCAGGAAGCGGGCAGGACTTTTTACCGGGTGAAGGGCGAAGAAACCGAAGACTGGCACCCCAGTCAGTGTCTCTTTCTGGAGGGGGGGGACAATCTGCACTTTATCGTACGTCGCATGGAGGAGGGCGCTGCCATCATCGAGCTGATCGAGGACTTTAGCAATCCGAAACATGATGTGTGGGGCATCAATGCCCGAAACATGGAACAGAATTTTGCCCTCAACATGTTGCTCGATCCGGAACTGGACTTTGTCAGCCTGCTCGGCACCGCAGGAACGGGTAAGACCCTGCTGACATTGGCTGCGGGACTGCACCAGACCCTCGACCGGAATCTCTACCGGGAGATCATTATGACCCGGGTGACCGTCCCGGTGGGTGAGGATATCGGCTTTCTGCCCGGTACCGAGGAGGAGAAGATGACGCCCTGGATGGGGGCGTTGATGGATAATCTCGAGGTACTGACTCAAACAGAAGGGGGTGATTGGGGGAAAGCGGCGACCGAGGATCTCTTGCGCAGCCGCATCCGTATCCATTCCCTGAATTTTATGCGTGGCCGCACCTTTCTCAATAAATTCATCATCCTGGACGAAGCGCAGAATCTGACCCCCAAGCAGATGAAGACCCTGATTACCCGCGCTGGCCCCGGGACCAAGATCGTTTGTTTGGGTAATGTGGCGCAGATCGATACCCCTTACCTGACGGAAACCACCTCTGGACTGACCTATGCGGTCGACAGGTTCAAAGGCTGGCAGCACAGCGGCCATATCACGCTGGTGCGCGGTGAGCGTTCGAGATTGGCAGATTTTGCCTCTGAGCAGTTGTAAGGGATATCTGGTGCTGACCTACAATCCACGGATACCGAGCGGTTTCCTGAAGGCTCCGCATCCGACTTGAGATTGACTAGTCGACGCAGCCTCGCTGTGCCATTTCCTCCAGTTCCGTTGTACTGCGTCGATAGACCTCTAGGGTCTGTTGATAAAGCTCAGGCAGATCAGTTTGGTCTTGCTGGCGGCCCTTGAGTTCCAGCTCCCGGGCCAGTACGGAGAGTTGCACGGCTCCGACATTCGCGCTGCTCGATTTGAGTGGGTGGGCGGATGTGACCAGGGCTTCCAAGTCTCCGCTTTGAATGGCTGTTTTGATCCCGTTCATCAATCGCGGGGCATTGGCCAGATAGCTTTCCAGGATCGCCACGAAGTCTTCATCCATGATTTCATACAGTTCCTCGAGTACGACTCTGTCTAATATGGTTGCGGGCAGACTGTTAGTTCCGAAGGATTCGGGTGTTACTCGACCCAATGATTCCGGTTCGGGTGCGGCCTGCGGTCTCTTCTCCGGACGCTCGGGTGGCGTTTCACTGAGGCCTTCGATGACATCCAGCATAGGTAACCATTGCCGCAACATGGTTTCTAATACCGCCGGTTTCACCGGTTTGGCAAGATAGTCATTCATACCGGCATCCAGGCAACGTTCCCGGTCACCCGCCATGGCGTTTGCCGTCATCGCAATGATAGGGAGCGGAGACAGGCCGTCTTTCTGTTCACGTTTGCGGATCATCTCGGTGGCTTGGTAACCGTCCATGCGCGGCATCTGGCAGTCCATGAGTACGATATCGAAGGTTTCCTGCTCGATGACTTCAAGCGCATCGACCCCATCGTTGGCAGTGACCGGTGAAAGACCACTTTTTTCCAGCATCTTTTTGACCACGGCCTGATTGACCGGATTGTCTTCCACGACAAGCACCCTCCCCATCAGGGATGGGCGAGCCCTGACACGGGTGTTTTCCGGCATTTCCGATTCCGTGGTGGGTGGGTCGTCGTGCCGTTGCTCGATTGGCGGAAGCATCTGGTCATCCGGCATTCTGGGATGAAGCTCATCCTCGGGCGAAGATCCCCCAACCGTGATCTGCTCTACATCGAACAGACGTTTGAGCAGTCGTTCCAGCTCATTTCGACGCATGCTGGATTGAATCAGCTTGGCATTTTTGGCCAAGAGCTGTTCAGACTCCTGTTCCGGGGCATCGATGACAATAATCTCAACATCGGATTTAAAAGGCAGATTATGAATGCTGGTGATGGTCTGCAGCGGGTTCGAAGCCTTGGCCAAACCGTCGATGAAGATCAATTCATATCGCCAGCTGGATC
>JASJBU010000188.1 GCA_030066355.1 Gammaproteobacteria bacterium | reverse complement strand
ACCGGGAAGCCCGCCGCTTTGATGCCAGAGCCCCTGATGTTTTTCGGTGGGGTACAACTCATCCAGGTAATCGATGTGACTGATCAGTGCGCAGGGGACCCTGGGTTTGGCTTCCAGGATCTCGTACAGGCTTTTCGAACTGTCGAGTGATTGCACGATAAAATGCCTGGCTTGCAGAGATTGGGTCAATCCAGCGGTGGTGGAGGGGTCGATCCCCAACAGGAAGAGCTGGCGTTCCGTCTGGTCAGCGGGGACGCTGACCTGGCTGTCAGACGTCGACTCCGACCGGTGCTTGTACTGCTCACAGGCCTGTTTGGCGGCGTCGTTGAAGGCATGAACTAGGCCATCCAGGGTCACCACATCATCACGGGTCGGTTTATTGCCAGCAGTGCTGAACTTGGCCAAGTGCGACAGAAGGGAATGTCCACTGTTTTTGATCTGGGCGACACCAAACTTTCCGCTCGCCTCTGTCAGGGTATTTAGCCGTTCCTGAAGGGTCGTGAGCAACTGATCGTTCCAATCCCCTTGCACCAGTTGATGCCAGTTTTCCAATATGGCAGAGACGCGTCCCGGTACCTGGTTGAGGAAAGCCCGTAACAATTCGGCTTTACGGGCGTTGATACTTGATGCGTTGCCTGTCATGGTGTGAAGCTTGAAACCCCGGATCGACTAATAAATAAGGTATTATAGAATACGCTGCAGTGGCGGCATGATAACGGTTTGAGCGAGCTTACAGAAGTGCTGGTGAAAATCATGTCAAACCGACGCATTCATCATCCCAGGGAAGTCTGCAAAATCCCCTCGGCCGAGGGTATCGGACAGCGGCTCACCGCGCAGTTGATGATCTACAGGTAACAGACACGGCATATCACTGTTCATCACAATAGTGATCTTCCTCTGCGTCAACATGGGTTGATAGGCAGGGATTTCACTCGTAGCGGTGAGGCTTCGCATTGTTTGGTCGGATGCAGGAGTCGATCTCGGTTATTGTCAGGTTGTCATCCTCAATTCGCCACCGGATGTTGAGATCATACAGGCGCATACCGAATGTCTGGCGAGTGTCACTGCCCTGCAGATAGGCGGGTCGTGGATCCTGTTCCAGGATCTGCTCGAGCAGGCTGTGTAGATGTCTGACAAAATCAGCATCCAGCGTATCAAGAAATGTCTTCGCCGCGTTTGAGTAGCGAATGCTCAATGAAGGCTTGGCCGGTTGTGGAGCGAAGCCCTCCCGGGCATCGGGGATCGCATCCGAGTAGGGCACATAGGGTTTGATATCCAACACCGGGGTTTGATCCAACAGGTCGATGCCGCCCAGTTCGAGATTGACCTGGTGGGCAGAAAAATCGATGCGGTTCAATTTCACCACCGAAAGACCCAAGGGATTAGGCCGAAAAGGGCTGCGGGTGGCGAATACACCGACCCGCCGGTTCCCCCCGAGTCGGGGCGGCCGCACGCTCGGACTCCACTGCTCCCGAATCGCCGCGTGAAACACAAAGGTCAACCAGATGTGGGAGAAACACTCGAGTTCCCTGAAGGCCTCCGGTCGATTGAAAGGCGGCAGGATCTCCAGCCTACCGAACGCTTCCGGGATCAAACCGGATTGCCTGGGTATGCCGAATTTTTCCTTGAAACAAGAATGGATGACGCCGATTGGTTCGAACTCATAGGTCATGTCGATCTGAACTGGATGACCTTCTTCAAGGGATTCAGATTGATCTCATCGAAGACCGTTCCCGGATGGGCCCTGAGGACCAGGGCAACGGCCTCCGCCACATCCTCGGGGCGCAGATGATTGAGGGGATCATCACCGGGCGCAAAGTCGAGGTCGTTGAAAAACTCGGTGGAGACCATGCCCGGATTGATCAGGCTGACCCGCACCCCGTTACCGCTGCATTCATCCCGCAGGGACTGGGCCAGCCCCCGCAGACCGAACTTGCACGCTGAATAGACCGCACCACGCTTGCCTCCGGTGAGCGCTGCCTCCGAGCCGATGACGATCATATCGCCCCTGTCCAGCTTTTTGATACGTGGTAGAAAGGTGCGGGCGATGAAGATGTGCTGTAGCAGATTGGTGTCCACCATCTCGCGGATCTGGTGGTAGGAGAACTCCTCGAGGGAGCCGAAGCGGCCGAAACCCGCATTCAGGACCAGGCCGTCCAGCTCGGGGTGCGCCCGGGCGATTTCTCCCAATTCGTGGGGCAACTTGTCCAGAGCGGCCAGGTCCAGTTCGCAGGGCTCCATAGTGGAGGGGATCTCTTTCCAGGCGGAGAAGTCGCGACCGATACCGACGATCTGAATGCCATCGGTGAGCAGCCGTCGACAGATCGCGGCGCCGATGCCGCGACTGGCGCCAGTAACGAGTATCTTGCGCGGAGGGTGCTTAGCCATGGCCTCTGAGTATCCTTTCGATGAGTTGTTTGATCAGTCCGGCTTGGTTGTGGATCAGGCTTCTGACCATTTTAGCGTTTATTCCCTGGCTTGGGTGAACGGGATTGTCGGAGATGATCTTCACACACCGCAGCTTATCGATCGGCGTCAAGTCCAGCGCAGCTGAGACGAAACCCGCTGCCTCCATGTCATAGGCGACTGGATCAGGATAGTCGTCGGTGGCTCGAGCGATTGTGTGTACTGGACAACTCAGGCACGGTAAGCTCTCCGTCACTGGCATCTGCCAGGTTTGCCCGGATGGAGTGACGACCTCGGAGGCAAGTATCCCTTGCCCGACCGGCAAGACCCCGTGGCCGGCAATGCCGATATTGACCCAGTGTGGATCCCGCTTGGCATTGACCTGGTGCAAGTAGTGCACACCCGCTGCGGCTGCCTGCATGCCAGGGCCACACAGGACCAGGGCAATATCCTGCGCGACATACAGGGGCAACTCCCCATCGGGCTGTCGACGCTGCAGTCCCAGCAGCTGGTTGATGGGTTTGGCCTCGGCGGGCAGCGCCACCAGGATATTCAATCGGGCCTTCAACATGACCTGATCGGCAACATCGATCGATAGCGGTGCTGGAGTCGCCGGTAGTGGTCAGCCCGTTGTACTTTACCGCGTTTCTCCGCACCTTGAGCCAGGATTCCCGCCTTCTCCAGCAGCATGTGGATGGCCGCGCTAAGGTCCGTCTCATGCAACGTGTTGGTAGCGATGAGCTTCTCAAGGGCTTGAACCCTGAATCGGTCCATACCCCAATGTTTATGTGAAAGCTGATCCGCATGGCCGCCATGTTTGACGATCAAGGGTTCATTGATGAACAGCACCGGCTCCCGGGCACAGATCCTCAACCAGAGGTCGTAGTCCTCACAGGCGGGCAGGGTCTCGTCGAACGAGCCGATCTCTTCAAGGAGCGCGCGGTGCAGCAGCACCGAGGAGGGGGAAATCACACACAGGGGCAGACAGGCCCGAAAGATATGGCCGCCGCTCTTGCGGTGCTTGTGCATGGCATTGACCCGTGACCCGTTGCGAATCCAGATCTCCTCCGTGTGACAGAGCCGGTTTCCAGGATGGTCAGTCAAGGCCTGCTGCTGTCGCTGCAGTTTGTCGGGCAGCCAGGCGTCGTCCGAATCGAGCAGGGCGATCCAGTCACCCCGCGCCTCGTGGATCCCCAGATTTCGCGCTCGGCTCACACCGCTGTTCTCCTGATGGAAATAGCGGCATTGCGGGTAGTCACGTTCGACGAGTTCACGGGTCTCGTCTTCAGAACCGTCATCGATGATCAGCACCTCATCCGCCGGCCGGCTTTGGGCGAAAACCGAATCCAGGGCCCTGGGCAGGGTATGCGCCCGGTTGAAAGTCGGTATGATGACGCTGATTTTCATCGGCCAAGGATACCCGATACCGCCCCGTCCAACCTAGGATCACTTGAGAAGTTCATGAACATCCATACCCTGCAGATCGTCCTCTCCCTGCTCGCCATCGCGGTGCTCACCGTCACCCTGTTCCGGCGCCTGCACCTGCCGCCCATCCTCGGTTATCTGCTGGTGGGGGTGCTGGTGGGGCCCTTCGGTGCCGGGTTGGTCGCATCCAATGAAGAGACCCGTTTCCTGGCCGAATTCGGCGTAGTGTTTCTCCTGTTCATGATCGGACTGGAGTTTTCCCTGCCGCAGATGATCGCCATGAAGGGTTCGGTATTCGGACTGGGGGGCAGTCAGGTACTGATCACCGGCGGGCTGGCGGCCCTGCTGGCCTGGCTGCTGGGGCTTGAACCGAGGGTGGCGATTATCGCCGGCAGTGTAATCGCCCTCTCTTCCACAGCCATCGTCATCAAGCAGTTGGCGGAGCAGGCGGAACTCAACGAGGAGCATGGCCGCTTGGCGGTGAGCATCCTGCTGTTTCAGGATCTGGCGGTGATTCCGTTATTGGTGGTGATCCCGATCCTGGCGGGCTCTACCGAGCAGGGCATGGCCACTGTGCTGCTTTGGGCGCTGCTCAAGGCAGCCCTGGTGTTCGCGGTGATCATGGCGATCGGTCATTGGCTGTTGCGCCCCCTGTTTCACGAGATCGCCGCAGCCCGCTCCGCCGAACTGTTCACTTTGACGGTGCTGCTGGTGACCCTGGCCGCCGCCTGGTTGACCCATGAGGCGGGCCTGTCCCTGGCCCTCGGCGCCTTCCTGGCCGGCATGATGCTGGGGGAGACCGAATACCGGCATCAGATCGAGGCGGACATCCGGCCCTTTCAGGATGTGCTGCTGGGCCTGTTCTTCATCACCGTTGGTATGCGGGTGGATCTGCTCTCCCTGCTGCCCATTCTGCATTGGGTGGTGCTGCTGGCGGCGGTGTTGATTCTGGCCAAGGCAGCCATCATCCTGTTGCTGGTGCGCGCCACCGGCCGCTCCATGGGCACGGCCTTTCGCGCCGGTCTGCTGCTGGCCCAGGGCGGTGAGTTCGGCTTCGTCTTGCTCGATCTGTCCCTGGAGACTGCCCTGTTGCCGGGCCCGGCGGGCCAGATCCTGTTTGCCGCGATCATTCTGAGTATGCTCGTCTCACCCTTTTTGATTCGCTACAACGGTCTTATTGCGAATCATTTCTGCGCCCTGCGCAACTTCAGCGACGAGGTGCAGATTCTGCAGGACCTGGAGCATGAAGCGGAGCCGCTCGAGCGCCATGTGATTATCTGTGGCTATGGCCGGATCGGCCAGAATCTCGGTCGCATGCTGGAGCAGGAAGGATTCCCCTATGTGGCGCTGGACCTCAATCCCGCGGTGGTGCGTGAGGCCCATGAGGCAGGTGAGCCCGTGCACTTCGGTGACGCGGCGCGGCGCGAGATCTTGGATGCCGCAGGCCTCGGCAGGGCCGGAGTGGTGGTGCTCAGTTTCGAGGATCACCATGCCGCGCTGAAGATCCTGCAGCATATCCGGGAGCTGCAGCCGGAACTGCCCGTGCTGGTACGTACTCGGGACGACAGTTACCTCGAGGCGTTGGAGGCTGCCGGCGCCACCCAGGTGATGCCCGAGGCAGTAGAGGCCAGCCTGATGATGGGGGGTCAGCTGCTACTCATGCTCAAGATACCCGGTTCCCGGATCTTCAAGATCATGCGGGAGATCCGTGAAGGCCATTACAAACTTCTGCGGGATTTCTTCCACGGTGACGAGGCCATGGACCTGGAGCATGACGAGGCCTTCCAGGAACGTCTGCATACCGTCACCCTGCCGGCGAAGGCCTTCGCCGTGGGCCATACCATCGGTGATCTACATCTGTGGGACTGGGACGTGAGTGTCACCGCTGTGCGCCGTGGCGGGATACGCGGTGAGGCGCCTGGTCAAGAGACCCGCCTGCAGGCGGGTGATGTGCTGGTTTTGGCCGGCACCCCGCAGCATCTGGAACATGCGGAGGGGCTGGTGCTGTACGGTCATTGACTCATGTGGGCCATAAGCGGGGGAGACAGAGGATTATCCCGTGTGGAGCCAGCTATGACCCTGGTGGAATTTCCCGAGTTTCACCCTTGCTACTTCGCTAGTCCAGCGAGGACAACATATCTTCGTAGAAGCTCTCTATACGGGACTGATAATTCACTGACTGCAGTTTGACCGTGTCACCGACGACACCCTTCACATACTCCTGTCGCTGATCGCTGCATTCTTCTTGACGCAGATAGTCGTCAACGGCAATGGGCAGTTGCTACGTTAGGGTGCTCATGATGCCAAAGCCAAGTGTTCAGTATCCTCGGGTCGAATGACGAGGCGCCTCGAAGGCAAAGCTCAGATCAAGTCTAGCATTCACTGCGACGATTTTGACGCAGAACCTCGGGATAACCTGGATATCATCGGGGCAGGATGCTTATGACCTTATCCGATTCGTACTCGGTGTGACCCTGGAGTGGCTTTTCCGGGATACTGCCGGGACCTCTACATCTCCGGACGCATGTGCGGAAACAGCAGCACATCGCGGATCGAGGGGGAGTCGGTGAGCAGCATCACGAGGCGGTCGATGCCGATGCCTTCTCCGGCGGTGGGGGGCATGCCGTGCTCCAGGGCGCGCACATAGTCCTCGTCGTAGTGCATGGCCTCCAGATCCCCCGCGTCCTTCTCCGCCACCTGCTGGCGGAAGCGTTCGGCCTGGTCCTCCGCGTCATTCAACTCGGAGAAGCCGTTGGCGATCTCGCGGCCGCCGACGAAGAACTCGAAGCGGTCGGTGACGAAGGGGTCTGCATCGTTGCGCCGGGCCAGGGGTGACACCTCGGTGGGGTAGGCGGTGATGAAGGTAGGGTCCATCAGACGGTGCTCCACGGTCTTCTCGAAGATCTCGATCTGCACCTTGCCCAG
>JASJBU010000187.1 GCA_030066355.1 Gammaproteobacteria bacterium | reverse complement strand
AACAGCTACGGTAATCTGCTCAACCTACTCGAGGAGACGGGTCAGTTGGCGTCCCTGCAGGCCAAAGAAAAGCTGCGCTTCTGGATGCAGACTGACCGAGGGCTTGTTTCGATACCATCGCAACTCAATTTCTTCGAACTCCTGGGTGTGATTCCTCGTCTGTTCATGTCCAACAAGGCGGGTCGTTCTGCAGGTGACTATTTCTCGAAGCTGATCGGTCAACGGAACTTTCAACGGGTGCTCGGACCCGCCTTGGATGCTGTGGTCTGTCAACCGGCTGCAGATTTCCCGGCCGACGCCCTGTTCAGGAAAAAACCTCGCCGCAAGGAGATCATGCGCAGTTACACCGGACCAGAGGGCCTGCAGTCCTTGTTGATAGGGGTTATCGATCAACCGGAGCTGGAACTGAGGGTTGACAATCCGGTGGCACAGGTCGAAAAAATCGAGGCGGGCTTGCAGGTGCTGCTGGCAGGTGGGCAGTGCGTCTCAACAAGACGGCTTGCTCTGGCAGTCGCTCCGGACGTGGTGGTGAGTCTACTGCAGGCATCATATCCCCGGCTCGTCGAGGTTATCACTCCAATCCAGATGGTGGAGATAGAGACTACCGCAGTCCTGCTGCGGGCTGATGCCCTGCAGATACAGCGACTATCCGGGATCATCGGGAGAGATGACGATTTTTATTCCGTGGTTTCTCGTGACTTGGTGCCGGATCCGAATTATCGAGCCTTTACCTTTCATTTTCGCCCGGGACGGCTGGATGACAAGGCAAAATACAAGCGTATCTGTGACGTGTTAGGCGTTCAGGAAAACGCTATCCAGGACCGCGTATCCGTGCAAAATCGCCTACCTGCCCTACGTCTGGGGCATCCGGAGCGTATCGATGAGTTGGATCGACAGCTCCAGGGAGAGTCTTTGGCATTGACAGGGAATTGGTTCTCCGGCGTCTCAATCGAAGACAGTCTGATACGCACCTCACAGGAGTTCGCCCGGCTCTATCCGGCATGAGTGCGCGAGTCAGTGTCTCTTTCGATCGGCATCATCGTAAAGCGATTTCAGGATGTCAGTTCGACTTGCGGCTTTTCCCGTATCCTGCCGACGTCGCCTGCCGCTGAAAAATTCGCCCAGCTTGTGAAACAGGCGTTGCAAGGCGCGCCAGATCTTGGGAAGCAGCCAAATTGCCAGGACGATGAACAGCGCCAGCAGGACTATATAGATGGCCGGGTAGTGAAGCGCAGTCCATAATCCTCCAATGACCGCGATATCCTCCAGGACAGATGCGGTCCAGTTGGTCACGGGTTCTGGTGAGGTATTGATCAGCACCCTTGATCCCGTTTTGGTGAGATGACTGCCGGTCGCCAGTGTGCCACCCACCAGTGCGGCGGCCAATTGGGCGGCCTCGCCAACTTCCAGGCCGCTGGCAGCGCCGGCTGCCAGTATAGCGCCGGCCGGGATGCGTATGAAGGTGTGGATGGCATCCCAGCCGGTATCGACACCGGGTGTCTTATCGGCGAAAAATTCAATGCAGTACATGATGCCAGCCGCAGTCATCACCATTGGATCGGTCAATACCTCGAGCCCGGGCGGCAAGGTCACACTGCCTGTGGTACCCAGGTAGCCCAACACAAAAACAGCGGCGTACAGATTGATGCCTGCAGCCCAGCCGACGCCCAGGGTCAGGGCCAGAATATCGATGGTTTCCATTTTGAGGCCTGTGTGATGTGGTCATCTATACTGTGGGGCTAACATTATCGTAATACCAGACTTTGTTGACGTTTTTTTACCATTCGGGATGGCGATTTTTTTACTCATCGAGTGGCAGTGAGGGTGTTTCGGTCACTGGCATTGGGATTTTGCCATTGATTGACCTGCTTCGACTTTCGCTTTTCCTTTTCGGTACGTATGATTGTGGGCTTTGCTGAGATATTGGGGTCAAGGTCGTAAGACATGGTTAAGATCGGCATCGTAGGTGCTACAGGTTATACCGGGGTGGAGTTGCTGCGTCTGTTGGCCTTGCACGATGAGTGTGAACTGCTGACCATCACTTCTCGAGCCGAGGCCGGTCGTCCCGTGGCGGACCTCTTTCCGAACCTGCGGGGACACATCGATCTATGTTTCGAGAATCCGGAGACGGCGGTCCTGACCGATTGTGATCTGGTGTTTTTCGCCACCCCCAATGGTATTGCCATGCAGCAGGCGCCAGAGTTGCTGGATGCCGATGTCCGGGTGGTCGATCTGGCGGCCGATTTTCGGATCAGGGACCGGTCCGTCTGGGAACACTGGTATGGCATGCAGCATGCGTCACCGGACCTTTTGCAAAGGGCGGTGTACGGGTTGCCCGAGATAAATCGTGCTGCCGTCAGGGAGGCGCGGTTACTGGCGAACCCGGGTTGTTATCCCACGGCGGTGACCCTCGGTTTTCTACCGTTGGTGGAGCAGGGCCTGATCGAACTGGAGCATCTGGTTGCGGACACCAAGTCGGGTGTCAGTGGTGCGGGCCGCAAGGCCAGCGTAGCAACCCTGATGGGTGAGGCCGGCGAGAGTTTCAAAGCATACGCCATTCCTGGGCATCGGCATCAGCCAGAGATACGCCAGACCCTGAGCCTGGCTGCGGGATCTGATGTAGGGTTGACCTTCGTTCCCCACCTGGTACCCATGATCAGGGGCATAGAAGCGACCTTGTATGCCCGCCTGAAACGGACGGATGTGGATCTGCAGGGCTTGTTTGAGGCACGCTATCGTGATGAGGCTTTCGTGGACGTGATGCCGCTCGGTTCACATCCGGAGACCCGGAGTGTACGGGGTATCAATAGCTGTCGAATTGCCGTGCATAGGCCATTGGACGGTGATGTGGTGGTGATCAGTTCGGTTATCGACAATCTGGTCAAGGGGGCTGCAGGGCAGGCAGTCCAGAATATGAACCTGATGCTCGGCCTGCCCGAGTGTACGGGATTGGAACAAGTGGCTCTTTCACCTTAAGGCCCTATGGGGATTTTCCGGAAATACCACAAGCCCAGGATCGTCACCCAGAGCGAGTGGACACCATTCTGGCTGCGCATCCTGTTGTTGTTGCTGGTGATGCTGGTGACCGGTTGGTACGGTTATCAAATGGGAGGCGGTGGCCTGCAAAATAGACTCTCGGTCTTTTCGCCCTCTGAGCGGGAAAGGCTCGATGAGCTCGAAGCGGAACGGGAGGAGCTGCGCCGGCAACTCACCATGGCACAACAGTCGGCGGAGATGGATCAGGAGGCGATTCGGGCAATCAAGGAACAAGTCAAGCGGTTTCAGGATGAACGCCTCAAGATGGAGGAGGAGCTGGCGTTTCTGCGTGGTATCGTGTCGGCTGGACCTGATAAGAAGGGTCTGCGCATCCAGAAATTCAAGTTGACACCAGCCCTCGAAGCAGATGATTTCAATTACCAATTCACCGTCAGCCAGGTGGTCAACAGTGGCATCGTGGCCAAGGGCAAGATTCACATCAGTCTTCAGGGACTGCAGGATGGAAAGGCCGTGACACTTGGATTGGAGCGTTTGACCAAGGACAAGAAAAGTAGCCAGAAAATGAGATTTCGCTATTTTCAGAACCTCGAAGGAAAACTGAAAATCCCGGAGGGATTCAGGCCGGCTAAATTTATCATCGAAATTAAGCCTGAAAGCAAGAAATTTGCTCCGGTAACGGAAGCATTCGACTGGAAACCAGTCACCTAAGGCGTTGCTACCAGAGGATATCTATATGGGATTGAGAAAGAAACGGTTTCGTAGTCCAAAGATCAGTACGGTAATCGGTAAGGGGACGGCCATCGAAGGCAATGTGCTTTTCTCTGGAGGACTGCATGTCGATGGTGTGATCAAAGGGAATGTGATTTCCGAGAGAGAGGATGAGCGAGCGACACTGACCCTCAGCGAAGAAGGCACTGTCGAAGGCAATGTGCACGTCGCCAATGTCATGCTGAACGGCACCGTAGTTGGCGATGTGGTTGCCAGCAACCGGGTCGAGCTGGCGCCTAAGGCGAGAATAACCGGAACGGTGACCTACGCACTGCTCGAGATGGAAATGGGTGCGGAGGTCAATGGCAAGCTCATTCATGCCGAGGAGAGTGAGACCGCTCGGTTGGCGTTTGATGGTGAAGCGGTAACCGTGGAGCAGGCATGAGGACTAATACTTGACTATTTTCGTAGGTAATAGCATACTTTGGTGCGATGATTAATGAATGGGCTTGTGTTTGCAGGCCCCTTAATTTTGGCAGGTATGAAGACATGAGCACTGCAGAAGCGATCAACGACGACATCATCTTCACTAAGGCCGCGGCGACCAAGGTTGCCTCTTTGATTGAGGAAGAGGGCAATCCCGACCTGATGCTCCGCGTGTATATCCAGGGTGGCGGCTGTTCCGGGTTTCAATACGGTTTCTCGTTCGACGAAAACGAGAACGACGGTGATACCAGGGTCGTCACCGAAGGTGTGACTCTGCTGATAGACCCGATGAGCATGCAATATCTGATGGGTGCGGAGATCGATTACAGCGAAGGCCTTCAGGGCTCTCAGTTCATCATCAGGAATCCCAATGCGACCACCACCTGTGGTTGTGGGTCGTCATTCTCGGTTTAGTCGAAAGCCTGGACAGAGTGGGTCAAAAAAGGCGCTGGATGCGCCTTTTTTGTTTGGTCAGATTCTGACATCCATTATCCCTCAGTATACGGCAGCAGCGTCAGTTCCACACGGCGGTTTTGCTGGCGACCTTCTGCAGAGCCGTTAGAAGCTATTGGGCGTGTCTCGCCATATCCCACGGTGTCGATTCGCACCGCTTGTACGCCGTCTGCCATCAGGACATTGCTGACGGCTTGGGCGCGCTGTTGAGACAGCGTCTGATTGTATGAGTCGGAACCCGTGCTGTCGGTGTGTCCGGCGACCTCGATCATGGTGGACTTGTATTCTTTCAGAACCAGGCTCACTGAGTGGAGTACCTCGACGAAATCGGGGCGCAGATCTGTCTTGTCGACCTCGAAGGTAATGTTGCCAGGCATGTTCAGGATGATATTCTCGCCATCCCGGGTCACGCTAACACCGGTGTTTTCCAAGCTTTGGCGCAGCTTGGCTTCCTGGACGTCCATGTAATACCCGACACCACCGCCGGCGATTGCGCCGATGCCCGCACCTTTCAGAGCCCGCTCCTTTCGCTCCTTTTTGTCATCCGATGTCGCGATGCCAATGATCGCACCCACGGCTGCGCCGATTGCAGCACCAGTTGCTGCTTTGGAGGTTTCCTCCTCGCGGGTGTATGGGTCCACAGTCGTGCAGGCCTGGAGTGTCATCAGGGCAGCAATGGCGGTAGTCAGGACCAGTTGTTTTGCCATAGGTCTCTCCTCAATGTGTATGTGCCGTTAGTCTCACCCATCAGGGTAAGACACTGGGTGATTACGCCAAAGGTTCTTCAATAAAGCAATGGTTGAGTTCACTTGTGGCGCGCGAAATCGAAGTCATAGGGTAATCACGTTTATGATTGATGGTTCACGCTCACATCTCTTGTGCATCGGGTATCAGGTGCTTTCTTGAACGTATTCAATGTCAAATTGTAAAAATGACTTGATCGCTCTTCCAGGCAAGTGACCTGTTAAATCACTGGCTACCTCGAAGTTGGTTCACCGATCTATCGTGAAAAAATCGGAGGTTGGCTGGTGGGGTCAGGCATGAAAAGGGCTATAGTCCGACTACACGTCTGACATAGAGTTCCTCAACGGGCATCCGCAACGACGATACGGTTTATCGTGTCGAGTTGGGCGGTGAGTTCGCGAGTCTTGAGCATAAAATCTGACCGGTATTTTTTGGCAATGGGTTCTGCGTCGGGCAGTTTGACGGTCAGGGGATTGCGGTGTACGCCATTGACCCGGAATTCGTAGTGTAAATGGGGCCCGGTGGCCAGACCGCTTTGTCCCACATAGCCGATAATCTGGCCCTGTTTGACCTTGCTGCCTGGTTTGGCCTTCTTGTTGTAACGGGAGAGATGACCATAGAGTGTTGTATAGCGTTGACCGTGCTGGATGATCACCGTCCGCCCATAGCCACCCTTTTTACCTCGGTGGAGGATCTTGCCATCCCCGGCCGCCCGGATCGGAGTCCCGGTTTTCGCGGCATAATCCACGCCGCGGTGTGGTCGTTTCTTGCCCAGTACCGGATGCCAGCGTTCCTTGGTGAAGCGGGATGAGATGCGACGGAAATCCACGGGGGCACGTAGAAAAGCCTTGCGCATACTGCGGCCTTCAGGGGTGAAGTAGTCGGCCTTACCGCTGCCATCAACATAGCGTACGGCTCGGTATGTGCGTCCCTGATTGACGAATTCGGCGGCCAGAATCGGTCCATTGCGTAACTTTTCCCCTTCCAGATACTCTTCCTGATAGATCACCGTAAAGCGGTCACCGGAACGAATCTCTAAGGCAAAGTCGATATCCCAGCCAAAGATATTCGCCAGTTCCATGATAACCGCATCCGGCAGACCGGCATTTTGGGCGCTCAGATACAGAGAATTTTCAATGGTTGCCTGGACATGGGCGGTTCGCAGCTCCACATCGCGGGTTTTCTGTGTGGCTGCGAACTTGCCGTCGTCGGTGAGTTCGATGAATAGGCTGTTCACCTTGCTGTGTTGCAGAGTGAGATTGACGAAATGATCCTCTGCATCCAGTTCTACATGGAGCGTCTCTCCCGGTCTGATCTTGGTCAGCGTGCCGGCTGCCTTGCTGGAGTGCACGATTTTGTGCAATAGGTTGGCACTCA
>JASJBU010000192.1 GCA_030066355.1 Gammaproteobacteria bacterium | reverse complement strand
ATTCAACTTAAGCAATTGAATTATATCGAAGCATCAAGGTTTTGCCTTTTTTATGGGTGAAATATTGGGGTTAGGAGAGCCTTTCGGTGGGTAGTCAAGAATATCCTCTAGCAGCTCTCGCTCTTCTTCCTCAAATTCTGGAAACGGCAATTTTCCCGTGGCTCGCCGCCTTTGCATATCTCGTTCGGCCTCTTCGCATCGCTCTGCATCCAAACCTTCATCGCGCGCAAGATAGGCGGTCTGAGAGGGAAACGCAAAACCTGTGCCGGCGTCACTGATGATGTCCTCGATGCGCAGAAACAGATCTTCCTGAATAGCAAGAAAGGTGTTTTGTTCCTGGCACTGCAGGTACGCGAATATTTCTACGTTCTTCGAATAGGGTCCATAGCCGATAAAGCGGACGCGAGCGGGATCGGCTGTGACCATTGGGTGGCCTAATAATAGTTCACGCAACCTGGTTAAGACGTAGCGCATCTGTTCGGGAGTTGTCTCGTAGCGAAGCTGCAAGGTGGTCCTGACCAGCCGCTGGTCGCGCGCAGTCAGGTTAACGATATGCATGTTGGCAAACTCGGCATTCGGTATATTCGTGACGGTTCGATCGATACCTCGGAGGCGCGTTGAAATCAGGCCGATCTCCTCCACTGTACCTATGCGCATCCAGTCAGTGGACGGATCCTCTCCGTAACGACAAAAATCCCCTACTCTCACCGGTTTATTAGCGAACAGTATAAGGCCGCCAATATAATTTGCGATGGTACTCTGTGCTGCCAGCGAGACCGCCAAGCCAACGACACCAAGACCAGCCAGCAACGGAATGAGGTCTGCTCCAAGCTCACGAATCCCGTCGATTAAGATCCAGGCACCTAAGAGAAAGCCAATGGCTCGGGCACCGATACGCAGCAGCGCCGCTTCCGAACTTTGGGTACGAATACGTGGCGCAATGATGATTGTCTCCGCAATCGCCTTACAAAAGACATAAACTACCCATGCAGCCATTGCGAAGACGATGGTTTGGCCTCCCGTCGTAACGGCGGTCAATAAATCGCCCGTGATCCGGAGGTCTTTGTCGAGGAAATTAACAATAACGGCGGAAATGGTAACAATAACTACCGGAGGCAAACCCTTCAGCCAGGTGTCCCATGGTGGCTGCAGTTGCTCTGCTAGTCGCTTGACGAATCGATGGCTCGCGTAAGCCGCCAGGAATATCACAAGCACGGATAGCACCAGACCGATCCATTGCCAAAGTGTTTGTCCACCCTGCAATGTATGGAACCAGGCTGGCAGATCATCGATCCATCCTGCCAGGAAATTGGTGTGCGGTATCAGATACCCAGGTGTTGATATGTAGGATTCGTAAAAGCCTTCCGACTTGCCAGGCGATCGCTGGTACGGCGTGACAGCTTCGTCGACACTACGATAGGGCAAGTCGCGAATCTTCTCGTAGAATTCACTGATCCGACCGACACTATCTGCGCTGAACAGAAACTGGCCTTGCCTCTCACCTTCCATGATTTCAACGATGTAAATCTCCGTGCTTGGATACCTCCAGCTGAGGGGGCTGTCGTCGTCTGCTTCCCGTGATGCTTCTACCTTTAGCCTGCTGGGCACGGAATCCACCGGTGGCAGCGGCATCCTGTCAAAGATCTCTTTCAACTGAAGGGCGGCTTCGACGGAGAAACTGTCACGCAACGCTTCAGGAATCCGGCTGAGGTCAAGTGTGGATCGAGCTCGTGACAGGAGATTATCAGCCATTCTCTCGATCTCGCGTGCCTCTTCCTTAGTCATAGTCGGCGGCGTGGCATCCAGCGCGGCATTTGCTTCCCTAACGTACGAGTAGGCTCGGTTGACGCTGTCGAGAAAGCCATCCAGCGTGGATCTTGGGCTTGATGTATCGACTGGTCTCAAGCGATTCCGGATCTCTCGGTAAACGGCATAGCTGCTTCGGTCCGAGCTGGTAAATGCCTCATAGACACCGACCATGGCATCGGGCTGGTACGGCAGGTGCTTGGATAGCTGGTAAAACCGATCCAATCGTCTTACAGTATCGGTTGAGAACAGGAACTCGCCAGCCCGGGGACCATCCTCAATGCGCCGAATAGTGATTCTGGTGTTAGGGATGGTCCAGCTCTTAATGGCTCCATCCTCAAGATCCGCGTCCCCAGGGATCTGGTCATCCGGCGGGAGCGGGATACGATTTAGGATCTCTTGCAAGTGTACTGCGCGCAGAGCACGCACAGACCAGGAATTGCCGTCGGGCGTTGTACTGAAATCCAGCGTTTGCAAGGCCCGGACCTGCGCACGGTAGCGCGTCACGGTCCAGGGCTCGCCCTGGCGCCAACCGTCAAAAACCCGTTTCACATTACTACGAAAGCTGTGCAACGTATCCCGAGGGCTTGATGTATCGGCCGGGCGCAGAGGATAGGGCTCGAAATCACTTACTGTATCCTGAGCGAACAGCGCTGGAGCTGGCATTAACAGGGCCAGCAATAGCAATGAAATGAAAACCAGGGCTCTATGGTACGTTGTTATCGAATCCTTAGTGCTTGTTAGCAAGGTCTTCTCCATCTGATGAGCATTGAAGTTTTCGCGGCGATCCAGCATAACCCTAAGAACACCTCTGTGTGGATTATTTTTCCCAGCGTAATCCCAAGACCAACCCATAATCACGCCTACCGATGCCGTTAGGTGGCTTACTGTCGTATCGGTTGTAGGCTGTTATGTTGAGGTCAAAATTCGCAATTAAGTCCATGGTGAGAGTTGCATCAGACTGAACTCTGTACCTGTCACTCTGTTCTGTATTTTGGAAGTGTATTACGGTTGCATCTATATCCGCTGTTGAACGCAACCTGTACTGGACTCCAAACAGCGTTTCTGAGGATTCCTGGTCGGATACATCCACAAGATCTTCTGAGTTGTGTGCCAGTCCAGCAAACAGTCCTAGCCGTTGCGCCCGGTTGTTCAAGATTCTTTTGCCAACTGCGGCGCCCAGCACCGATCGACCGTCCAGGCCCTGCTGCTCATCTCCTTCGAACTCATACAATCCAGTGAGACTCCAACCGCGGTCAAGGTACATCGTGTAATTGGCCGAGAGTGTAGTGCGCCTTGTGTCCTGGGCCTCTATTTGCTCATTTCTGAAAGTCGCCGCATCGATCGACATTTCAATGCCTGGGACATCATAGCTGACTCCAGCACCGAAACTGAGTTGAGTCACGCGGCTATTACCGCGCACTATATTGAGCCCGAGATCCGTGTAGGCACCAAAGGCATCCCAGACCCCGGGCTTTACCTCCGAGATTGCATAGACTGATGCAGGATCGACGGCAAGCACTTGATCACCTCTGACCAGCAAACCCTCTCCGTCGAGCTCCAAGCTTCCGAGAACCCGGGTTCCATTGAAGAATTCGACCTCGACGATTCGGGTTCCTTCAATCCGCTTCAGGGCATCCCATTCGAGCGTGACTTCACCCATGTGTGCGGTATCGACCACCAGATCTTGACCATCGACCAGACGCAGGATTGAACCATAGACAACGCTGTCGTCCTGCATGTGGAACTCGGCCGCATTAACGGTGGCCGAGAAAACCAACCCGGCAATCAGCAAACACAAATACTGCGTGTTGTTTAACTCCGGATACCGCACGTTTTTTACTAGTCTTTTTCGCGCTACTGCGTCAACAGAAATTCGGCGACGGCCTGATAAGCCGGGAGCGATGTGGGATCAATCACACCATTCTTGGCATTGGGATGTGATGCAAATCGGACGATAACCATTTCCGCCGTCGGATCAATGTAAATCGTCTGACCATGAACACCGCGTGCCGCAAAGGCGTTGTGTTCGTTATGAAAACCCCACCATTGACTGGTGTAACTGCCGTTCGGGATCGTTGGGAATGCATCACCGAACTTTTCCGGGTCACCGCCGGCGCGGATATTCTGCACAACTTTGGCAGGGAATAAACGCTTGCCGTTGATCATACCTTCATTCAGCACCAGAAGACCAAGCCGACCAAGATCGCGTAACCCGGCGCTTATGCCTCCACCCGCAAACGGCACGCCCTTGCCATCGACAGTCTGGTAAGCATCCTGTTCAGCCCCCATGGGACGCCACAACCGTAGTGACGCAAGCTCGGTCACCGAAATGCCGGAAATACGACTGATGATCCAGCCCAGCATATCGGAGTTTATAGTCTTGTAGTGGAACTCGTCGCCGTGTTTGCCGGCGGGCTTCACCTGCTGCAGATACTCCCAGTAACCGTTCGGCCCCTGGTAACCCTTCGGCTTCGGCAAAGGGCTTGCCGCAGCCGAATAGAGCCAAATGTCAGCCTTGGGATTGGAATAATCTTCCGAGTATTGAACACCCGTAGTCATATCCATTACCTGCCGGACCGTCGCAGTGGCAAAAGCACTGTTACCGATCTCTGGAATAACATCCCGTACCAGCAGGGTGTCATCAAGATCACCTTCCACCACCATGATTTCTGCCAGGAGACCAGTGATTGACTTGGTCATGGACATGATTGCGTGCTTGCCGTCCTCCTGTAAGCATCCGGAATAGCGCTCATAAATCACACGACCTTTGTGCATAATAAGCATGCCGTCGGTGTAATTGGCATCGAGCGATTCCTTCCATGTCATCTGCTTGGTGCTGTCCATGGGAGTGAAGCTCAGAGCATCAATTTGATCCCGCATATCGGCAAATTCTGCAGGCACCAGATAGTCCAGAGGAGCGGGGGCACCCAGGCCACGACTGATCTGCTCGGTGGGCAGAAACTCACGTAGGTGGCAAACGGACCAGCGCAGTTTCGGGAAACTGAAGTAGTTGGCATCGGGTTGGGTAATCAGCCTGTCCTGCGGCGGCGGAAAGCCCTGCATCCAGCCCATGACGCGGGGATCAGACTCCTGCGCTGAAAGTGGTGCACTTCGGGCCGCCATGACCGATGCGTTAACCAGCGCCAATGCGATACCCAAAGCTATCGCCACCAGGTTGTTGCCCACTAACGACATTGATTCTTCCTCCAAGTATGTAACGTGAACGATTCTTTAACTTTTCCTCAAACAGGAGTTACCGCTATCTTGGAAACGAAAAGAACCACGGGTAGTCTGTACCATAGACGCGGGTATGTGTAAATTAGCCCCGAACATTCTCAGACCACTAGTTAATTCTCACGTTCAGTCAAATTTCGAACCACTTAAATTTACAGCAGCCAAAATAACATGCCCAGCAGAACTAACCGCTTTCTCACTAGCAACAAGATGAAAGCGTTTTGGAAATGTGAGCTACAAATCGCTGGGGCTATTAATTTATTCAGCATACGAATCTAATGAGAAATGCTCTGGAAACAATGGCTGTAATCAGCCGCTTTGCGCTAGCCGCTGCTATCCTCTATTTCGCCTACCAACTAGCAAGAGTAGTCGATAGCCTGCCTGAACTGGATCAATCTCTGGCCGAGGTGACACAAACGGTTCCCCCTACGCTTGAGGCTATCGAGAGTGTACTTGCTGAAATGGCAGCTGTACGCCAGCTTGTGCCCCCAATACTGGACGAATCGGCCGCGATACGCGAACAAATCCCCCCTATTCTTGAAGAGATCGCTGAAGTACGTCAGGGCGTTCCGCCCATTCTTGATGAAGTAGCCCAAACCAGGCGTGAACTACCAGCTGTACTGGAACGCGTCGATAAAACTGTTTCAGTGGTTGATCAGACACAACGACAAATTCCCAAAATCCTCGCGACTGCCAACCAGGCCACCAGCGCAGTTGACAAGACTCGGGCACAGATCGAAGTTCTCACACCGCAGGTGTTATCAGAGGTTCGTATGACCAGGGAAATGATAGATCCAACATTAGACCGCGTGGACGGAATCATTAACGACGTGTACCTCAAAGCGCAGGATACAGTGACGACCGCTGAAGATGCCGGCCAGGAGGCCAGTGAAGGTGCGATCACGGGTGTTATCACCGGAGTACTCAAGCTACCTTTCCGCCTGCTCGGCAGCCTGCTGTCACCATTTTTCGGCGACCTTCAGCCTGATGTAGCCAAGCAACTGACACAGAAAGACATTGAGCTTATGGGTGATGCTGGAAGGCGCGCTTCGAATTCGGGCAAACTCAACCAACTTCACAAGTGGCGCAATCCGGATTCAGGTAACTCAGGTTCCATAACGCTGGTCCGCAGATTCCAGATGGAAACATCGAAATGTGTTGAGGTGCTTATCATCATTGGGCTCTCGGGAAATAGCACAATCGATGAGTTGGAGAGTTTCTGCCAAAACAAGGCTGGCAAGTGGGTAACAGCTCCAGATGATGGCAATGACAATGGCAAATAATCACACACCATTGTTTATCCAGGTGCGTATTTGGCATCGCTGCCATTTCGCCAAGACCACTGTCTGAATCTACCGGGTCGAGAGCAAAGACTTGCGCGTGGTGCACCATGTTGCAGGTTTCAGAATCTGCGGACTGATTGCAGACACGGTATCGAGACCGCTTTACTTTAGCCCGCATGTTTCACCCGCTGATTGAATTTACGCTGAGACATCCGTTTCAGGGCAACACCTGGAACCAATAGGTCGTTAATGCCGATTTGAGGCGTGGTTCCTGTCATCCAGACACACTTCCCCTTACC
>JASJBU010000031.1 GCA_030066355.1 Gammaproteobacteria bacterium | reverse complement strand
GTCTTCTGCCACGAACACTGTGTTCACCTGGTGTGTGAAAATCGAAACCCAGAAACCGGTAACGTTTACCGGCCAGCTTCAAAGTACTCCCTGTATCATACTCCAACCATAGCTGCTGGGGCCTGCGATGGATCGATACCATGCTGGTGCGGTAACTGAATTTCAGCACCGGCAGGTGAGCATAGCGCGCTTCACTGATATCGACAGGGGATTGCTGCAATCCAGCTCCGCAATCCTTGTAGGCTGTTGAAAGGGTTGACCAGTTCTTGGGCCCCGTCTCGCCTTCATAACTCCATTCTGCTGTTTGCCAGTTCGGTATGGTGCCCTCATGTAGATCGAATCCAACAGCCGTGACACGCAGAGTAATGCTCAACAAAACCAACCCCAGAAGCAGCGGCCTCATTACATCAGTTTTCATGGTCTTCCCAAGACTCCTTTGGAAAATATCGTTATATTCTTTATAGCCTATGGCTCGTCCTGGACGGCAATCTTGCTGTCGCTGTTCCTTGCGACGGCAATACTCGTCAAGCTCTTGCCGGCACTGACACAACCCAGGGGTATGACCACCAGAGTGAGTACGGTCGAGACGAACACGCCAAACAGCAATGAGACGGCCATCCCCTGAAAGATCGGATCGGTAAGGATCACGGATGCACCACCCATCAGCGCGAAGGCCGTAATCATGATCGGACGTGTCCTCGCCTTACATGAGAGTAGCACGGCTTCACGCACATCGATGCCCCGCCGGATCTCCTCCACGGCAAAATCCACCAGCAGGATGGAATTCCGCACGATGATCCCCGCCAAGGCGATGAAACCAATCATCGAGGTTGCAGTGAAGTAGACATTGGTCCCGGCCAACAGCCCCACCAACCAATGTCCGGGGATGATACCGAGCAGCGTCAAAGGGATGGGTGCCATGATGATCGCCGGTACCAGGAAGTTACCGAACATCCCCACCACCAACATATAGATCAGGATCAATGCCACCGCAAAAGCGGCGCCCATGTCACGGAAGGTCTCGTAGGTCACGGTCCACTCCCCAGACCACTCGAAACCGGACAGACCGTTGTCCTCGGGCGGTCCGGTCATGGTGCCCGCGAGGGTCACCCCATCCGGCGTCGTATAATCCTGAAGTTCATCATCCACCTTTAACATGGGGTAGATCGGCGCCCCCAGACGTCCCACCGCATCGCCCACCACATATTCCAGTGGCCGCAGATCCTTATGGTAGATCATCGATTCTTCCGGCAGTTTGACGAAATGACCGAGTTCCGCCAGGGGTACACTGAGTCCCTGCGGACCGGGGATCGGCAAATCCGCCAGGGCCTGAGGATTGGCGCGCAGTGAGAGCGGCGCCTGCATGACGATCCAGGTGGACTCCAGGGCCGAGCCCTCGCGCACATCAGCAATCTTGTAGCCTCCCATGGCGGCGGACAGAGCCTCGATGATGGTGCTGTTGGATATGCCCCGTACCGAGGCCTTCTGAGTATTGATCACGAAGCGCCAGGCGTCATAGGGCTCGGTCAGATAGTTGTCCACATCCGCCAGGCCGTCCACCGATTGAAAGATGGCGGTCATCACCTCCGCCACCTCTCGGCGGGTCTGCTCGTCCGGCCCATAGATCTCCGCCACCACCGACTGCATGACCGGCGGTCCGGGTGGCATCTCCGCCACCGTGATGCGTGCCCCCTCCGCCCAGGCGATGGGCGTGAGAACCTCACGCGCCTGCTCAGCGATCTCGTGGCTGCTGCGCTCCCGGTGGCTCTTGTGTGTCAGCTGCACCTGGATCTCCCCCTGCCAGGGCTCTTGGCGGAGGTAGTAGTGGCGCACCATACCGTTGAAGTCGAAGGGCCGGGCGCTACCGGCATAGGTCTGCAGGGCGACCACTTCAGGGATCTCCCGCAACGCTTCGGCCAGTTCCCGGGCCAGATTCGAAGTAGCGGGCAAAGCGGTGCCCTCCGGCATGTCGATGACCACCGCAAATTCCGGCTTGTTGTCAAAGGGCAGCATCTTCACTGTCACCGCTGTGGTGTAGAACATGGCGCAGACGCCGAAGAAAGCCACCACCAGGGCGACGAGGAATCCAAAACCAGCCAGCCGGTTATCCAGCAGAGGGGGCAGGACTCTGCGGAACAGCTTATCCAGCTTCTCGTTGGCGGCGTGCTCCTTCTCTTCCGCCTTGCGCAGCTTCTCCATGGAGGGCCGGATGCGCATCGCCAGATAGGAGGTGAAGGCAAAGGCGGCAAACAGTGAGATGATCATCGCCACCGAACCGAGGATCGGTATAGGAGCCATGTAAGGCCCCATCAGGCCGCTGACAAAGGCCATCGGCAGGAGGGCCGCCACCACGGTGAAGGTCGCCAGGATCGTCGGATTACCCACCTCACGCACCGCATCCACCGCCACCTCGGTGGCGGTGCTGTCGGCGATCAGCCAGCGTCGGTAGATATTTTCGACCACCACGATGGCATCATCCACCAAGATGCCGATAGAGAAAATCAGCGCGAACAGCGAGACCCGGTCGATGGTGAAACCCATGACGAAGGCGGAGAACACGGTCATCAGAATCACCACCGGGATCACCACGGTAACCACGATGGCGGGTTTCAAGCCCAGTGCCCACCAGACTAGAACGGTAACGATACCGGTGGCCACGACTAATTTGAAGAGCAGTTCGTTGACCTTGTCCTGGGCCGTTTCGCCATAGTTGCGGGTGACCTCAACCTTGACCTGTTCGGGTATCAGGCGGCCTTTGAGGGATTCAACCATGGCCAGGATATTATTGGCCACGGTGACCCCGTTACTGCCCTCTTTTTTCGCGATCGCCACAGTCACCGCCTGCTCACCGTCCGCCCGGTCATCGCTGCCGAAGGTCTCTGCATAGGCCGCGCCAGTGTAGTAGTTGACATAATTGCTGGCATCCTCGATGGTGCGGGTCACCCGCGCCACGTCACGTACATACACCGGCCGCCCGTCGACTACAGCCACCACCAGATTGCCCACCTGATTGGCGCTGTGGAGAAAGCTCCCGGCATAGACCCGCAAGGCCCGGTTGTCCGCCTCGGCCCGTCCCGCCAGATTCTCTGCATTGGCGCCGCGGATCACATTGGCCACCTGCTCGGTGGACACGCCTGAGCCCGCCAGTTTGTTGGGCAGGATTTCCACCCGGATCTCCTCGCTTTGGCCTCCCACCACGAAGCCTTGGCCGGTGTCAGGTATACGGTTGAGCTGCTGCAACAGGTTGAGTCCGAGCCGCCGCAGACTCCCCCCATCCAATTCGTCGGAACGCAGGGTCAGGGTGACCACCGGTACATCGTCAATGCCCTTTGCCTTGACCAATGGCGGCATCTGCACCCCTGCCGGCATCTTGTCCAGATTGGAGGCCAACTTGTCGTGCACCTTGATCAGTGAAGGGCCGGTCTGCTCCCCCACCTTGAAGCGCACCGTCACCACCCCCTGTCCGCGGGCGCTGGCCGAGTAGACATGCTTGACGCCGGGAATCTCACTCATGATGCGTTCCAGGGGTTCCACCGCCATATCCGCGACCTGGGCGGCGGAGGCCCCGGGATAGGCCAGGAAGATATCGATCAGCGGCACCGAGATCTGCGGATCTTCCTGACGCGGTGTAGCCACCAGCCCCAGAATGCCCATCGCCAGCATGGCGATGAACAGCAGTGGTGAGAGAGGTGAATGAATGAAGGCCTGGGCGGTCTTGCCCGCAAGGCCCAGGTTTACCCCTGAGATAGGTTGCTCGCTTTGGGACATGCCCTGACTCTTTGTTTGTTATCGGTTCGTTATGGGTTTGTCGCAGGTTCTTTTACCTGAACACCGGCAGTCATGCCGGGAGGGGGACTGTTGACAATCAGATCACCTTCACGCAAACCAGACAGGACCACACACTGGTCGATCCCCAGATTCTCGCCCAGCCTGACGACTCGCAACCGGGTACGTCCATCGCTGCCCACGGTGTAGACCAGAGGCAGGCCGCCCTTTCTGATCACCGATTTCTTGGGGATTACCAGATTCGGTACACTCTGCGCCTTGCGATCGGGTACACTGACCTCGGCATACTGGCCTACCGTGGCTATCGTTTTCATGGGTAGATCCATCTCCACCCTGACCGTGTGCTGGCGGGGATCGGCCACTGGAAAGATGCGGGTGATCATGGCGTTGATCGCGGGGTCGGCCCCATCCAGGCGCACCGCCAGGATGTCACCCTCTTGTAGATCGGGCCTGAGTCGGGAAGGTACATCCACCTCGACCTGATAGCCGCTAGTCTCACTGTAGTTTAGGATCGGTTGTCCTGGTTGCACCGTATCCCCCACTTCTACATGAACGGTCTCCACCACCCCGGTGAAGGGTGCCATGCTGCGGGCATCCCGTAATGCGGCCTGGATCTCCTTGATCTGCGCCTCCGCCTGCTTATGCTGGGTCGTGGCCTGAGTCACCTGGGTCTCGCGCGAGACCAGATCGGAACTGCGTTCGGCCCCTCTGTCGCGCATGCCCATCATGTTTTGCATGGGATTGGTGAACATCTGATCCATCATCGCCGGCATACCCATACCCCCCGGCGCCTGCCCACTGGCACGGGATTGGGGCGAGTAGAGTTCACGGCTGAGCTGCATGTTTGCGTTACGAATCGCCGCCAGAGCTGCATCACGGTTGGCCACAGCCGCATCCAGCTTGGCTCGTAGGGCATTGTCATCGATTTGCACCAGCAGATCCCCTTGCTGGAAACGGTCCCCCTCCTGACCGGCGATATATTGGATGCGGCCAGGGATCTGCGCGGCCAACTGAACAGATTTGCGTGCTGAGACGGTACCGGCAATGGCAATATGCACGGAAACCCGCTCCCGTTTGACCGTAAACAGGTCATATTCCGATGCGTAGGCGGTCGTCAGAGGGGTCAGGCCGGAAAAAAATGCAATAAAGACTGCAAGCGAAAGCTTTTTACGCATGATCCGCAAGTTCCTCAACTCAATGATGTAATTATTCGGCATATTGCGATTGAGTTCAGAGAGACATCTGGTTTAAGCCAATCGCCCAGGTTTTAATAGGTCATTATTATACTGAGATCGTAGCTGAGAATCATTATTGGTCTTGTTAGGGAAATACCTAACCTGCTGATATCTCGATCTGTTGCGTACAACCCATAGGGCACCTGGTCAACAGCATGAACCGCCCGTTGCTGGTTCCGAGCGGTCCGCTGAAATGGATTGTGAAAAAGGAATGCTGCTGCCACAGCCTTCAAAAATACCGTAATGGGTCTCCCAGCTGCCGTAGAACTCGAAATTTTCCCGAAATCGGGTCTCATTCAGCATTCGATATGTGTTGCCGCAGACCGGGAACATACGCCCCCTCTCGATGACGTGGTGACTGTCCAGGGCGAAGGCATGCTCATTACCCGGTATGCCACCTTTGTAGACCACTGCCTGCCCGTAGTCTTCACAAGCTGGTTCCAGTGCAGCCAGTTTGAACAACCGGTAGGTGGCGGAATAAAAACCAATCTGGCCGATCTTGGATTCGATCTCAGGGTTGTCGATGCTGAGAGGCCGGTCCTCAACCAGACGTGGATCGGCAAACCCCACCCGCTTCGCCAGATTCAGAAAATCATTCCAATACAGCGCACCGCTCAGACATTCACCGTACAGCACCGGGTCAGCAACCAGATGCGCGGGTACCCGGCGATCCGCATAGACATCGGAAAAATAGAGCTCGCCACCCGGTTTGAGCAAACGATGGGCCTCTTTGAGCACCGCCTGTTTGTCCGGTGAGAGGTTGATCACGCAGTTGGAGACAATGATATCGAAACTCTCGTCCTCCAAGCCCAGTTCACCAAGCGCTTCGATATAACCCTTTCTGAACTCCACATTGCTCCTGGCGTAGCCGAACCTCTCCCGATGCCACTCAAGATGGCGTTGGGCCACCGCGAGCTGCTCGTCTGTCATGTCCACGCCGAGCACATAGCCCCGCTCGCCCACCATCTGCGCCAAGGCGTAGCAATCCCGGCCTGAACCACTGCCCAGATCGAGGATGCGCATGCCCTCCAGCAGCTGGGGATGAACCAGCCCGCAGCCATAGTAACGCGCCAAAACCTCTTCATGGATGTTGGCGAGCAGTCTGCACAAATTATCCGGTACGTCGGCATCTGTGCAGCAGGCATTGGTCTGCAGATCATTGGAGTGTCGGAGGATCTGGCCATAGTAAGCTTTGACTGAATCTTTCATCTTTCCCCGCCTCTAAACAGAAGACTTGTATAGTGCCGCTTGAAATGCAGCAAAGCGACCCACACTATTATGAAACGGCTGGATAGTCGACAGGAGAAACAGTTCAATATGAGTGGAATGCGCACGACCCTGCTGCTTGGCGCCCTGACCGGCCTGCTGTTGGTGGCAGGACAAGCCATGGGTGGACAACAGGGTCTGATCATCGCCCTGCTGATTGCAGCGGCGATGAATTTCGGCTCTTATTGGTTTTCCGACAAGATTGTGCTGAAAATTTACAAGGCGAGACCCGCCGGACCTAACGAAGCCCCGGTGTTGCACCAAGTGGTACGCGAGCTCGCCGGCCGCGCCGGGCTGCCCATGCCCAAGGTCTACGTCATCCCGAGCGATGCACCGAATGCCTTCGCCACCGGTAGAAATCCCGAGCATGCGGCGGTAGCGGCCACCACCGGCCTGATGCGCATCCTCACTCGTGAGGAACTGGCCGGGGTCATGGCCCACGAATTGGCCCATGTCAAACACCGGGACACCCTGACCAGCGCGATTGCTGCCACCATTGCCGGTGCGATCGCCGCCTTGGCCAACTTCGCCCAGATGGCAATGATCTTCGGGCTGGGGCGTAGCAATGACAACAATAGCGGATTTGGTGCGATTGGCGCCATTGTCATGATGATCCTGGCACCGCTGGCCGCCTCTGTGATCCAGATGGCCATCTCCCGCTCCCGGGAGTATGCCGCCGATGCACAGGGCGCAGCCATCTGCGGCAATCCGCTCTGGCTCTCCGGCGCCCTGCGTAAACTAGGCCAGGCCAATCAGCGCATCCCCATGCAGGAGGCGGAGACCCATCCTGCCTCCGCCCACCTGTTCATCGGCAATCCCCTCAAGGGTAAGAGTGTGGCGCAACTGTTTTCCACCCATCCGCCCCTGGAGGAGCGCATCCGCCGTTTGGAAAACGCTGCCTATGGGCACGTTTGATCCATGCAGAAACTGCTGATCGGGCTGGGTATCGCCATCCTGGCGATTGGCCTACTCTGGCCCTGGCTGGGTAAGCTGCCCCTGGGCCGGCTGCCCGGCGACATTGTGCTGGAACGGGAAAATTTCCGTTTCTATTTTCCATTCACCACCATGCTGCTGGTGAGCGGGTTGTTAACCTTGATTTTCTGGTTGTTTCGCAGATAGTCAAAAACGACATCTGGATTGTTGAGCATCAATCCGACCTATTTTCTCCACCGTCCATGTCCATAGGAAATTCAGTTTTTTCGCTCAATGATTGAGGCGTCAAAAACTTAACGGGCAGCGCCTCTAGCCAACTCATGGCATGACGAATAAGGTCAGGCGAGCCTCCCAAGGTTGGGTCAAGTTCCTCTAATCGGTGACGATATCTTTATCTGACTTCACAGACAGAAAGCTTGATTCGGGCCTGTCCTGAGGTGTCATCCTCATTCTTTGATCAAGGAATTTCAGTACAAGCATTGTTGACGACTGATGGATAAGCCAACGCACTTTACCCCAGATCGCGAACAGCTGATCATATCATCAGACCGAAGCCTTTCGCTAAGAGTACTACCGGGAACTTTGATCTATGTCGTACTGTTCACCATCAATGTCTACGCAAACGCCTACTACCTGGAACGACCTATCCTGGTTTACACAGCGGGCACCTTACTGGTTTTGATTGGACTCTTCAGGCTTGCCCTGTATGTCTGGTTCGAACGATTACATGCCTGGAATAGAAGACTCTGGCGATTGATGTTCTTTTTCGGCACGCTCGGTGTAGCTGCCGCCTGGAGTCTGACATGGTCAATCGCGATTGTTCAGGACGGTTTGGTGACCACAACCAACCTATCCATCATGATGACGATCGGGATCACCGGAGCCGGAGTCGCCACTTTGGCACCTGATAAACAGCTGGTCATCTATTACCTGGTGTTGATGTTCCTGCCAACACCGATGGCTGTTTATATCTCCGGGGCTACTGAAGCACTCACCATTTCACTGATGTTCCTCATCGGCATTCCTTTTTTGCTATCTGTTGGATTGCGCCTCAATCGCGATTATTGGCAGGGTTTGAATAATATGGCTTTATTGGATCATCGGGCAAAGGAGCTGGCTGCAGCCCATGATGCTGCCGTGGCTGCCGATAGAGCCAAATCAGAATTCTTAGCCAAGATGAGTCACGAAATCCGCACACCGATGAATGGCGTGTTGGGTATGACAGAATTACTCATGAACACGCAACTCAATAAGCGGCAGAGACATCTCACCAATTCGATTCTTGGATCCGGCCACTTGTTGCTTGATGTAATCAATGATGTTCTGGATTTCTCGAAAATCAATGCCGGAAAGCTCGAATTGGAAAATACACCATTCGACTTAAGGGAGACCATAGAGCAGCAAATCGAAATGTTTGCGGAACCTGCCCACCGAAAAGGGATTGAATTGATCAGTTCCTTGTCCGTCAATTTTCCCTCTGAGGTCACTGGAGACCCATTACGTCTACGTCAGGTGTTGGCCAACCTGATGAGCAACGCACTGAAGTTTACTGAACAGGGAGAGATCATCATTCGGGTCCACCCCACTGTCTCGTCTGAAAAGCAGCAGGAGTATCGTTTCGAAGTAGAAGATACCGGTATTGGGGTCGAACGATCGGCACAGACCCATATCTTTGATTCATTCACTCAGGCCGATGGCTCCACAACTCGCAGATTTGGGGGTTCCGGACTCGGGCTCGCCATCGCCAAACAATTGGTTGAGTTGCTCGGCGGCGAGATAGGGCTGGACAATCCTCCGGAGGGTGGTGCCATATTTTGGTTTACAGCAAGCTTCACCCTTCAACAACATGGTGTAGAAACCACTCCGCAGAAGAGGATCATTAGTCGCTATCGTCGTGTGTTACTGCTAATGACCAATGCCAAAAGTCGATCTGTTATTGAGAGTATGCTGACACAGCAAGGTTTGGAAATCGATATCGCCACGTGCGGAATAGAGGTAAAAGAAATTCTCAAAAACGCCAGTCAAACCCCTCATGCATATGTTGCAGCGATCGTAGATGCCGGGTTGTCGGACATGCAACTGTCAGAATGGATTCATCTATTGCATGCAGAAGAATCCGTTATAGGCATGGACAAGCTGATACTGACCAAGATCAACACCGAGCTGAATGATTCCTGGTTGCAGGACGATCATTCAGTCCTGAAGACCAAGCCATTACGTCTACAAACACTGCTGCGTTTCCTTGAACAGGGTCCGGCGGGATTCAAATCCTACGAAACCGACAAGCTTCAGGACCCTCAGGCTATCGAAGCGAATCGGTTGCCTGTGCTGCTGGTGGAGGACAACCTGATCAATCAAGAGATAGCCTCCTCAATGCTGGAGATTCTGGGTTTTCGGGTGGTGATTGCCAATAATGGACAAGAAGCGCTGGATCTCTTCGAAAATCAGAAATTTACACTTGCCTTGATGGATTGCCAGATGCCCATCATGGACGGATATCAGGCAACTCGCATAATCCGCGTCAAGGAACAGGAGGCAAAAACAGAACACCTGCCGATCATCGCCATGACGGCCAATGCCCTGCAGGGTGACAGAGAAACCGCCCTGTCTGCCGGTATGGATGATTATCTGGCAAAACCGTTTAACAAAGATCAACTCTCAACCATATTGCATAACTGGACAGCCGGGTGAACCAGGCGTCTTGAATAGATCCATCGGTTTGGATTGCTTGGGGAATTATTACATCTTTTAGATGGTTTAATTCTGAGAGTCGGTCGACAAACACACTCCGCGCCGCACCCCTTGTAAGATCGAACACTGCTCTGGCTAATTTCGCTCTGATAATGTGATCCGCTTTATCCAGAAAGTAGCCGGAGTTCGATCACCGAACAGACCGGATGACTGTTTAGACAACGAACAGGTTGAAGCCCCAACCCACAATCAGAAATGCCGACGCCAACACACCGACAAACAAGGCCAGCGCCTGCCAACGGATGACCTTGCGCAGGATCAACAACTCCGGTAAGGAGAGTGCCGCCACGCTCATCATTAGCGCGAGCGTGGTGCCTATGGCTACACCTTTGGACAGCATGGCTTCCGCCACCGGGATGATGCCGGTGGCATTGGAATAGAGCGGGATACCCAGGGCAACTGCCGTGGGTACATCGTACCAGTTGCCACCCGCCAAGTGCTCTGACACCCATTGATCAGGTACGTATCCGTGAAACAGCGCCCCAACACCGATACCCAGCAGCACCCACTTCCAGATCCGGCCGACGATCTCCTTGACCTCGGCCAGCGCATAACGATGCCGCCCTGCTAATGAGCGATCGGGTGACGGCAGATCGGCCTGACCCATCTGGATTTTCCAGACATACTCTTCGATCCAACGCTCCGGTCTGAACCACTGCATGACGATGCCGCCAAACCAGGCCACCAACAACCCTGCGGCAACGTATAAAGCGGCTAGCTTCCAGCCAAGGATGCCGATCAGAATCACTACCGCCACTTCGTTGATCATCGGTGAAGCGATCAGGAAGGAGAAGGTCACCCCCAGAGGTATCCCGGCCTCGACGAAACCGATGAACAGCGGCACGGAAGAGCAAGAACAGAAGGGTGTCACCGCACCCAGGGTAACCGCAAAGCCCCGCGCCTGCCAATCCGGTCGGTCGCGTACGAACTCCCGCACCCGCTCCGGTGAGAGCAGTGCACGCAGCAGGCCCATGCAGTAGATGATGACCACCAGCAGAGCGAAGATCTTGGCGACATCCATGACAAAAAAGTGCAGTGCTGCGCCGAACTGTGAAGCCGGGTCCAGACCCATCCCTCGATAAACAAGCAGATCGGCGAGTACGTCAAACAATCGCTTTCCCCGACCTCTCGGCGGATATCTCGGGCAGCCGGAAGGACAACAAGGCGGCAATCAGCACGAAACCGGCCGACCACCAGAGACAGCCTTCCAGCCCTTGGGTCTGATAGACCCAACCGGACAACACTGTCCCCGTCAGGCGACCCCCGGCATTCGCCATGTAGTAAAAGCCCACATTCATGGAGACCTTATCGAAATCGGAATAGGCGAGGATCAGATAGGAGTGCACTGCCGAGTTGAGGGCAAAGACGATGCCGAACAGAATCAGTCCAATGACCAGCACTGTTGCCGGGTCCCCTCCCTGCCCCAGCGCCAAGGCGATTCCCACGGGGAACAGGGCCAACAGGAATGCCCAACCACGTGCCGTACCACCACCTGGTCCCCTACCATGATGACTGCGTCTGACCAACCTTGGGGCCGAGGCCTGCACGAAACCATAGCCAATCACCCACAGGGCCAGGAAACCACCGACCTGACTGTGGCTCCAATTGAGCACCCCGGAGAGAAACACGGGCAGGCCGACCACGAACCAGACATCCCGTGAGCCGAACAGGAAGAAACGCGCAGCGGACAGCCAGTTGATCTCCGGCCGTTTGGAAAACACCTGGGTAAATTTAGGTTTAGATTTCATCTTGCCGACACCGGTGGGCAGCAGAATAGCGGTAACCAGGAGCACAATCAGCAACATACCCGCCAGTACCGCCAACGCGCCGCGGAAACCGATCCACTGCAACAGCAATCCCCCGATAAAGAACCCCGCACCCTTCAGCGCATTCTTCGAACCAGTCAACACCGCCACGTATTTGAACAGCCTGGACTCTCCTCCATCACCGGTCAGCGTCTTGACACTGGCCTTGGCCGACATCTTGTTGAGGTCTTTGGCGATTCCAGACAGTGCCTGGGCGAACATCACATAGACCACCGATAGCCAGGCATCCGGTACGGTCAACATCAACAGTGCAATCACCTGTAGACCCATGCCGATGTGCATGGTGAGATTCAGACCGATACGCGCCCCCAACCACCCCCCCACCAGGTTGGTGACCATACCGAAGAACTCATAAAACAGAAACAACATGGCCACTTCGAAGGGCGAATAGCCCAACAGGTGGAAATAGAGCACCACCAGCATACGGATGGCGCCGTCGGTGATGGTGAACGTCCAGTAGCCGGCAGTTACCGTCAGATAACTGCCGAAATTTGAATTGAGACGTTTGAAGTTTGAAGTGGGGGAGTCGGTCACGGTTGTTTCTCTCGCATCCGCTTGATGATGGCGGTTAAGATGGCGATCTGTTCGTTGCACTCGCTCGTCAGTTTACCCAAGCGGTTTTTAGGCAGCAGGTCCGAGGCGGCCAAAAGTCGTAACCAATAGCGGGTTTCCCGTGCTTCATTACCGGCGATGCAGTATTTACCGATGAGGTCAGCCTCGCTCTGGTATGCCTGTCCTTCCTTGACATTCGCTCCAATTGAGGTGCCTGATCGCAGCAACTGGTTTGCCAAGGTTCTGGATACCCCAGGTTTTTCGTTCAGTACCTGACCCTTCACTGTCCGACAGGCAAATTCGAACGTCCTATCAGGAATATCCGACCTCACCCTATTCACACTTCAACCTTTTTTACTTCAAACTTCTCGCCACTTTGGCGGCAAGCTCCATCAGGCGGTTAACATAACCCCACTCGTTGTCGTACCAGGCATAGACCTTTACCTGCGTGCCATCGATAACCATGGTCGATAAGGCATCGACGATGGAGGAGCGGGGATCGTTGACATAGTCCACTGATACCAGTGGACGTTCCTCGTAGCCCAGGATACCGTTGAGCTCTCCCTCAGCGGCCTCCTGGAAGTAGCCGTTGACCTCTTCGACCGTTACGGGCCTGGAAGCCTCGAATACCAGATCCGTCAACGAGGCATTGAGCAGCGGGACCCGCACCGCATGGCCGTTCAACTTGCCCATGAGTTCCGGAAAGATCTTGGTGATCGCCTTGGCAGAACCCGTGGTGGTGGGTATCAGGGAGTTACCGCAGGCACGAGCTCGGCGCAGGTCCTGGTGGCCCTTGTCGACAATGGTCTGAGTGTTGGTGATATCGTGAATGGTCGTCATA
>JASJBU010000194.1 GCA_030066355.1 Gammaproteobacteria bacterium | reverse complement strand
CCGCTCGCTGAGTACCTTTCTTGGGGTTGTTTTTTTTACCGTCATCTGAGTTTCCAGATAGCGGGCGAACCGCCCGAGTCAATCGCAATAACGGACTGGCAATATGATTCTTGAGGGCTGCAGAGAGGGGCTCCGCTGAAGCTGTGAACCGAGTTCCCCGGCTGGGAATTAAGCGGATAGTTGGCTATCCAGGTGTGGTCGGATGCGGCGCAGCATGGCATTGTGGACCTTCAACCCGCCGGCAATGACGTTGCCGGTATCCAGGTAGTGTTCTCCGCCACCGATATCAGTCACCACCCCGCCTGCTTCTCTGACCAGCAGGGAGCCGGCTGCAAAGTCCCACTGGGCCAGGCCCAGTTCCCAGAAACCATCGAGTCGACCAGCAGCGACATAGGCGAAGTCGAGTGCGGCGGAACCCGGCCGACGGATGCCAGCGGTGTCTTGAATGAGATCCTGCAACATGCCCAGATAGTTTTGGGTGAACCGGAAATCCCGATAGGGAATACCGGTACCAAGCAGCGCGCCAGGCAGACCTTTGCGGTTGGTCACCCGAATCTTCCGGTCGTTGAGCTGGGCACCTTCACCGCGGCTGGAAGTGAACATCTCCTCCTTGATGGGATCGTAGACCACGCCAACTTCCATACGGCCTTTCACCTTCAATCCGATGGAAATGGAGAATTGCGGAAAGCCATGCAGGTAATTGGTGGTCCCGTCCAAAGGATCGATGATCCACTGATATTCGTTCCCCGAGTGGCTGCCGCTCTCTTCGGCGAGGATTGCATGGCTGGGGTATTTATCCCTCAGAACGTCGATGATCACCTGTTCGGCATTCCTGTCGACCTCGGAGACAAATTCATTCTTGCCCTTGTCGGTGATGGTCAGGGTGTCGAGTCGATTGAAAGAGCGGGTCAGCACCCGCCCGGCCTCACGGGCAGCCCGTATGGCAATGTTCAGCATGGGATTCATGGGCGGCGAGGATACCGCATGCCCGGGTGGGGATAAAGTAGATTCTCATCAAGCGTATCGAGCGTCCGTTAAACAGTCTTTCGGTAGCTATTCATCGAGACAATGGTTACTCTTCTGCCCATGTTGCAGAACGTACGAATCGTCTTGGTTGAGACCAGTCATCCGGGTAATGTCGGTGCAGTGGCCCGTGCGATGAAGAATATGGCTCTGGAGCGACTCTGTCTGGTGTCACCGCAGCGCTACCCCGATGCCGAGGCGACGGCCCGGGCCTCCGGTGCCGATGACTTGCTGGCCCGTGCTGAGGTTTTCGAGCGGCTTGATGCGGCGCTCGCAGGCTGCCGACTGGTGATCGGTACCAGCGCCAGGGAACGGAGCGTCAGTTGGCCGGTCTTGTCACCCAGGGAATCCAGTCAAACATTGATCGCCGAGGCGAAAGTGGGGCCAGTGGCCCTGGTCTTCGGTCGTGAGAGTTCCGGACTGAGTAACGAGGAACTCGATCGCTGTAATTATCTGGTCCATATCCCCACCAACTCGGCCTACAGTTCACTCAACCTGGCTGCTGCCGTGCAGGTCCTGGCCTATGAGACGCGTCTTGCCTGGCTCGCTGCGCAGGGAACCGAGCCCGTCGCCCCGCGTGACGTGGCCTCCGCCGAGCAGATGGAGGGGTTTCACCAGCATCTTGCTCAGGCCTTGTTAGACATCGGTTTTGCGGATCCTCGGCAGTCTGAGAAGTTGCTCAGACGGCTCCGCAGCCTGTTCCACCGGGCCAGGCCCGATGTGGATGAGCTGAATATCCTGCGAGGCATCCTGAGTGCTGCGCAAGGGCGAAAATCCATGCGTCGATAAATCCCCAGAGCATGCTATGGTTATTTGAATCTTCAATACCCTAGTAATTTCTATGGGAATGTGGATAATCTGCTGCCCCCGGGTTCTAAACATGTAGTACGTCACATTATGGTTTCAAGGGATAGGGTTGTGCAGGGCGAAACGACAACCACGCAGAACAGCTCAGGCTGGCGTGAAGATATCCAGAGTGTTTTCGAGCGCGACCCCGCAGCACGCAATACCTTCGAGATCCTGACCGCCTACCCGGGAATCCACGCCCTGCTGTTTCATCGACTGTCGCACAGTCTGTGGAATTTGGGCCTGAAATTGCTAGCTCGGCTGTTGTCAAACCTGGCTCGACTGATTACCGGGATCGAGATTCACCCCGGTGCGCAGATAGGACGCCGCTTCTTCATTGATCACGGGATGGGCGTAGTCATTGGCGAAACCGCTGTGATTGGCGATGATGTCACGCTTTACCATGGGGTGACCCTGGGCGGCACCAGCTGGCAAAAGGGGAAGCGGCATCCCACCTTGGCGAACAATGTGGTGGTGGGGGCCGGTGCCAAGGTGCTGGGGCCTATCGAAATCGGCGAGGGTGCCAGGATCGGATCGAATGCGGTGGTCGTGAAAGACGTTCCTCCCGGCGCTACGGTGGTCGGTGTGCCCGGCAGATTGATCAATCAATCCCGTTCCGGGGGGGCGGAGCACAGGGAGGCGATTGCCAAGAAGATCGGTTTTGACGCCTACGGTGCCACCAAAGATGCGCCTGACCCGGTAGCCCATGCCATCAATTGCATGCTCGACCACATGCACGTCATGGATAAGAAGATGCAGGGTATGTGTGAGGCCCTCAAAAGTCTGGGTGTGGAGGAGGATGACGAGATTCTGCCCGATTTGGAATCTTGCGAGATCGTCTCGACCGCCGAAGAACTGTTGAAACTGGATGAAGAGATCATCGAGGAGAAAAAAACCGGAAAAGCGGCAGGGGGGTAATACTTGACTAAATTAGTTGGGAATGTATATTAGCAACTGAAAATATTCATGGAGCCAAGCAAGTGAAACTTACCACAAAAGGTCGTTATGCGGTAACCGCGATGTTGGATCTGGCTCTCCATTTCGGAGAAGGTCCCATAACCCTGGCAGATATCGCACAGCGACAGGGGATTTCTCTCTCCTATCTCGAGCAGCTGTTTTCCCGTCTGCGCAAAAAATCCTTGGTTTCCAGCGTGCGAGGCCCCGGTGGGGGATATAGCTTGGGCCGCGATGCGGCAGAGATCTATGTCGGCGAAGTTATCACTGCAGTTGATGAAAACGTGGATACCACCCGCTGTCATGGTGCGCACAATTGCCAAAACAACGGTCGTTGCTTGACTCATGACCTATGGTCGGATTTGAGCAACCAGATCTACAACTATCTGAACAAGATCAGCCTGCAGGACCTGATGGACCGACAAGCGGTTCGCGAGGTCGCCAATCGACAAAACAACCCAGAGCCCGCCGAGATCGATGTGGTCGAAATGAACACGGCAACAACCCAGGCGAGTGCCTGAACAACGAACATTTGGAGCGATAGATGAAGTTGCCAATCTATATGGACTACTCAGCCACCACTCCGGTCGATCCGCGAGTGGCGGAGCTGATGTGCAGTTTTCTCACTCCGCAAGGTCAGTTTGGTAATCCCGCCTCGCGCTCTCATCCGTTTGGCTGGAACGCGGATGAAGCGGTGAACAAGGCACGCCAGCAGGTGGCTGAGCTGGTCAACGCCGATCCGAAGGAGATCGTTTGGACCTCCGGCGCCACTGAGTCCAACAATTTGGCGATCAAGGGCGTGGCTCACTTTTACCAGAAAAAGGGTAAGCATATCGTCACCTGCAAGACCGAACACAAAGCGGTGCTGGATACCTGTCGGCAGCTGGAGCGGGAGGGTTTCGAGGTTACCTATCTCGATCCCGAGCCCAATGGGTTGGTCGATCTGAACAAACTCGAAGCGGCTCTGCGTGATGACACCATCCTGGTCTCTGTGATGCACGTCAACAACGAGGTGGGGGTGATTCAGGATATCGCGGCAATTGGCGAACTGACTCGATCTCGCAAGGTGCTGTTCCATGTGGATGCGGCACAGAGCGCAGGCAAGGTGCCCGTTGACCTGCAACAGCTCAAGGTGGATCTGATGTCCTTCTCGGCGCACAAGATATATGGCCCGAAGGGTATCGGGGCCCTGTACGTCAGACGCAAACCCCGGGTTCGCCTGGAAGCCCAGATGCACGGTGGGGGACACGAGCGGGGCATGCGGTCCGGTACACTGGCGACTCACCAGATCGTCGGTATGGGTGAGGCCTTCCGCATCGCAGGCGCGGAGATGGCCGCCGAGAACGAGCGGATACTCGGCCTGCGCAAGCGTCTCTGGGATGGCATCAAAGACATGGAAGAGGTCTATCTCAACGGGGACGAGGAACAGCGTGTGGCCGGCAATCTGAATGTGAGCTTTGCCTTCGTCGAAGGTGAGTCACTGATCATGGCCCTGAAGGATCTGGCGGTCTCTTCCGGTTCCGCCTGCACTTCCGCCAGTCTGGAGCCCAGTTATGTACTGCGCGCCCTGGGTAGAGAGGATGAATTGGCTCACAGTTCCATTCGTTTCACCTTTGGGCGATTCTCCACCATTGAAGAGGTCGACTACGCGATCGAAAAGATTCGTACCGAGGTGGGTCGTCTGCGTGAACTGTCACCGCTCTGGGAGATGTTCAAAGATGGCATTGATCTGAAAACCATACAGTGGGCGGCGCACTAAGCAGAGTGATGGTTGGCCCGGTGTTGGACAATGAATAAATCAGTTGTGAGGTAAATGAGATGGCATACAGCGAAAAGGTCCTCGACCACTATGAGAATCCCCGCAATGTGGGTGCCTTCGACAAGGACGATAAGAGCATCGGTACCGGGATGGTTGGTGCGCCGGCCTGTGGTGACGTGATGCGCCTGCAGATCAAGGTCAATGATAATGGGGTGATCGAAGATGCCCGTTTCAAGACCTACGGATGCGGTTCCGCGATCGCCTCGAGCAGCCTGTTGACTGAATGGGTCAAGGGTAAGACCCTGGAAGAGGCTCAGCAAATCAAAAACTCCGAAATTGCTGAGGAACTGGCTCTGCCACCGGTCAAGGTCCACTGTTCGGTGTTGGCGGAAGACGCGATTAAAGCGGCGATTAAAGATTTTGCGGACAAGAAATAGGTTTGATTGGTAGAATTCACCGGTTGAGTTGAGTCGATCGAGGTAACCAGATGTCCATAACAATGACCGAAGCGGCGGCGCGTCACGTTCAGGAGTTTCTCGATAACCGCGGTAAGGGTGTTGGTATTCGTCTTGGTGTGCGGACCTCGGGATGTTCCGGGATGGCCTACGAAATGGAGTTCGCAGACGAAGTCGGCGATGAGGATCTGGTCTTCGAGGACCGTGGTGTAAAAGTGGTGATTGACCCGAAGAGCCTGGTCTATCTTGACGGAACCGAGGTCGATTACGCCAAGGAGGGGCTCAACGAAGGTTTCAAATTCAACAACCCTAATGTCAAAGACGAATGTGGCTGTGGTGAGAGCTTCACGGTCTGATCCCAGGGGTTTCTAAATTAATCAATGATCTGCGGCCGCCGAACTGGCGGCCGTTTGGTTCGACATGCTGGATTTCTCGAAGAACTATTTTGAATTGTTTGGCCTGCCGGTGGATTTCATCGTAGATGGCGATGCGCTGGCGGAGCGTTATCGCGAGCTGCAACGGGTCATCCATCCAGACCGCTATGCCAATGCCTCTGAGCAGGAACGGCGTCTCTCCATGCAAGGTGCCTCACGGATCAACGAGGCCTTCGAAACCCTCAAGGATCCGATCACCCGGGGCAGTTACCTGCTGACCTTGCACGGCATTCAGATGGATGCCCAGAAGGAAACGACTCAGGATATGGCCTTTCTCATGGAGCAGATGGAACTTCGCGAGGAACTCGAAACGATCCGCGAGCAAGCCGATCCGTATGTGGCGATTCAGGCGCTGGGTGCCCGCATCGGCCGCCAGCTCAAAAGCTTGGTCGGACAGATGGCGCTGCAGTTTGAAACCCCGACCCCCGACCAGTTGGAGGAGGCACGGGAGACCCTGCGCAAGATGCGTTTTCTGCAGAAGCTGCGCGATGAAATAGAGGCCACCGAGGCCGCGTTGGAAGATGAGCTCATCTAGGGTTTTTATCAAGGGTTAGTACATGGCACTCATGCAAATCGCCGAGCCGGGCCAGGCTCAGGCTCCTCATCAGCATAAATTGGCTGCCGGCATCGATCTGGGTACCACCAACTCACTGGTGGCCAGCGTGCGCAGTGGCCAGGCCGCGACCTTGCCGGATGCCGAAGGGCGTCATTTGCTACCCTCCGTGGTCCGTTATCTGGTTGACCGGGTGGAGGTCGGCTACAACGCCAAGCTGGTTGCCGCCGATGACCCATTGAACACCATTGCCTCAGCCAAGCGCTTGATCGGGCGTGGCGTTGACGAGATTAAAACCTTGGGGAGTCGTCTACCCTACGAATTCATCCCGGCAGCGGGGAATGTACCGCGTATCAATACGGTTGCCGGTGGGGTAACCCCGGTGGAGGTTTCCGCAGAGATCCTCAAGGTCCTTGCGCGGCGGGCTGAGGATTCCCTGGGAGGTGAGCTCACCGGCGTGGTCATCACGGTCCCCGCTTACTTCGACGATGCGCAACGCCAGGCTACCAAAGATGCCGCCAAACTGGCCGGTCTGCATGTGTTCAGACTGCTCAATGAACCCACAGCGGCTGCGGTTGCC
>JASJBU010000030.1 GCA_030066355.1 Gammaproteobacteria bacterium | reverse complement strand
GGCAGATTGAAGGTTTTCGATGTGATTGGCGTACTCATCTGTCATATCTCTTGTGCATAGGAGCGGCCCATGGCCGCGTAACAGGGCTCATCGATGGATCGCGGCCATGGGCCGCTCCTATGCACAAGAGATATGACAGATGAGTACGCCAATCACATCGAAAACCTTCAATCTGCCCTGGGTGGACAGCTTTCTCTCGACCATGGCCAGTGACCACTTCGGCAAGGCCTTCGTCAAGCTGATTAATAACCTGCTGGTGCCATTCATCGCAATCCTGATCTTTCTGGGGTTGTGGAGCGCCGGGGCGAAGAACGTGCAGACCTCCCTGGGGGTGCTACCCGGTCCTGGCAAGGTCTGGGAACAGACCGTCACCCTGTACGACGAACACCAGGCGGAGCGGGCCAAGGCGGATGCCTTCTACGAGCGTATGCAGACCCGCATCGACAAAGCGGTGGCCGCGGGTAAGCCTCAGGAAAAGATCGACAAGATGAAGGCGCGCAAATACACCGGCAAGGAGACCTTCTTCGACCAGATCCTCACCAGCCTGGTGACGGTGATGGCCGGCTTCCTGGTCGCTTCACTGATCGCCATTCCGATCGGCATCCTTTGCGGCATGAGCGCGACCCTGTATACCGCGATCAATCCCCTGATCCAGGTCTTCAAACCGGTCTCGCCCCTGGCCTGGCTGCCCCTGGTGACTATGGTGGTCTCCGCCCTCTATGTCACCAACGACCCGATGTTCTCCAAGTCGTTTCTCAACTCGGCGATCACCGTGACCCTCTGCTGTCTGTGGCCGACCATCATCAATACAACCGTGGGGGTCTCCGGCGTCGACAAGGATCTGATCAACGTCAGCCGGGTGCTGCGCCTCAACGCCTTTACCAAGACCGTGAAGATCATCCTGCCCTCGGCGATCCCGATGATCTTCACCGGCCTGCGCCTTTCCCTGGGCATCGGTTGGATGGTGTTGATCGCCGCTGAGATGCTGGCGCAGAACCCCGGCCTGGGTAAGTTCGTCTGGGACGAGTTCCAGAACGGCAGCTCCAACTCCCTGGCGCGCATCATGGTGGCGGTGTTGGTGATCGGTTTCATCGGCTTCCTGCTGGACCGCGGCATGCTGATGCTGCAACGCAGGGTGAGCTGGGACAAGAATGCGGTGCTGCGTTGATCTGCAGTTGAGGAAAAAACAATGAGTAGTTATTTGAATATCGACCATGTCAGCATCACCTTCGATACCGACAACGGTCCGTTGAATGTCCTGAAGGATGTGGACCTGAAGGTCGCGCAGGGTGAGTTCATCTCCCTGATCGGCCATTCCGGCTGCGGTAAGTCCACCGTCATGAATATCGTCGCCGGTCTGTTGAACGCCACCGAGGGCGGGGTGATTCTGGAAGAGAAGGAGGTCAACGAACCCGGGCCAGACCGGGCGGTGGTTTTCCAGCACCACTCCCTGTTGCCCTGGCTCAGTGTCTACGACAATGTGCGTCTGGCGGTGGACCAGGTGTTCAAGAAGACCAAGACCAGGCAGGAACGGCACAAATGGACCCTGCACAACCTGGAGCTGGTGCATATGTCCCACGCCCTGGACCGCAAGCCGGGTGAGATCTCCGGCGGTATGAAGCAGCGCGTCGGCATCGCCCGGGCCCTGGCCATGGAGCCCAAAGTGCTGCTGATGGACGAGCCCTTCGGCGCCCTGGACTCCCTGACCCGCACCCACATGCAGGACTCCCTGATGGAGATCCAGGCCCGGCTCAACAACACGGTCATCATGATTACCCACGATGTGGACGAGGCGGTACTGTTGTCCGACCGCATCATCATGATGAGCAACGGTCCCTCGGCCACCATCGGCGAGATCCTTAATATCGATCTGCCCAAGCCGCGCAACCGATTGGCCCTGGCGGAGAATCCCACCTACAACCACTACCGGGCGGAAGTGGTCAGGTTCCTGCACGAGCGGCACAAGTCGCAGGATGAGGATGTGACGAACGAGATCGTCGAGACGGAAGTGGAGAGCGATGCCAGCGTGGTTGATCTGTCGGCCTGGATCCAGTCGTCGCAGGAGAAGACGACCCGCCATCTGGAGAAAAACGAGCTGAGTCTGGGCTTCATCCCATTGACCGACTGTGCGCCGCTGGTAATCGCGAAGGAGAAGGGTTTCTTCGCCGAGCAGGGGCTGCAGGTCGAACTGTCCCGGGAGAATTCCTGGGCGAATATCCGCGACAAGGTCTCCATTGGCATGCTCGATGGGGCCCAGATGCTGGCGGCCATGCCGCTGGCCAGCGCCTGCAACCACACGCCGGGTGTCTCCATGATTGCCTCCATGAGTCTGGATCTGAACGGCAACGGCATCACCGTGTCGAAGGCGCTCTACGCGCGTATGCGTGAGACCGGTGAACAGGCCTTGGACACCCCGGCGGGCAGCGGTCGGGCGCTCAGGCAGGTGATTCAGGAGAATCAGGCGGCGGGTGAGAAACCCTTGATGTTCGCAACGGTCTTTCCCTATTCGTCCCACAACTATCTGCTGCGCTACTGGCTCTCCTCGGTGGGCATAGACCCGGACAAAGACATCCAGCTCACCGTGGTGCCGCCGCCGCAGATGGTCAACTATCTGCAGGCCGGGGTGATCTCCGGCTTCTGTGTCGGCGAACCCTGGAACACCATGGCAGTGATGAACGATCTGGGGCATACCCTGGCCACCAGTTACGACATCTGGAACAATCATCCGGAGAAGGTCTTCGGGGTCGCCAGCTCATGGGCCGCGGCCAATCCCAATACCCATCTGGCCCTGCTCAAGGCGTTGATCAAGGCCTGCCAGTGGATCGACGAGGGGAGGAACCGCAAGGAGGTCTGCGAGATCCTCAGTCAGGGACGCTACGTGAATGCCCCGCAGGAGATTCTCGAGCATTCCATGCTCGGCACTTTCCAGTTCGACAAGGATCAGCAACCGGCGGAACGGCCGGATTTCAATGTGTTCAGCCGCTACAGCGCCAATTTTCCCTGGCGCTCCCACGCGCTGTGGTTTCTGACCCAGATGGCACGCTGGGGACAGATCCAGAAGCCTTTGGACCTGCGCGCCATGGCGGAGCGGGTCTATCGACCCGAACTCTATCGCAAGGCAGCCGAGCAACTGGATGTACCTCTACCGACGGATGATTACAAGGATGAGGGCTCCCATGCCTCTATCTGGAGTCTGCCGGGGCAGGACAGCGCGTTGTTGATGGGCGCGGACTGCTTCTTCGACAGAAAAAAATTCTCTTTCAACGACCCGGTTGGTTATGTTCAAGGCATGGAGCTAAAGCATCTGGCGGTAGATCTGGATGAGTTGAAAGCGGTGAATACACCCTCTCAGCAGTCTGAACCGGCAGACGTCGAGAAGATCAGTGAGGAGGTGGCCCCATGAGTCGGGAGAAGCTGGTACTGATCGGTAACGGCATGGCAGGAATGCGTACCCTCGAAGAGCTGCTCAAGCTCGATGAGGCGGACAAATACGAGATCAGTGTGTTCGGCGCCGAGCCCCATCCGAACTACAACCGGATACTGCTCTCACCGGTGTTGGCGGGAGAGAAGACCGTCGACGAGATCATCCTCAACAGCCGGGAGTGGTACCAAGAGAACGGTATCACCCTGTATACCGGGGACAAGGTGGTGGAGATCGACCGAGTGCGTCGCCAGATCAAGACCCAGAGTGGCATGGCGGTCGACTATGATCGGCTGCTGATCGCCACCGGCTCCGATCCCTTCATCATACCGGTACCAGGCTCAGAGCTGCAGGGGGTCATCGGTTTTCGCGACATCGCCGATGTGAAGGCCATGCTGCAGGCCAGCCAGAGTTATCACAAAGCGGTGGTCATCGGCGGTGGCCTGCTGGGTCTAGAGGCGGCCAACGGTCTCAAGAAACAGGGTATGGATGTCACCGTGGTGCACCTGATGGACCGCCTGATGGAGCGCCAGCTGGATCACCCCGCGGCGGCCATGCTGAAACGTTCGTTGGAAGCGGATGGCCTGGAGTTTCTGATGGAGGCCCAGACCGCGGGAATTCTGGGTCAAGAACGGGTGACCGGGGTGAAGTTTGCAGACGGTTCACAGATCGAGACCGATCTGGTGGTGATGGCGGTGGGCATCCGCCCCAACATGGCACTGGCGCAGCAGGCGGGACTCTATTGCGAACGGGGCATCGTTGTCAACGACACCATGCAGACCTATGACCCGCGTATCTATGCGGTGGGCGAGTGCGTGCAGCATCGCGGCACCTGTTATGGCCTGGTGGCCCCCCTGTTCGAGCAGGCCAAGGTCTGCGCCAACCACCTGGCCCAGCTGGGTTATGGTCGTTATGAGGGTTCGGTGACCTCCACCAAGTTGAAGGTGACCGGTATCGATCTGTTCTCCGCCGGTAACTTCGAGGGAGGAGACGGTACCGAGGACATCGTCTTTCAGGATCCGGCGGGCGGCGTCTACAAAAAGATCGTACTCAGGGACAACAAGGTCGAGGGAGCAGTGCTGTATGGCGACACCATGGACGGGGCCTGGTACTTCCAGTTGATGCGCAACGGCAACGACGTCTCGGATATCCGTGAACACCTGATCTTCGGTGAGTCGCACCTCGGCGATTCCGGTCACGGTGGGCAGAACAAGGCGGCCAGCATGTCCGACGAGGCCCAGGTCTGCGACTGCAACGGGGTGTGCAAGGGGGATATCGTCAAGGCGATCACCAGCAAGGGCCTGTTCACCGTTGACGATGTCAAACTGCACACCAAGGCGGCCGCCTCCTGCGGCTCCTGTACCGGTCTGGTGGAACAGATCCTCGCCAGCACTCTGGGTGGCGATTACTCGGCACCGGAGCACAAGCCGCTATGCCGCTGTACCGATCATACGCACGACGAAGTACGTGCCGCGATCCGCGAGCAGCGGCTGACCTCCATGCAGGCGGTACGCGAGGCCCTGGACTGGCGCAGCCAGGACGGTTGTCACGTCTGCCGTCCGGCCCTCAACTACTACCTGATCTCCACCTGGCCGCTGGAGGCCCGGGACGATCCTCAGTCCCGTTTCATCAACGAACGGGTGCACGGCAACATCCAGAAGGACGGCACCTATTCGGTGATCCCGCGTATCTTCGGCGGAACGACCACGCCGGATCATCTGCGTGCCATTGCCGACGCCACCGAAAAGTTCAACGTGGGCGAGGTGCGTATCACCGGCGGTGAGCGCATCAATATGCTGGGGGTGAAAAAGGAGGACCTGCCGGCCATCTGGGAGTTCCTCACCACCCGTGGGTTCGTCTCCGGTCATGCCTACGGCAAGGCCCTGCGCACCGCCAAGAGCTGTGTCGGCTCCACCTGGTGCCGCTTCGGTACCCAGGACTCGACCCAAATGGCGATAGATCTGGAAAAGATGACCTGGGGCTCCTGGATGCCCCACAAGTTCAAGATGGCCGCCTCCGGCTGTCCGCGCAACTGTGCCGAGGCCACCATCAAGGACTTCGGCGTGGTCGGTATAGACTCCGGCTGGGAGATCCACATCGGCGGCAACGGCGGGGTCAAGGTGCGCGCCACCGATCTGCTGTGCCGGGTGGAGACCAGAGAAGAGGTCTTGGACTACTGTGCCGCCTTCATCCAACTCTATCGGGAAGAGGCCCACTATCTGGAGCGCACCGCACCCTGGGTCGAGCGGGTCGGGCTCTCCTATGTGAAGGCGCGCATTCTGGAGGACACAGAGAACCGTCAGGCCCTGATCGAACGCTTCAAGATCTCCCAACAGGCCGCTCAAGTAGATCCCTGGGCCCAGCGCGCCAAGGGTGAACAGGCCCATGAGTTCAAGCCGTTGAAGATCATTGCATAGACATGCAAACCGAGGATGGGCAGAACACTGAAGAACAGTGCATCGGTGGCGTTGCACAACCGATCGATGCGGTTCAGGCTTCACCGCTTGCCGAGTCAAGCGTGCTTGGGCTCATCCTAATGAATCAATAGAGGTTGTAAAACATGACAGAAAACTGGATCGAAGTGGGAGGTCTCGAAGACATTCCGCAACTGGGTTCCCGAATCGTACAGACGTCGCAAGGTGATATCGCCATCTTTCGCAATTCGGCAGACGAGGTCTTCGCCCTGCGTAACCGTTGTCCACACAAGGGTGGACCGCTCTCAGAGGGCATAGTCTCCGGCCGTCGGGTGACCTGCCCATTGCACAACTGGGTGATGGAGATGGAGAGCGGCAGCGCCGTCGCGCCGGATGTGGGCTGCACCCCCGTGTATCCGGTAAAGGTCGAAGGAGACTCTCTCTTTCTGAGTTTGCAACCCTCGAATGACTGCTGATGCGGTTTATCGATTGCAGGGTGCGCTATGCGCACCATTGGCTAACCTGAATCTTTGGTTGTTTGGTGCGCGTAGCGCACCCTGCATCAAACTTGGGTTAGAGGGCACACAAGCTTTTGCTGATAATGCATAGCCATGTGCACCTAACCCAAGCTACAAGGTGAAGAGATCCGACGTATGTCCGATGTGGTAAAGAGTACCTGTCCTTATTGTGGTGTTGGCTGCGGGCTGCTGGTGGAGGCCGACGGCTCTGGTAACTGGTCGATCAGGGGCGATCCGGAACATCCCGCCAATCTCGGCCGACTCTGTTCCAAGGGGACTGCGCTGGGCGAGACCCTGGATGCAGAGGGCAGGCTGACCCAGCCGATGATCCATGGCCAATCGGCTGATTGGGATCGAAGCCTCGATGTTGTCGCGCAGCGGTTCAGTGAAATCATCGAAGCCCACGGCCCCGACGCCGTGGCCTTCTACGTCTCCGGCCAGCTGCTGACCGAAGACTATTACGTGGCCAACAAGCTGATGAAGGGTTTCATCGGCTCCGCCAACATCGACACCAACTCCCGGCTCTGCATGGCCTCCTCGGTGGCGGGCCACAAACGGGCCTTCGGTGCGGATACGGTGCCAGGTTGTTACGAGGATTTCGAAGAGGCGGAGTTGATCGTGCTGACCGGTTCGAATACCGCCTGGTGTCATCCGGTACTGTACCGGCGTATCGTCAGGGCCAAGGAGGCCAGGCCCGACCTGCGAGTGGTGGTGATCGATCCCCGTGAGACCGCCACTTGCGACATCGCCGATCTGCACCTGCCCTTGCGTTCAGGCACCGACAGTACCCTGTTCAACGGTCTGCTCTGCCGGCTGCAGGACCAGGGCCGGGTCGACCGGACATTCGTCGAGGCCCATACCGAAGGGGCCGACGAGGCCCTGCAGACGGCCCGCTGCTATGCCCCGTCCACCGCAGTGGTAGCCGAGCTATGCGGATTGGAACAGGCCGCGGTGGAGACCTTCTACCGCTGGTTTGTCGACACCCCCAAGACCGTGACGCTCTACTCCCAGGGCATCAATCAGACCTCCAGCGGAACCGACAAGGTCAATGCCATCATCAATTGCCATCTGCTGACCGGGCGCATCGGCAAGCCCGGCAGCGGGCCCTTTTCCATCACCGGTCAGCCCAACGCCATGGGCGGGCGCGAGGTAGGCGCATTGGCCAATCAACTGGCCTGCCATATGAATCTGGAGGATGCCGCACATCGGGACCTGGTCGGCCGCTTCTGGCAGGCGCCGAGTCTGGCCAGCCGAGCGGGGCGCAAGGCGGTGGACCTGTTTCGCGCCATCGAACGGGGTGAGATCAAGGCCCTGTGGGTGATGGCCACCAACCCGGCGGTCAGTCTGCCGGATGCCAGCCAGGTGCGTCGGGCCCTGCGGCAGTGCGAGTTTCTGGTGGTCTCTGACAGCAGTCACAACGATACCACCGGCTATGCGAATGTGCTGCTGCCCGCCCTGGCCTGGGGCGAGAAGGACGGCACGGTGACCAACTCGGAACGGCGCATCAGCCGGCAACGGAGCTTTCTGCCGGGCCTCGAGGCGGCCCGGCCCGACTGGTGGATCGTCTCTCAAGTGGCCAGACGGCTGGGTCATGCCGGCTTCGATTATGCCTCGAACCATGAGATCTTCACCGAGTATGCGGCCCTTTCCGGTTTCGAGAACGGCGGCAGCCGTGACTTCGATATCTCCGCCCTGGAGGGACTGAGTGCCCGGGATTACGATGAGCTGCCGTCGCTGCAATGGCCGGTAACCGCTCAACAGCGGCAGGGCACCCCACGCATGTACAGCGATGGCCGCTTCCAGACACCCACACGCCGGGCGCGTTTTTTGCCGGTGACGCCCCGGCCGCCGGGAGGTCCGCTCACTGAGCGCTATCCCCTGGTACTGAACACCGGACGCACCCGTGACCAGTGGCACACCATGACCCGCACCGGCAAGTCACCGCGGCTGTCCGGACACGACACCGAACCCTTCGTGGAGCTGCATCCCCAGGATGCGGTGAGATTCGGCATCGAGGCGGGGGAACTGGCGCGAGTGAGGAGCCGCTGGGGCGAGGTGGTGGTCAGGGCGAAGGTCCTGGAGCAGCAGTTACCCGGCTCGCTATTCATTCCGATGCATTGGAACGATCAATTCGCCGCTTGCGCAGGGGTAGGCTGTCTGATCAATCCGATCGTCGATCCCGTCTCGGGACAACCTGAATTCAAACACACCCCGGTGGCCATCGAACCCTACCGTCCGCTCTGGCACGGTTTTCTGCTGACCCGCCAGGCCATCACCGTGGACTGGGCAAGCTACTGGTCACGCGCCCGACGCGACGGACTCTGGCATTACGAATTGGCCGGCGAACAACAGGCCGAGAGCTGGTCGGAGCTGGTGCGCCAGAGACTGACCCCAAACCTGGCAGATGCGCAATGGGCAGAGATGTTCGATAGCGCCGGCGGTCACTACCGGGGTATGCACATCGTGGAGGACCGCTTGCAGCACTGCCTGTTCATCGGTCCGGACCACCGCTTGCCAAAACGTGATTGGTTGGTGCAGTTGTTCGCCAGGGAAGCACTGACCCGCCAGGAACGGCAGAGCCTGCTGGCCGGCTCTCCGGGGAGGGGCCAGGAAGATGCGGGGCGGACCATCTGTGCCTGTTTCGGCGTCGGTGAGAACCACATCGTAAAAGCCATCCGCGAACGGGGGCTGATGACCAAAGAGGCGATTGGAGAGGCCCTCCAGGCGGGCACCAACTGTGGCTCCTGTCTATCGGAGATCAGTCAGCTTATCATCGAGCAGGTTGCACAGGAGTAACAGCCCCGGGTGCAACCCGGATCTTAGGGCATGGAAAAACCTGGGTTTTGTCCGGGCTTCGATCCAGGGCAATATCAACGGGCTTGCCGTACCGGTGAGATAAAGAACATGACAATAAATCCCAGCAGTGAGACGAGGGTCAGCCACTTGGCGATGGCATAGATCCTTCTGATCGTACCATTGGCCTGGTTGACGATTTCAAAGTCATGCAGATAGATGGTTTCACAGGCGCCGTTACCCATGTCGGTTCTGACTGTGCTGGTGCCGCGCCTGAAGCCATTGCCGGGATTGGCATAACTGGCCAGAACGCCTATCAGGCGGATGTGGTCGCCGACCTGGGCCGACATCAGACTTCGTTTGACCTCCTCGTCATCGGTCAGCAGGTGATTATTGGAGAGTTGGGACATGGAGAAGCGTGAACCAATTTCAGCGTTGTCCCAGTAGGCCCAGCAGGTCCAGCTGTCATTGCTGAAATCCATCTCCCGGTAGACACCATTGCTGACATTTTCACCCCAAACCACGCAGAGATCACGTATATTTAAAAAATCCTGCCAGCGCCGGTGGTGGGTGATGTCGGTGAAGGAGTCGGCATCGTGATAGCTCACGACCACGCCGTGCAGCTCGTAATCGAACAGAGGCTCCACATGATAGGTCTGATCGCCGGCGCTGGTTTCGAAAGGACGTTTGTGGGTCTTGGTTTGCCTTGGATCGGAGAGCGATTGGGTCTCGTAGAAGTCGATCTCGGGCAGGCGGTCTTTCTGGAAGTAGGTGACAGCTGTCACTGCCAGGCCGACCAGGAAGATCCATTTGAAGATTTGCTGTAGTCCGCCGGTCATCATCACGATGCCTCGTCCGCTGGAAAAGAAATGTCCATCTCCGATTTGGAGATGGACATAGATACTCGGATGATGAATCGGCCGCGAACGCTTCTTCCTTGAATGCCGCGGTCTATCGATGAGCTACTGGCCGATGCGCAAACCGCGCTCGGGTCGGGAGAAATTATGGCAATTGGAACAATCGAAACGTTCTCTCGTGACATGTTCCTGGTGCACGTCGGTGAAGTTCAGGCTGCCTTCAGACCCATGGCACTGGGTACAGACGGTCGCCTCATCCCCCTTCAGGCCATAGCCCAGGTCATTGACCAGGTCCATGCGTAACGGACCGCCACTAAGGCTGGCGTGGCAGGCTCCACAATCCAGCGCGGCCGTGGAGGTTTCAACCCCATGATTTATGGTCTGAAAGGTGTGGATGTGAGCGACCCGATAGCTGTCGCCGCTGCGTCCGGTCTGATCCAGGGCACTCTGTACCGCGGCATCGAAACTCCCGGTACGGAAGAACTCGAAGGTCGAGTGGGCGATCAGGGTGTTGCTGGCCTCATGCACCGCCGACTTGGAAGTGTGTTCCTTCATCGGATAGATCTTGGCGTTCATGCCGTCCACCCAGCCGTTGGGCAGGCCGATAGTGATTGCCTGACTGCCGTCCGGCAGCATGGTGGTGGGGAAGTCGTCCAGGTTTTGACCCAACACATAGATCTGGCTGGTACCATCGAACCATTCATAGGTGGGGATCAGATCGCCGACCTTGATCTCTTCCGGCAGCCAACCGCCCCGTCCGTTGCAGGCCGCAGGTGAGAAGTGCGGATTCTCCCAGTCGCGGCTGACTTCGGTCGGCACGCCCTTGGCATAGGTGGGGATGTGGCAGGTCTGGCAGGCAACGCGGGTGGCGTGCTTGTCGCGGCTGCCGCCGATTGTATCGCTGTAGTCAGCATGGGGTTGGTCGTGGCAGCTCTCGCAGGTGAACTGTTCCGCTACATCGTTCGGCCGCAGATCCAGACCGCGGCCTTTCACTCGGTGACCACCGGCATCGTGACAGTCCGAACAGGTGAGGTTCGAGCCCGCGCTGCTCATATGAATATCGACATGCGCTGGCGGATCGATCAGTGCGCTGGACAGGTCGCCACGCTTGGTACCGTCGCCGCCGCCCGCCTTGGCATGACAGTTCAGGCAGGATTTACGAGTGGTGGCATGGACGGTGCGGGCCGCTTCATGACGCGAGATGGACATCAGCGGTGTAGAGAGCTGGCTCTCGACGTCGGCGGGCTCGAACTGGAAATCCAGGGTCACGGGATCGACCATGGGAATGCCGCGTTCTCCCGTGCGGACGATCGGGCTACCGTTAGGGTCTGGTCGGCCATCGGCACCCAGGTTGACGATATGCAGGGGTTCGAATTCACCCATCGGAAAGCGTTTGTAGGCCTCCTGGTGGCACATCAGACAGTCGATATTATTCAGCTCTTCACTGCGGGCGGGATCACTGAGTGGGAGTTCCGGATTGGGGAAGCGGCCGTTGCCCACATGGCAGCCGGCGCAGGTGAAGCGTGGAGAATTTTCATGAGAACCGCAGTAGGTGTTGATACCGATCTCTCCATTGCCGCGTTCACCGGCCAGCCCCAGGGGGTTTTCCAGAGTCGGCACGATGTTAGTGACGTTGTAGGCGGGACCAGTCTGCTGATAGTGCACGGAACCGTGCATATCCACCGCCTGGTTTTCATGACAGGCGATACAGGTCGAGGGCCCCTCGTAGACATCGATGGTGGCATGCGCCTCCGCAGCGGTGGTGGGGAAGGGATGAAGGGTGATCTGCACGTTCGCCTCTGCACTGCTCATCCCCAGGTCATCGGTTACGGTCAGTGTGAACAGATGGGTGCCGACTCCCAGGGCAACGGTTGGGGACAGGGTGTCGGCCGGATTGGGCGTGCCGTTCCACACATAACGACTGATTCTGCCGTCGGGATCGTAGGAGGCGCTGGCGTCCAGGGTGACATCAGCACTTGATTGGTTGGCAGCCAGGGTTAGTACCTGATCGATGCCGGCATTCGCAACCGGGGCCTGATTGACGACCGGAGCGGCATTGACCGTAATCAGCACGGTGTCGCTGGCACTCACTGCGCCCTGGTCGTCGGTTACGGTCAGGTCGAATGCATGGGTTCCGACACTCAGTGAGACGCTGGGTGAGACCACATCACCAGGATTGGGTGCACCGCTCCAGGTGTACTGGGTGATCGTGCCATCCGGGTCGAAGGAGGCACTGCCGTTCAGAGTGACATCGAGAGTAGGCTGGGCTGCACTGAGAGTGAACTGGTTCGCGCTCAGCATTTGAAGCTGGTTCGAAGGCAGGGTCAAAGTTTGATCGGTACCTGCATTGGCAACCGGTGTCTGGTTTTCCACCGGCGGCTCGTCCGGGCTCTTGGGTGAGCAGTCTTGTGGAATCTGGCCTGTCGCCCGGTCGAGTACGTTACGTTCCACGACTTGACCGGTGGATTCGTTGGTGACCTTGATCCGGCAGGGAACTGGTTGAGGATTTCTCAATCTGAGTTTCAGTTCGTCTTCTTGCAGACTTTTTCTCGCCAGAATTTGCGATGAGGAATAGGCATTCTCGATCCTTATCGTCTGACGCTTCTCGGCTTCAACCTTGATGTTGAGGATGGAACGACTCGAGTTCCATGTGGCTTTATCTACCTCAAGAGGGTCTTCACCCGCGTTGGCGGCAGCAGCAAGCAGAAGACCGGCAGCCGCCACTGCGGTCTTCGAATAGCACCGTGTAAACATATGAAAAATCCTTCAGTACCAGTATGAAAAAAATTGCCGTCGGCTATTTCTACAAGCGATAGCCTTGGCGCCGGACGTCCCAGTGCTCAGTACAGTTGCCGGAAGATGCTTAAGAATGGGCAATGTGCAGAAATCCTTGCTGCACTAAATTAAGTGAATTGCCCGTTGAAAAATGTGAGAAAGTCTCTGAATTCGTATGGATCTAAAACTTTAGTATTAATTTTTGAACTGGATAACAGTTCAGATGATCTTTATTTCGATTTGGTCTCGAATTCCCAATCTAATAACCAGACACGAATAATGGGATATAAAGGGTTGCCGTGATTCAGAGGCTTTGTCAGCTGAAAATTGCAGACAGTCAGCACCAAATTAAGAATTATTATCTGCCTGCTGACGCAAGTGGTCAGGATTTTCTGACCTGGAAGGTGGAAAGAGTTGTATTCCAATAAAGATTGTGATCCCAG
>JASJBU010000193.1 GCA_030066355.1 Gammaproteobacteria bacterium | reverse complement strand
CCGAGGTGAACGATTGGCGCAACCGATTGTCCCTACCCCACCTGTTTGTCAGTGTGAATCTGTCGGCAAAACAGTTGCTGGGGATGGATCTGGTATCCCAGACGATGGAGATATTGAAGAAGACCAGGTTGCAGCCGCACTTGTTAAAGCTGGAAATCACCGAAAATCTGGTCATGGAAAATGCCGAGCTCGCGGCTGAACTGGTCACCTCGCTGAGGGAACATGGAATCGGTTTGGCTATGGATGACTTCGGCACCGGTTATTCGTCCTTGAGTTATCTGCATCGTTTTCCGGTCGACTCGCTCAAGATCGACCGCACGTTCGTCAGCCGGATGGATAAGCATGACAGCGGCCTGGAGATCGTTCGCACTATCATCGCGCTGGCTCGCACACTACAGATGAACGTGATCGCCGAGGGCGTCGAAAACGATAGTCAACTACAGCTGTTACGGGCCTTGCAATGTCCGATGGCGCAGGGTTTCTATTTCTCCAAACCGGTGGATATGACCAGTGTCGAGGCTCTGCTGCGGCGTAATCCTAGAGTATAGAAAAACATACACAGCCTTTTTCGAGATTCCACCGAATATTCTGTGGTCGTCAAACGAGCATCGCTTCCCTTGAGCATGTCGATGTGAACATCAGCCTCCAAAATTTGGAGATTTTCTACAGTCGAAGCAGAATTGCTAACTGATTCTGAACATCAAAACGAGTGCTGCCCTGCCCTAGCTATCCAAATCGCAACCGCATATAGGAGTACGGGGTGAGTGGAGGTTCAATCGAAAAAGTCACCGTTAGATACAACCTGCAGGGTGGCGAGCGGAGTGGGTACTATGGAGGTGTGGCTGTTCAAAATTACACCCGGCGATTTTGTGAGTACACTACCGAAACGCTGACTAATCAGCAGGTAAGCCGATTGGGGCGACCCCGGGTCACCTATCTGATCGGGCACATGGATGAGACCGGTCAATCAACCTCAAAGCACCTGTGTGTGGGCCGCCAGGCAGGATAAGCCCACTTACTCGATCATTACATTGCAATGAGCCGACACACAATGCCAAGCACCTGCCCATGATCGCTGGCTGCCTAGCGCACTGGTTATCCTCTGTATATGGCAAATAATATTCTCATTATGTTCTCTATGCTGTCGCTAAAGAAAGTGAGGTTCATGTCCGTCCGTCTCCGGAAAATGCAACCATTGAATGTACTGTTCCCAGGACCGCTTTATAACATATCAGCATATTACCCAGAATCCGTTTATACCCTTGGCCAAGTCTGGTGGTAATCTCTGACCAAATAGAGATAATCAACAGTAAATCATTACCTTGTGCTTAAGATCTATCTTGCGAAACACTTCTGGTACGCTGCTCAGTTTTGCCACTATTAATACTGAATTGTTTCATCCTGTAGCATCAAAATACTATTCTCTGATCCAGCCAAATCCAGGTTGTTATTGAATAATCAGTAACTTAATGATTTAATGGCACTTTTAGTCCCTTCATCCTAGGTTCGAGTCCTAGGGGGCCCACCAATAAAAATTTGTTTTAACCTATTTGTTTTTTGAACCCCTTGGTCAACCGCACAAACACACCGTGGCGCACGCCAGGTCGATCAGTTAAACATCACCAGATCTGCTGGTTCTCCAGATGACAAAACAACTGTTATACCGTCCCCAGGATTTCACCGAGGATGGTGTTTTACGGATAGGATTTCTCCTTTGGGCAGTGTTGGTGTTTCTCAACCGGCATCTGATCCTGTTGCTATTTGGTGCAGTCACCAGCTTTGTCGGCGGACGTTTCGGGCTGGACTCGAGTGGACTGAACGCACTCTATAGTAATCCCTGGTTTCTGCTTTCCGGCCTACCAGCTGTTGCCGTTCTGATTGCTGCTTTACGGCGAGACCGAAAAGCCGGTGGGATTATCCGCAGACTCTGGCGCCACGGACGGTGGTTGCTGTTGATTTCCGCCGGAGTGGATCTTTTATTGCTGATTACCCTAGGCATGCTAACCCGAGCTGATATCAATCTGCTGCATATCCTGGGCGGTGTGCTTGACAGCTATGTGCTTCTCTACCTCTACCGTTCGGCATGGGTTCGGGTACGGTTTGCAGATTTTCCTGCAGCGCAGGAAAAATCCGGGAGCTAGTACTAGCCTGAAGCCGGGCAACAGCACACGCAGCTCGGCTACAGTGCAGTGCCCTGGCACCGCATTGTTTCGTCAGCTGCACTTCCCTAAGGGTCCACTGGATTCCGTGAGTGCCTAAGCTTCGCTTACCGAAACATCGTTAGGCGCTACTGAGATCCTTGTGCTATGACAATGCTTGTCCCACCTGTCACCCATATACAGCCTGACTACCAAAGGAACAGCTCTTTGTCGTGAACTGGGTCGAGTCTCACGGATTTCTGCTGGTCGCAGCGGTGCCGATACCGAAGACGCTTATCACCCAATGACATCATCCCGAGATTCGTCAGCGCCACACTCGAGCCGAAGTAGCGCACGACACCTACCCCATCAGCCCTGTCCAGACTGAGTAGGCCGATTTTATAATAACGGCCAGGTAGGTACCCCGTATTCACGTTCCATTGCACCTGAAGAGGCTTCTGCCTGAGTAGCTTTTCTCTCAAGACTTGCGAAGAACCAATATGCAAACGATGTGGGGTGATAGGGCCACTCCCCCTCCTCATGGCAATCCTGATATCCTAGTAGCATGATTGATTCTGTACCGGGCTGGCTATTCTCATTGACTGTCAACCCTTGCGCATCCGAAACGATTTGATGCCGGCCAGGAACACGCTTCGCAGGCGGCTTGCCGGTGCAGGTTTCTTCAGCCTACTTGGCTTCTACCTTGCCTGGGCCGCACCCAGTCTGGAGATCGCCTGGGTTGGCGCCATCCTTCTGCTGACGGTATACCTGTTCGCCTTCGAGGTCGTTGAGGTGGACCTGGCCGCCATCAGCATCCTGGTGCTACTTGGCCTCAGCGAGCTGTTGGCCCCCTGGATGGGTCTGGATCAAGCGCTGATCGACCACCGTCGGCTGTTCGACGGCTTCTCCTCTAATGCGGTGATCGCCATCATCGCGGTGATGATTATCGGCGCGGGGCTTGAGCGCACCGGCCTAATGACCCAGCTGGCCGGGAAGATCCTCAAACTCAGCGGTCAGGTGGAGGCTCGGGTGATACCCATCGTCTCCGGCGCGGTGGGTCTGCTCTCGTCCTTCATGCAGAATGTGGGGGCTGCTGCGCTGTTTCTGCCTGTGGTGAACAGCATCTCGTTACGCACTGGCCTGCCCCTGTCGAGGCTCCTGATGCCCATGGGCTTCGCCGCTATCCTTGGCGGCACATTGACCATGATCAGCTCCAGCCCGTTGATACTGCTCAACGATCTGCTGCTGGCGGCCAATCAGGACCTCGGGCCCGGCGAGCGCATGCAACCCTTCGGTCTGTTCGCGGTTACCCCGATCGGGCTGGCCCTGCTGGCTGCCGGGATTGCCTATTTCATGTTCACAGGTCGCTACCTGTTGCCCGGAGGGACTGATCAGAAGGCTGCTGTCAGCTGCCAGCGGACCCAGGACTATTGGCAACAGATCTATGCCGTGGACTACCAGCTGCACGAGGTGTTGGTGGGCGCGGAGAGCCCACTGGTGGGCAAGACACTGGACCAGGCCGAGGCAGATCATGCGATACGGGTGGTGGCGGTGGATACGGGTGACGGACCGCGTATCGGTGCCCAGTCCCTGGACCGTAGTCTGCATATCCAAGCCGGCTCGCACCTGGGGCTACTGGTCTCAGAAAGCCACTCCCAGCTGTTCGCCAAAGCCGCCCGGGTTGATGTCCTACCTGAGCTGGTGCGCTTTGCCGAGGCGCTGGCGCCGACCCACTCCGGGATTGCCGAACTCTCGATTGCTCCCGGCTCCCGCCTGATCGGCAAGAGTGCCCGACAATTGCGGTTGCGCCGCAGCTACGGCCTATCCCTGTTGGCGATTCATCGTGCCGGACAAACCATCATCCGTGAGGGGGGTGGAGTCCGCGATACCCGCTTGCAATCGGGCGATGCCCTGGTCGTGCACACCACCTGGAAGGATCTGGCACGATTGGAGCAAGATCCGGACTTCGTGGTCATCACCAGCGACTATCCGCATCCGATAGAACGTCCGCACAAGGTGCTACCAGCGCTGTTGAGCTTCGGCCTGGCCCTGTCCCTGGTTCTGTTCTCCGACCTCAAGCTGTCGGTGGCTCTGCTCTGTGGCGCCTTGGGCATGCTGCTGAGCGGGGTGCTGCGCGTCGATGAGGCCTATCGCGCGGTGTCGTGGAAAACCGTGTTCCTGCTGGCTTCCCTGATCCCCCTGGGTGTGGTGGTAGAAACCAGCGGAACCGCAGGCTGGATCGCCGAGCGAGTGCTGTTGCTGACCCAAGGGGCACCGACCTGGCTGATACAGGGGGCCATCGCCCTACTCGCTACCGCCTTCAGCCTGGTGATGTCGAATGTCGGCGCCACCGTCTTGTTGGTACCCCTGGCAATCAATATCGCCCTGGGTGTGGGGGCGGACCCGGCTCTGTTCGCCTTGACCGTGGCGCTCGCCACATCCAATGCCTTCCTCATCCCCACCCACCAGGTCAACGCACTGATCATGGGGCCGGCCGGCTACCGAGTGGCCGACTTCCTGCGCGTGGGCGGACCTATGACCCTGCTGTTCCTCATTGTCATGCTAGGCATACTGCAATTGGCTTACTGAGGCCCGCACGTTTCCGGAACCGGGGCTATTATCCGGGATTGCCTGTCTTAAAAATGACACAATTGATTGATAGTCTGGTTGCGTGAAGCTCAGGATGCATCTGACCCTATGACCCGAAGAAAAACACACACACGAGGAGCCACCAAGCATGAAATCGTTTCGAAAACTGGTCTTGACCCTCTCAATCAGCTCGATCCTTGGACTCTGTGCCAGCGTTCAGGCCGATGAGGATGACGATCAACCATCCCTTCAATTCGAACGTATTGCCACCTTCCCGGTGTTTCTGAATACCGATGTCGAGCTTGAGACCGTGGCCGAGATCATCGATGCCACCTCAGACGGTCACACTCTGATCTACACCGACAGCGAAACCGACAATATCGGTTTCATCAACATCGAGGATCCTGCACAGCCCCAGGCGGATGGCATAGTCGCCGTGGGCGGTGAACCTACCTCTGTCGCGGTCAGTGGAAAATATGCCCTGGTGGCAGTCAACACCTCAGCGGACTTCGTCAATACCAGTGGGTATCTGCAGGTGATCGATATCGAGGACCGTGACATCGTGACCAGCCTTGACCTGGACGGTCAACCCGATTCGGTGGCGGTCAGCCCAGACGGCCGTTATGCCGCGGTGGTCATCGAAAACGAGCGGGACGAGGACCTGTTCGTGGATGGTGTGGAAGGTGGTCTGCCGCAACTGCCTAGCGGTTTCCTGCAGATCGTCGACCTGCACGGTCATCCGCTCAACTGGACCACCCGAGTGGTGGATTTAACAGGTCTGGCGGAGATCGCCCCCAGCGATGCGGAAGCCGAATATGTGGATATCAACAGACGGAATCTCGCCGCCGTCACCCTGCAGGAGAACAACCACATCGTCTATGTCAATCTGCACAACGGCCGGGTGACGAGCCACTACAGCGCCGGCGACGTGGATCTGACCGATATCGACATCATCGAAGAGGACGTGATCAAGCTGACCGGCTCCCTGGAGGACGTCAAGCGCGAGCCCGACGCCATCACCTGGATTGGCAACAACTATACCGCCACCGCCAACGAGGGCGATTTCGAGGGTGGCAGCCGTGGCTTCTCCATCTTCCATCGCAAGTCCGGTCTCCAATGGGACGCGGGCAACAGTTACGAGCATATCGCGGTGCGTCACGGCCACTATCCCGAGAGCCGCTCCGAAAACAAAGGGGCCGAGCCGGAGGGCATCGAATACGCCCGCTACGGGAAGAAGAAATACCTGTTTGTTGGCTCCGAGCGCGGCAACTTCGTGGCCGTCTACCGCCTGCATGGCATTAAGCAGCAGGAGTTCGTGCAGGTCTTGCCAGTGACTAACGGGCCCGAGGGTCTGAAGGCGATCCCCGAAAGGAGACTCTTCGTGGTCTCCTCTGAGGTGGACGACGCAGCTGAGGGCATCCGCTCCACGGTCAGCATTTTCCGCCTGCGGAAAGGTCAGGCCAGCTACCCGACCATCGTCTCGGACGAAGATCCGGTGAATGAAGACATCCCGATTGCCTGGGGCGCCCTGTCCGGTATGGTGGGAGATATCGATGAAGAAGAGACACTGTACACCGTTCACGATTCCTATTACAAGGAACCGCGTATCTACACCATCGATACAGAGGAGCGACCTGCAGAGATCGAGGACGTTACGGTGCTGCAGGGTGGGCCGAGCAACTGCCCCACAGATTGCAACTATGATCCGGAAGGCATCGCCCAGGCCAAGGACGGCAGCTTCTGGATCGCCTCCGAAGGCAACAGCAGCCGTGACAATCTGCTGATCCGTGTTGACGAGGATGGCAATGTCATGGAAGAGGTCGCCCTGCCCGCCTCGGTTCAACAACAGAAGATCAACAACGGTTTCGAGGGTGTGGCCATGGCTGAAAAC
>JASJBU010000029.1 GCA_030066355.1 Gammaproteobacteria bacterium | reverse complement strand
AGCACCAACAGAACTGTAATCAGGCTGTTTCGAGTGGAAACGATTGGCGCCTCGAGCTCCGACTGAGGTATACCGACCATCAGCACCCAGCCCTTGATGTTCAAGGGAACTTGTAACGCGACCTCTGTTTACGCCTTACAAGTTCCCTTGAACATCAAGGGCTGGGTGCTGATGGTCGGTATACCTCAGTCGGAGCTCGAGGCGCCAATCGTTTCCACTCGAAACAGCCTGATTACAGTTCTGTTGGTGCTAGTAGTTGGTGTGATTGTCGTTTCTGTTTGGTTTGCCCGCCACATCCAAGGACCGTTGTCCAAGTTGGTGGCCGCCAGTAAACAGCTGGCTGATGGAACGCGCAATGTCGAAGTCGACATCAAAAGGACTGATGAACTTGGTGAGTTAGGGTTGGCCTTCAATGATATGAGCCAGTCGTTGCAGGTGGCCAGCGAGGAGCGCGACCAAGCCATGGAGGGACTGGCTGAGATGAATCGCGAGCTAGGCGCACGACTGGCCGAACTCAACCAAGCACAGGAACGCATCGAATACATGGCCTACAACGACGAGTTGACAGGACTGGCAAACCGACGCCTGATGTTCAACCGTCTAGAACAGGCTTTGTCCAGCGACCTGCGGCATCAGAGGCGGGGTGCATTGATCATGCTGGATCTCGATCGCTTCAAAAACATCAATGATTCATTGGGGCATGCAGCTGGTGACCGTCTGTTGAAACAAGTGGGGCAACGGTTGCAGGATATCGTTCGTGAGGAAGATACGGTCTGTCGGCTCGGCGGTGACGAATTCGTTGTGTTGTTGCCGTTTGTGGAACAAGACGGTGACGACGTTCTGAGCCCAATTGCACATGTGGCCGACAAGATTCGTCGCGAGCTTGCTGAGCCTTATCAGTTGGATCATGGTCGTTATCAAGCTACACCAAGTATTGGCGTTGTTGTTTTTCCTCATATCGATGATAAGGCAGAGGACCTGTTGAAGCGGGCCGATGCCGCCATGTATCGTGCCAAGCAGGAAGGAGGCAATAAGGTCGCCTTCTATGAGAAAGCCATGCAGGTTGCGGCGGACGAACGATTGCATCTTGAAAAGGACCTCCAGAACGCTTTTGTTCAACAGGATCTGTTTCTCGTCTATCAACCGCAATGTGATGTGGCTGGCCATGTGGTAGGAGTAGAAGCGCTGGTCCGCTGGCAGCATCCTGATAGAGGGATGGTTCCCCCGCTTCAGTTTATTGAAATAGCCGAAGAGACCGGTATGATTCGCGCTTTGGGCGGTTGGATTCTTGAACAGGCCTGTCAGGACATAGGTCCGTTGGTGAAATCCAATAGCCTGCTGCCGACAAGCACATTCACGGTAAACGTGAGTGCCCGTCAGTTCAGGGATCACAACTTCAGCGATACAGTAATGCGCATCCTCGACAGGTATCAGATACCCCGTGGTCGCCTTAAGCTGGAACTCACGGAAACGGCGCTGCTGGACGATGTCGAGAAGACGATCGAAAGAATGAATGCATTGCGGGAAGCCGGAGTCATGTTTTCACTGGATGACTTTGGTACGGGATATTCGTCGCTTGCCTATCTCAGCCGCTTACCACTCGATGAACTCAAAATTGATCGATCATTCATAGTCAGAGCAGAACATGATCCGAATGCCTGGTCGATTGTGGAAGCGATTATCAATGTTGCGAGATCGCAAGGTCTCAACGTTGTAGCCGAAGGTATTGAGAAAAAGTCTGAGCTCGATCGCTTAAAGGCAATTGGTTGTCCTGTGTTTCAGGGGTATTTCTTTTATCGACCGATCGTATTCGAGCAGTTGATTCGGGTATTAGAGAATGACGCCGGGATAGGAGAGAAACTACGCGGAAACATTTAATTCAGTAGACGGATTCAATCCCCTTTAGTGAGAAATTTACATTCAACTGCACGTTGTTCTGCTTTTTTACATACACAAATAATCAGCGGCGGTATAAATAATTTTCGAAATTATTGCCGGGCAATTGAAATAGCGATGACAACATCACGCGTTCCGTATTGATACCGGTATTGATAGAAGCATAACCCAGCGCCGATCCAGTGTCATTCTAATTAGCAATCAAGAGCATAACATCCTAGGTAAATGCGATTACAGAGCTAAGTCCCATGGGATAACCAGACTCTGTCAATCCTATCCATCGAAGCATCAACATCCAATAAGCAATTGCATAGTTGGCAACAGCAGCAATCTATTAGCATAAAATCAGTAGTAGTAATACGCCTTGCCATATTCAGTATTCAACACTTCAGATCTTAACGATCGCAGTGGACATGTAGATTGGCAATCGATGGAACTGCGTTATATTGGGAAGCTCTACAACCACCTATCCCGACACATAAGTAGCGAATAAATATCACAATAATCTAAATATCATAGACAAGTAATGTCTTATGTGGGGTGCGGTGGTGTAGAGTGCTCAGGAAAGGTGATTCAGGATCATTACCGACTGTACAGGCCAAACAACTTTTATCAAACGTTGCGTGTACCTGCTGCTACTGCTAGGTTAAATGAAATAAAAAAAGATAATCATACATCTGGCTCAGTTCTGGAGGGTAGGGTTTTATGACCGACCGTGTTGATGTATCTGATCTTCAGGTAGACAAGGATTTGTTCGATCTGGTCAACCATGAAATCATTCCGGGCACCGGTATAGAGCCGGATAGATTCTGGGAGGGGCTGGCTGGCTGCGTCAGGGATTTCGCACCGACCAACCGTGCCTTACTCAACAAACGCGACATTCTGCAGCAACAAATAGATGACTGGCACAGACAGCATTCAAGCGAACCTCATGATCCGGAGGCCTACAAGGCCTTTCTCATGAAGATCGGCTATCTGCAACCGGTAGGTGACGACTTCACGATCAGCACGAAAAACACCGATCCGGAGATCAGTGCGCTTGCCGGGCCTCAGCTGGTGGTGCCGGTCAAAAACGCACGCTTTGCACTGAATGCCGCCAATGCCCGTTGGGGTAGTCTGTACGATTCACTGTATGGATCCGATGTCATTCCTGAAGATGATGGCGCGGAACTGACGGCGGCATTCAACCCCAGACGAGCAGAACGGGCCATCGCATACGCCATGGCATTTCTCGATGAGGTGGTTCCCCTGAAGGACATCTCACATACACAGGTAACGGCCTATTGTATTTGCAGAGGTCAGCTTATCGTGACCCTGCCAAAAGGAGGTGAAGCCAGACTCTTAAAGCCTGAGCAATTCGTGGGCTATCAGGGACCTGAAGATCAGCCGTCCACGGTACTCTTGCGCAATCACGGCCTGCATATCGAACTGCGAATCGATCCGCAACACGACCTCAGCCAGTTCCATTCGGCCGGTATCATGGATGTGCAATTGGAGGCGGCCTTGACCACCATCCAGGACTGTGAAGATTCGGTGGCAGCCGTCGATGCGGAGGACAAGGTACAGGTCTACCGCAATTGGCTCGGTTTGATGAAGGGAGACTTGTCGGCGACGATCACCAAGGGGGATAAAACGTTTACCCGGGGCTTGCATGCGGACCGCAGCTATACGGCCGCGGATGGTGGATCCTATGTCTTACCCGGACGCAGTCTTCTCCTGGTGCGCAATGTCGGGCACTTGATGGCTACCGATGCGATTCTCGATCACCAGGGGCGTGAGATACCCGAAGGTATCCTGGACGGCATGCTCACCAGTCTGATCGCTCTGCACGATATCAACGGCCAAGGGCGGTATCGCAACTCGCCTGCGCAGAGCATATACATCGTCAAACCGAAGATGCACGGCCCCGAAGAGGTCGCATTCGCCAATGATCTTTTTGATCGTATCGAGGATGTCCTCGGCTTGCCTCGCCATACCCTGAAGATGGGTATCATGGACGAGGAACGGCGCACCTCACTGAATCTAAAGGAATGTATCCGTGCTGCCAGGGAGCGTGTCGTCTTTATCAACACCGGCTTTCTCGACCGAACCGGTGACGAGATCCACACGAGTATGGCAGCCGGACCCATGGTGCGCAAAGCCGACATGAAAGACTCCGCCTGGATTCAGGCCTATGAAGATTCGAATGTCGATATCGGGCTGGCCTGCGGCATGCGAGGGAATGCGCAGATCGGTAAGGGCATGTGGGCCATGCCGGACGAGATGTGCCAGATGGTGGACAACAAGATCGGTCATCCTCTGGCTGGGGCGACGACCGCCTGGGTACCTTCCCCGACAGCCGCGGTACTACATGCCATGCATTACCATAAGGTCGACGTCAATGTGATTCAGACACAGCTGCAATCCCGCCATCCGGCGGATCTCGATGACATGCTGGAGATTCCGTTGCTAGGTGACCAGGTTGTGACAGAGGATGAGGTTCAGCAGGAGTTGGACAATAACGCCCAGGGAATCCTGGGTTATGTCGTGCGCTGGATCTATCAAGGGGTGGGTTGCTCCAAGGTGCCGGATATTCGGGATGTCGGCCTTATGGAAGACCGTGCCACCCTGCGTATCTCCAGTCAGCACATCGCCAATTGGTTGCAGCACGGCTTGTGCAGCGAGGCCCAGGTACTCAGTACACTCAAACGCATGGCGGTGACCGTGGATCGACAAAACGCCAGTGATCCCGACTACCATGCGATGGCGCCGGATTTCACCAACAGCCTGGCCTTTCAAGCCGCCTGTGACCTCATCTTCAAGGGGTGCGAGCAGCCCAGCGGCTACACTGAGCCACTGCTCTACCAGCGGCGTCGCGAATTCAAACTAAGGAACGGCGAGCGTTAGTCGTGATGCCAGCCATCTCTCAAGGCCCAGATCATGGCTCTCTTCAATGCCGTGCTGAGCGATGTTCTGGGTGTCCAGGCCCGAATTGCGCAGCCAGGTTTCAGTAACACGACAGTCCAAGGTGGTTTGCCGGTCGCATCTCGACAGTATAATGTTTTGAGGACAACGCCCTGGTACGTAGGGCCTCGGCGGAATCGGCTGCAGGGAGTGATGTTCCAGGGCGGGGATGTCGATAGGCGTCAGGGTCTTTGGCGAACGGGATACCACCGTGCATTCAGTAAGGATTGGGTTTCCTCTCGGTGGCTGGTGGTATGCCGACGAGGAAGGCGTTCCGGTTACACAGCAGCCGCTCTGATACAGGATCCGGCCAGCCCGAGGACCCACCACAGAATATATTCCATGCAACCTTTACGATCTGTGAGATGTCATGCGACCAGGCAGCTCTGCCAGTGATTGCCTGGTTTTGTATTAATATAATCAATATTTTTTATTGATATAATTATATTTCCTTATAGTTTTTCATGGCCTATATCTTTGATTAATCCCTACATAAGAATGGGAATCATTTACACGCCATAGGAGAACGAGAGATGCAAGCACGTGAAGACCAGATTCAGGAGCTGGAACAGGACTGGGCCAGGAATTCCCGTTGGACCGATGTAAAGCGCGGTTATAGTGCAGCTGATGTGGTACGACTGCGAGGCAGCGTTCAGCCTGAGCATACCTATGCGAGGCAGGGTGCCGAGAAACTCTGGAAGCAGTTGCATGGCAATGCCGAAAAGGGTTATCTCAACTGCATGGGCGCCATCACCGGTGGGCAGGCCCTGCAGCAGGCCAAGGCCGGGATCGAGGCAGTCTACCTCTCAGGCTGGCAGGTGGCGGCTGACGGAAACACCTCGGAGACCATGTATCCGGACCAATCCCTGTATGCTTACGATTCCGTACCCGCTATGGTGCGGCGTATCAACAATGCCTTCAAGCGTGCCGATGAAATACAGTGGTCTCGAGACATCGGGCCGGATGATGAGGAATATATCGACTATTTCTTGCCGATCGTGGCTGATGCGGAAGCAGGATTCGGGGGTGTGTTGAACGCTTTCGAGTTGATGAAAAACATGATCACTGCCGGTGCTGCGGGGGTTCATTACGAGGATCAATTGGCTGCAGTCAAGAAATGTGGCCATATGGGGGGTAAGGTACTGGTGCCCACCCAGGAGGCCGTTCATAAACTGATATCGGCCAGACTCGCAGCCGATGTCTGTGGAGTGCCGACCGTGTTGTTGGCGCGTACCGACGCCGAAGCGGCCAATCTGCTGACTTCCGACATCGATGATAATGACAGACCCTTCGTGACTGGCGAGCGGACTTCCGAGGGCTTTTTTCAGGTGCGCAACGGTCTGGAACAGGCGATCTCCCGCGGCCTGGCATATGCCCCCTATGCGGATCTGGTGTGGTGTGAGACGGGTAAACCCGATCTGGGTTTCGCCCGCGAGTTTGCAGAAGCCATCATTGCAGAGAATCCGCATAAATTGTTGGCCTACAATTGTTCACCTTCATTCAACTGGCAAAAGCATCTCGACGAGTCGACGATTGCCAATTTTCAGGATGAACTCGCGGGTATGGGTTACAAATATCAGTTCATCACCCTTGCCGGTATTCACAGCATGTGGTTCAACATGTTCGATCTGGCCTACGACTATGCTCGTGGTGATGGTATGCGACACTATGTGGAGAAGGTGCAAAAACCGGAGTTTGCGGCGCGTGAGAAAGGCTACACTTTCGTGTCACATCAACAAGAAGTCGGGGCAGGGTATTTTGATGATGTCACGACCACGATTCAAGGTGGCCTTTCATCCGTTACGGCATTGAGCGGTTCAACAGAGGAAGAGCAGTTTTACGATCGGGAAGTCGCCAACGGGTAATCACATAAACTGAGATTCCTGCTGGGTGCTGCAAAACCGACAGGGCGTTGTGCTCAGCCGCACACGCCCTGCATCAATATATCCATGGAAGATAGACTAGACATGAATGATATACCCCTGGATTCAGGGGTATGCTGGATGTTCTGTTTGCCTGTTGGGGGAATCGTTCGTGCGTATTTGAGCGGGTTGAATCTGGCGAAAATGCCTGCACTCCATGAGATAAGCGGAATTGCGCGTTTACTCTCATAGCTGTGGAGTCAAAGCATCCTCATTCAGAATGTTATTGGGTATTTTTCCATCGAGCAGAAGCCACAGATTGTTTATCGCATGCAAGATCTTCAGTCGACGCAGCTCCGGGATGGCTGCTGCTGTGTGACCAGCAATCTTCAGGTTTTTCAGTGGCTTCCCGTTGAGATCCAAAAACCGATGTCCAGAGATTCCATTTTGCTCATTCGAGAGAACATCCAGACGAACCTCAATGTCGGGATGTTGCTGTAAGAAGGGGATGAGTTCAGATTCATTCAATAATCCTTTTCCAGCATTGATCAACACCCGAATGTTGTTTTTGGCATGAGTGCCGAGCATGCGTAAGGCGCTGCTATCCACCCAATGACGGGTGGAAACCGTAGTTGCGGCTAATGTCGAGACTACATTACTGGAACGAAACAATTCCTCTTTATCGACGTATTCGAGATTCATCGATTGACGATATTGCTTGGCGCGATTCATTGCGAGTTTCTGTAATCTCTGTCGTTTTTCCTGGTACCTGGGACGATCAGGTTGGCGTTGGCAGACTTTGATGTCTGCACCCAGTGTCAGTGCTCGTTGGACTACGGCCTCACCGATACGACCCAGGCCCTGTACACCAAATGTCAATCCCTCGAGTGAACGTGACAAGACACGTTTATCGCTGATGAAGATCGATTCGGCTAAGATTTCCACACCGCTTCTTGGAAAAACCTGTTTGAGTGTTTTATTGTGGTAAGCAGATGGAGTTTTGATTGTATAGTCTGCATTTCGGGTCAAATGCTCGCTATGCACAGGTTTGATCTCGACAGAGAAGTCTTTGGTTTGAGAAACGATTTTGAGAAGCTTCGAGAGTTTGTGCAGACGCTTTTTGTGTTTTTGTTTGAGTCCATCATATTCTTCTTTGAGCAGGTAAATGACTGATATCTCATGGGTCATGGCGAGTTCGATGAGGTTAAGGCCTACTTCATCCAGCCCAATGATGGCAATACTGTTTCTGATGGTTGCTTCATGATATTGACCTAACTGGTCGTGATAGACGGTCGCATCTTGCCGTATGCCGGTTCTAACATACTTATCGCCGGCGCCAAACTGGTACATGCTATCCAACTTGAGCGTGCGTTTGAGCAAGCTAAACCAAAGGATCTGTGCGACTGACCTTGCGTCGTGTTTGCCTTTTATCTTGATGCGTTGTAACGCTGTTTCACCCAAAGAGTTTGATTCATGAACATACTGTCCGTATAGGGCTTCCAACAGCATGCCGATGTTTTGTTCAGTGACGGCTGTCGTCGTAAAACCGGGTACATTGGTAACCAATGTGCTCATCTGAGTGGCTGCTTCGAGGTCGATATGATGAATTGCTGATGCGAAAAGAATCAATGCCTTCAGATTCGCCTGGGCAAAGAAAGAGGCGTTAAAACTCGCGTTGCAGTAGCCTAGGCAATAGTCGTACTTTTGCTTGCTGACGATAGTATCTAACCTCGTGTTGATTCCAGGTATCCATTTTCCAGAGTCTTTAACCAGTTCAGATTCCGCCAGAAGTATGTCAAAAGATACGTCGCTGAATCGATGTTGTAGTTGTAAGACGATATCAGGTGTCAAGGGTTCAATGATGAGAACACGAGCCTTTGAGTTAACAGGCTGTAAGCGGATAAAGCTCAAGCCTTCGATCTGAATGATGCTTTGTGATCTTAGGTTATTTTCCTTAGTACGAGAGAAGTTGACGATGTTTGGGGGAATCCTGCCGTCTAGGAGTTGCCGCAAGTTGTCGAGTGCCTTGTAAATCTTGAGACGTCGCACCTCATGGACGGCTGCGGCAGTGTGACCGGTGACCTTGAGGTTTTGTAGAGGAAAGCCATCCTGATCGATGAGTTTTAAATATGCATTTCCTTGATGCTCACCGAGAAGCACATCCAATCTTGCTTCAGCATCTGGATTCTTCTTTAAAAAAGACAAGAGTGCGTTTTCATCGACGAGTCCTTTTCCGGCGCTGACAATCACCCGAATAGGGGACTTTGCCTGCGCTGCGAATACCTGCAATCCATCATGAGTAACCCAATTGAGCGTGCTGTCAGTGGTTGTAGCCAAGGTGGTGATGAGATTTGACCTTCGAAACAATTCCAATTTATCCGCTACAAATTCGCAAGGTTTTGTAAAGCCTTGCCATTCACTGAGGAATGCAATCAGTCTGTTGAGCTTTGAAAGTTTTGACAGATATTTGACTCTCTGAGGATCTCTTTGATAAACAATGACATTGGTTCCCATGGCGATAGCTCGTAGTGCCACAGCTTCTCCAATGCGTCCAAAACCCTGTATACCCAGTGTCAGCGGCTCAGCAAGTAACTGTGCGAGTTTGTTAGGATTACGAATGAAGACCTGCTGCATGTCAATGTGTCTTGTGGTCCGTCTTGACTCCTGGTTGTTGATGTCAAATATGGTCTGTTGAGTGTTGAATGTAAATGAGGCGTACTTCAGTAGCGCGGATCTGTTGACAGGCAATATCTGTATGGTTAATCGTGGTGTCTGAGATATTTCCTGGACTAGAGAAACCATTTGATTCATTCGTTCTCTATCCTCACCAGTAAGGTCCCAATATTCACGTTCAATAACATATATCGTGGTGGCCTCGAAGGCGATCGCGAATTGTATCAGGTGCAGCCCCGTCTGGTTGAGCCCTATGACACCGATGCTACGGCTGATTTCAGCCTCCTTATTTTGCCCTATCTGATCGTGGTAAACAGTGGCCTGACGACTGACACCGGTACGCACATAACGCTGACTCGATCCAAATGCATACATATCATCCAGTTTCAATGCCCGTTGCAGGAGGCAGAGCCACATGACCTGTGCCGAGATCAGTGGGGAAATGGCTTCCGTGAGTGAATCGGTCAGTCTGGCAAGGTTTCCAGCGGGCCTACCGTAACAAATGTATTTGGAGAAGATTGCATCCAATAACAGACCGAGATTTTGTTCCGCGACTGTTGTCGTGGTCGGTCCGGGTGCGTTGGTTACCACGGTGTAAAATTTAGTTGCTGCATCGATATCGATATTGTGTGTACCGGTAGACAGCAATAGAAATCCTTTCAATTGGGCAAATTTGAAAAAATCATGATCGAAGGTTTCATTGACATACCCAATGACGTAGTCATAGCTTCTGACCTGAACCAGAGTCTTGAGTTTGCCGTGAATGCCGGGCATCCAATGCCCGGAATTTTCGACTATCTCGGATTCCGACTCGAGTATGTCGAAAGTCACATCGGCAAGTCGTCGGTGAAGTTGCGCAATGATTTCAGGGCCGATTGGCTCTATCACCAGCACGCGAGCCCGAGGGTTTGGTACCTCAAGCCTTAGAAAGCTGAGACCTGCCAATTCCACATCGATGACTGCCAGGTCTTCAACGAGTACGCGAATTTGTTTGTCAACGCCTGTATGGTCAAGTCGCTTCAGTTCTTTGACGAAGGTATTACGAAACCTTCTAGGCTTCAAGCGAAAACGTGACGGATAAGGATAGACATCAGGAAAATGACCATCATAGAACTTGATCTTCCTCTCTTCCCAAAAGTCTGGAAGAAACAGATCACCATGTACAGCCCGGAACAGCTCCCGGTGCTCAGAGGGAATGTCCATGTCTTTTTCAAAGCGATTGGGATTGGCACTGTAGCGCTCTATTCCCAGGGTCGTATCGCTTTGATAGCGAAAAAGGTACAGGCGAATATCCGACAATGACGCATGATTCAAATACACGACCCGTCCCCATTGGGTTATACCGAAATGTTCCAACCCCATCGATCTTGGTATATACCCCATAGCGGCGAGATGCTTTATGTTCCAACCGACATCCATAAGAGTGCGTTGTGCTTTCTTGCTATCGGTCCTCTGAATGTATTCTCCCACTGGCTGAATCCGACGTGATGCATACAATCGTTTGCATACGATGTGTTTGGGATCGATGGTAAGATCTTCGGACTGTTCAGCTACGAGACACTTCAATAAACGCGATGAAATGTTTTTGACTTTGAATGTCAAGTAGCGGTAGTCGAGCAAGTCGAGAACCTGTCCCAGTCTGTCCGTTTGATGTATTTTTTCATGGTTCCTGAGTATGCTTTTACGATCAGGCAAGCTACCGCGGAGTACTTTGAAGACCAACGGGAATCTCTTGAACCCAAACACCAAGTCAGCAGGTCCATTGCCGATATGTTCGAGAACTGCGCCGCGTTTCAAGGCTTTTCTCAACTGCTTTAACAATGAGATCTTCGATGGATGGGTGAAGCCGATCAGATCGAAAACATAAGCAGGATTTTCTCTGGGAAACAATCGATGGACAAAGCTGTACAGCTCGCGATACGAATGGGTCGAGACAGTAAACGCGGAGCGGGTCGATGAAAAAAGAAAGTTCCTGGTCGCATCTTGGCCAACGAGAACAGCATCGATCGCTATGCCTTCTGTTGTGTGGACGATACAAAACACGATGGGTATTAGTTTGTGAGCAGCCCGTATTTGGCCGACCAGATAGGCCCCTTTACCTCTGTAGAAGACCGGTTCCAACAATTCAAGCGATTTAGCTCCAGACAGCTGGTTAGATTGCTCCAAGATGATATTGACGATGCAGTCTATGTTTTTCCTGACTGTACTTGAAAGCGAATCTGAAAATACAGAATGAGTCAATGCCAACAGGATGGCCTTGCCTAACTGGACTGGGTCATCGAAGGGGTAAAGCAGTACATTTTTATCAGGATTTACCGATTTCTCTTTGATGCCATCATCCTTGAACTCAACTGGAAGGCCTTGCCTTGCGAAAATTTTCCGCATCACCGAAGTGAAATAAGTAGTCGCCAGTTCGTCATCGTATATTTTCTTGCAATGCTTTCGCGCGCGCTTCCAAACTTTTGTCCGATAGGTGTCTGGGCCTAGGATGGATTCCGATGCAGAGACACTCTCATCGATAGCGGCCCGATAAAGCTTTATCCTCGACAAATCATCACTCAGTCGCTGACCCATTTCGCCTTTTTTGAACAATAAGGGCGCCCGATCGGCTACATTCTCGAAGGCGTGATAGTAGTCGGTAAATTGCTTATGGATGAGTTTGACTAATTGTTGATTGGTATTCGTCATTCCTCTACCTGTTGGTACATTCAACCTGCGGCGATTCTGACAGACCGGAATTCATCCTATACCATCAGGAGGGTAATCACCAACAGGCCACCGTTTTGCAGCAAATCCTCTCTTGATGTATTTGGCAGCAAGCATCAGCAAATCATGACATACAGGATGCAGAGGCGTTGTAAAAAAGATCCATGAAAGATAGGTGGCGAATCAACTGGTGTTGACAGGCGGGTATGTTTCAGACACGAGATGACCAATCTGTCAAAAACCATTGAGATCCAGGATCATTCAAGCGCCGGTAAGCTGTATGGATTTTTGATTCGCACTTGTCATTAGTACCATTGACTGCATCGCTGGTAGATCCCTTGTCACATCATGCTGTGTTATGGGGTAAAGGTGTACGCTAATCACTGCAGAAATGGCTACTCTTTCAGTTTGACTTTCAATTGCCTCTCTGCGACACGAATATGATCCACGCCGTCGGCGAAGGCCGACCAGAATCCTCGCTCGTCACCGAATTCATCGATCAGGTCGATGTTCTTAAGTCCTCCCAGCCATGCATTGGGGATGGGTATGCCCATGATGCTGACACCTTTGAGGATGACCACCGGTTTGGCATTGCGAAAGGCCAGTTCGAGCCCTGCTGAGACGCGCAGTGTTTTACCACCAAGGATCGGAAAATCCTGGTCAAGCGGCACCAGCAGGCGGGCGCTCACCAAGTCCTCAGACAGGTCGACAGCCAGTTTTTTGGCCAGATCCTGGTTCTTTGCCACAAGCGCGTTGAGTTCTCGCTCACTGAAGCTGACTTCACGTTTCGCATGCAACTCTTGATAAGGTTCGGGTCTGAGCCATTGCTGATCGGTCTCGTCGGTTTCCAGATCCGCTTGAGTGCCGGGCATCGGTTCCGGCTCATAACCCAGCAACCGCAGTTTGTTATTGAGTGTTTGTTGCTCGTTCCGGCTGAGTTCGACCGGTTCGAAATCCTTGGCATAGATATAGGTACGCACAACCCAGAAAGTGATCGCAGCCGTGACCAGGATGGTGGCGAGTACGATCCACAGGATGTGGATACCACGAATCCCCCGTTTACCTGCTGGGTTCTCAATTCGCTTGGTTTCAGTTGTCATGGGATATCCGGCTTTGGGGTGATCGCCCCTCGTTGTTTGATGGCTAAATGTCAGGCGGAGATCTGCATCCATAT
>JASJBU010000196.1 GCA_030066355.1 Gammaproteobacteria bacterium | reverse complement strand
GTATGCGCTTCATCGATGAACATGATGATCGGCTTTTCCGAGGACTGGACCTCCTGGATGACCTGTTTGAGTCTGTTTTCGAACTCGCCTTTCATGCTGGCACCGGCCTGCAGCAAGCCCACATCCAGCGAACGCAAGGTTACATCCTGTAGGGGAGGGGGGACATCACCCGCCGCAATACGCTGTGCGAATCCTTCAACCACGGCGGTCTTACCCACACCGGCCTCGCCGGTCAGGATGGGATTATTTTGTCTTCGCCGCATGAGGATATCGACAATTTGACGGATCTCTTCGTCCCTGCCGACGATGGGGTCCATCTGACCCGAGCGCGCCTCTTCAGTGAGGTCCACAGTGAATTGTCTCAACGCCTCCTGCTTACCCATTTGCGCGGGCGGCATGGCGCCACTGGCCTCGCCAGGTGCCGCGCCACCACCGGCCTGGAAGCCATCCGTTGCATGCAGTGAATCTTCGGGAGAGCCCGCTACCACTTCATCAAAACGTTCAGTCAGGGTATCCAGCTTGATTTTCTCGAACTCTTTCGAGATCCCCAGCAGAGCATGGGTGAGGCTCTTGGTCTTCAAGATACCGACAACCAGATGACCCGTACGGACCTGTGATTCGCCGAACATCAGGGTCCCATAGACCCAGCCACGCTCTACGGCTTCCTCAATGTGTGAGGAAAGATCGGATATTGAGGTTGAACCACGAGGCAGGCTGTCCAGAGTTTCTGTGATATCCCGGGCCAAATGAGAGGGTTCTATATTGAACTGCTTGATGATGTGATGAAGATCCGAATCCTGCAACTGGAGTATCTGATGGATCCAATGCACGAGTTCCACATAGGAATTGCCCCGCATCTTGCAGAACACCGTTGCGCTCTCGATGGCCTTGTAACCCACACTGTTGAGTTTCCCAAATAGGGCAACGCGACTGATGTCAGACATCACAATATCCCCTTTGTTGTGTTTCTCTCCGTAGTTGAGTCTTGCAGGTACTGAAGAATCAGTCCATAAATTAGCTTAAACAGACATTGACTGAGCAAATCTCCTGCTACGGATAGTTGGTGTTTAGTCGAATCTAATAAGTTATGTTTAAGTATAGAGTCTCAGCGTATTAATTGAGACTGAATAGTGGATTGAGCAACAAATCATCCATGTCTTTCTCGAGTTCGCCATTCACAAGCTTGGAGGTCCAGCCAAGCCGCCGCTCCCTGCCTAATCTGAGCTCGGGTATCTGCTGTTTTTTCAGAATTAGATTGAGGTCCCAGCGCAGATCATCACCGACATAGTTCCTTACAATCGCTCTCAAGTGTTTCAGCCCGGTCCCACCGGGCAGAAAACGTTCATAATCGATCAGCTCCAAGGGGCCAAGTCGAATCCTGAATTTACTCTGGCAGTCCCATACGGCCCCGCCCAGTATGGCAGTCATACCCAGGGTTCCGGTATCCCGTGTTTTTCCTAAATATAATCGGGCATCTACGGGCAATGTCATCCAGTGGCCGATGAATTCCTCGATGCTCACAGGCAAGTCGAAAAAATCTGACAGGATCGCCCTCAGTCCATCGGCATTTCTGGTTTGGCACGACATCCAACCGGCATAGTGGAATTTCGCAATATCCGGCATGCCGTCCCGCTCACGCAGGGCAGGTGAAGCGTAGCCGCATACAGCGCCAGTGTATTTGGCGAACTGATCGCAATCCGGTCGATCATAACTGACCGCGGGTCTGGCATTGGCCCATACCCGGTAGAACAGACTGAGGAGGCGGTGATGAAAAATATTGGCAAAAGCCGTGAACGTGGAATCATCGGCATTGCGCAAACGATCCCTGGCGTAATCTGTCAGGTGTAAGGGCAAAGGTCCATTGGGTCCGAACAGACCGAAAAACAGGATCTCCATAACTGCCGGTTCACCCTGCTTGGCTATTTCGAATCCCGCGAGGGTGGATGGAGCAAAGGCCAGGGATGCCTGTTGAGAAAAGCGGAGCGGTTCATCAACAGGGCGCAGGGCATCACCAACCCTGGGATGATCGGGATGAGCGCATTCCAGTAGCCGAACTGCCCAGTAAAAATCGAATTTAAAAGGCTCTGTGTGTAACTGGCGCTGCAGTTCTAGAGCGCGGATTGCTGTCCGGTGCGTAATGGCCATCGCATAATTTCTCCCCGTTCCTCGGTCTTGATCGAGGTCTGGGTGAAGGAGTTTATCGAGACATATCGGGAAAAGAAGCGATCGAGGATCGCACCTAGAAGAAAGACGCCGGTGCCCTGAAACGCGCTCTCATCCAGGGTCAGACTGATCTCAAGGCCGCGTCCAAGTGCCAGTGGGCCGCTAACCGGCAGACGCCGTACCACCGATTCGGAAGATATTCGCCTGACACCGTCAATTTGATTGCGAACCGGGGCCTCGCTGATATCACTGTACAAGGCCAGCATCTCTCGCAGTGCCGCCGCACCCTGCACCTCGTCATTGTCGATCAGGGATAGATAGTTAAGTGATAGATGACTGACCAGTCGCCAGGTAACGTCTCCCTCGGCCCAGGAGGGTTTGGGGCGACTGGGTCCTGCAATGCATCGCACGCTATCCACGGGGGCGCCAGATTCCAGAGTAAAATCGGTCTTACCCTTACCGATCGGCATCTGCAGTGGAAGGTCCCGGTTGGTGCAGAGTGTGCTCACCCCGACTTGGCGGAGATCCGATCGATAGGGTGCCTCTTGGGCATCCACCAAACTGATGAAGACCTCACTGCCGATGTAACTGGAGCGCGGTCCACTGCGGCGTTGATGTGAAGAGACGACCCGTGGTTCCCTGCGTGAGGTGTAGAATGCCTGCTCCGGACGCTGGGCGGCCAGACTCTTTGAGGCGTAGAAGGGCAGAAAGTGTTGTTCACGCTCCATTCCTGTTCCGTAACCGTTCACTCCTGCAATTGAATGAACTTCGAAGTCCATCGGTCGCGTTCTGTCCGGCACCAGATGGTGTTCGTGAGCGGCATTGCTCAGATGGATGCGGTCGCACTGTTTTGGGAATAGGTTGATTACCGGGACCGAAAACAACCCGAAATTGGAGTTGCTGACCACCTTTTCCAAAGCAGGGTGACTGCGATTGAGGATGATGATGATTTCCAGTTCATCATACGCGCAGCGCTTTACGGCTGTTGCCAGCCCATTGATTGAGACAAACAGGAAGCGGGCAGGAAAGGCGAAATATTCATGAATCAGTCGATAACCCTGAAACGAGCGGGGCCCGAACGGTAACATTGCCTCGGCATCATCGAATCCCAGCGGAGTAATGGGCGATTTCTCGAGCACTTCCTGCCAGGGCGCTGGATGCTTGGCGGGTCTGACCACGACCGCCAGGCTGTTACCCAAGAACTGCTCGTAGAGATGCATGGGTAGCTCGTCCACGCCCAGCAGATAGAGGGGGAGCTGATCCAGCTCAAGCTTGTCGAATGTCAGACCCGCGGTACAACGCAGTTGGAGGCGAATCGCTGCCTTGGCACCCGGAATCTCGGGCAGATCTCTGCCGGTAAATGCCGTCAGGTATTCCGCTTCATCGAGTTCCAGTGGCCAGAGCGTGGTCTGCTGGGCCGTCCTGTACTCACATGAGGTTTGTTCACCCTTACCCAGCAGACTGCGAATCGCGGTATTACGTGGCACCACAAAGCCTTCGGCCAAGCCACCTTCGGTTAGATCGGGTTGCAGTTTAACCACTGCCATTGAGGGTGTCGGTGCAAGGTAGTGTGGGTAGACGGCTTCCAGTAAATGTTGTGTGAAACGTGGAAATTCGGCATCCAGTTTGAGCTGAACGCGCGCCGCCAGAAATGCAAAACCCTCCAGGAGGCGCTCCACATAGGGATCGGCGCACTCGAAACCTTCAAGACCGAGACGGCCGGCAATCTTGGGATATGCCTTGGCGAACTCACCCCCCATCTCCCGGATGTATTGCAACTCTTTGTTGTAATATTTTAGGAGGCGGGGATCCATCAACCGTTACTCCGACCGGAATATTCGGTAACCGTCACATCACCGATCTCCAGGTCGATCTCGGTTTTCATGTACATGTGCAGTGGTACCGGGTCCGCCCACAGGTCCGCTTCCACATCGAAGGTCATCGCATTGTGGTTCATTCGGCTTTCCGCCACTTTCAACCTGACTCGCACACTGTTGCGGATCAGTCGCGGTTCATAATCGAGAATCGCCTGCCTCAGCAATCGTTCCAGAGCATGAATCTCGACACTCGAGGCGGTGTGGCCGGCCAGGTCCGGCATCCCATAATTGATCACTGAATGCTCGAGTTCCGGATAGGGGCTCAAGTCCTGAATAGCGCTCAGATTTACGGTATTGAAAAGCCAACGCAGGTCCCGCAGCACAGATTCCCTGAGTTTCTTCATGGTTAGTACCCGTTGGTCACGGGACTCCTGTTTTCGCTCCGGGTGTTCATCTGTCAGCCGGTCGAGTAGGGACGGCTGCAGCCGTTCTTTTTGCGTCAGGCCGACCAATTCCTATCTATGCCTCGGTATCGATTTGCTCTGCAACAGGGTCAGTGGCTTCTTCCGCAGTGTTGAGTTTGATCTCTCGAATATCCAGCAGAGGATAGTCCCCGGCATCTGTGGTTAGCATACGCTGACCCAGGCCGAGATACAGGTCGTCGCCGGCATCGATCCATTCCGTTTTTCTACCCAGCAGGAGTAATGGATCATCATGGGCTTGGGTATCGGGGTAACGGGCAGGGATCAGGCCGACGGTTTCGCCCCCGTTGCTCCAGGTAAAGTAGGCGGGCATCCAGACAAGATCTCGCAGATCAGCGGGTTCGTCGAAATTTATGGTGCGAATCTGATGGATTGGTACCCAGTAATACTGGCCGTTGATAACGGCTTCCAACATCGGTCCGAGCCTGCTGTCGGCATCCGCAATCCAGGTGAATGGGGCGCCGTCGAGCGTGCCACTGGTGGTGGGGGCGGCCTCAAATGCCTGGTTGCGAACCTCTTGGGATTGCGCGATTTTGTTTTCTACTGAGAGTTGCAGCGCCTGCATCATTAGAGCGACCCACTCCTGGGGTTGACCAAACAGCAGGGGCGTTCTTTCGCCATTGAAGATCTCGGTTCTCAGGGCCTCACAACGCAAGGCTTCACGATAGGTCTGGACCATCGCCAAGGTACCGTCATCGAGCTCGGCAACCACGTTGAGCTGGTTCATGGCCCGTTCCCATTCACCCAACACCGAGAGCAATTGAAAGAGAAAGGTGCGGTACTCGGGATTGGAAGGGTTCTTTCTGACCTGATCCTGTAGACTGGCCAGGGCCTCCTTAGGATTACCTCTCCGGAGGATCTCATCGGCAAGCATGTTGATATTCCATATGGCCGAGGGTGGTGAGTGGGTTTCTCAGCACCCAATATAAAAGCAAACAGGTCCCCCCATCGAGGGGGGACCAGTGCAGAATGGATCAGAGTTTCGCGTTAGCCGCAATATCCCAGCCGTATTTGACTGGCCCGCCATCCTTGGAGCCATCCGGTTTCTGGGGCTGATACTCGGTCTGGACTGAGCCGAAATTCAACGTGACATTTTCCGTCAAGCGATCTTCGCCACCGCTACCGCCGGTTGAAATGGAAGTGACGATAACATCGGTCATGGTAATAATGAAATACTCAAGCGGATTGTCGCCACCAGCCTTACGCACGGTCAGTTGTGCCTCTTTATACTGCTTGCCGTTACTGCAGTACTCCATGAGTACCGAACTGGATTTGTCGATATATTTGGTGAAGGAAAGATCTTGTACAGAGACCTTACCGCCGCCACCGCCACCACCCATGTGCATGGTGCCGGACTGGGACATTCCCCAACTCCAGGCGAGGACATCGATTTCATCCTTGTGGGTCTTGTCTTGGGCTTCCCCCTTGACGCTATCAATCTTGATAAACATATCAACAGCCATGACTTCTCTCCTTTTTATGGTAGATGGTTTTCTCTCATATCAGCCAAACTTAGCAGTGAGGTTACTGTCTGGCTGTACTGATTCACATAGTGTTTTGTTGTGTATTTCAATTAGCCGGCCTTGGCGGACGGCAGTTTGGATACAAGCCGCAAGGAAACCGTCAATCCCTCCAATTGGTAGTGTGGACGCAGGAAAAACTTCGATGTGTAGTAGCCCGGATTTCCTTCCACGTCTTCCACGACGACTTCCGCAGCGGCCAAGGGATGCTCTGCCTTGGTGGTCTCCGATGAGTGTTCGGGATCACCATCCACATACTGCAGAATCCAGTCTTGCAGCCAGCGCTGCATATCTTCCCGTTCCTTAAACGAGCCGACTTTGTCCCGGACGATACATTTCAGATAGTGGGCAAACCGGCAGGTGGCGAACAAGTAGGGAAGACGGGCCGCCAAGTTGGCGTTTGCCGTGGCATCGGGATCGTCATACTCGGCCGGTTTCTGCAGGGATTGCGCACCGATAAATGCGGCAAAATCGGTATTTTTCTTGTGTACCAGCGGCATGAAACCATTCTTGGCGAGTTCCGCTTCGCGACGGTCACTGATCGCGATTTCGGTGGGGC
>JASJBU010000195.1 GCA_030066355.1 Gammaproteobacteria bacterium | reverse complement strand
CGAGTAACAACAAAATCGATAGGATCCAGCACTGTTGCCGGATCCTGATGGGCTGTTGTTGATTCCGCCGTTGCATGGCTGTCACACCAAAATGTGGAAACGAATTCCTGGTTGTTGATCAGTTACCGCCGCACTTACCCGCACCGCACTGCATGGAGGAACCGCTTGGCTTGCCCTCTTTGGACATGTCACCACCGCACTTCTTGCCTTCTGTATCGCCTTCGGCAGCAGGTTTACCGCTGGTAGACATATTGCCTCCGCATTTGCCGTCGCCACACTGCATGGCTTCACCAGGCTTGCCCTCTTTGCCCATGTCACCGCCACACTTGCCGGTCTCGTTGGAGGCGATCAGCGGCAGGTTGTCGTCTTCGATCTGTGCGGATTTGAAGGGGTTGTTCTTGCAGGCGAAGGCGTTGCCGCTGCTCAGGGCCAGGGCAATCAGAGTGACCGCAGCGCTGCTGGTTAGCGAGCGGGAAACTAGGGTACGAAACATATTGGATTCTCCATTGAAGTTATTCTGTCTGCGAATAGACAATATTGTTGTGGTAAAAATTCATTCGAATTTGCGGTATGACATCCGCTTGCGAACCTTAATATCACATCGTAGTCTATTTTGCATGCCAGTTCGCAAACCCACAGAAGAATCAGGATTTAATCGCTTCATCGATACCTGGCGTCAGGAAACGCTATCTCGGCGGCGATTCCTGCTGCGTATGGCAGGTGGTTCCCTCGCGCTGCTGATGCCGCTCTCGCAGTCCGCGCAAGACGAGAACGGAGATCCTGACCGTCAATGGCGGGTCTTGGGCGCCGTGCAGAACCGCCTCTTTCCCAGCGAAGCCAATGCCCCGGGCGCCGAAGAGTTGAATGCCTTGGATTACCTGAAATGGGTCGTAGCGGACAGGAAGCTGGATGCGGAGGATCGTCGCTTCATCCTGCGTGGGGTCGACTGGCTGGAGGATCTGACCCGTGAAGTGCATGCACAGAGTTTTAGCGATTTGTCGATCGAGCAGCAGGATGCCATTTTACGCAGGATCGCCCGTAGTGATGCGGGGGAGAACTGGCTGGCGACGCTCTTGCTGTATCTTTTCGAGGCCCTGTTGAGCGATCCCGTCTACGGGGGGAATCCGCATGAAGTGGGCTGGCACTGGCTGGGCCATCGACCTGGCTTCCCCCGTCCAACAGCGCATAACCGATACAAGGCGGGATGATGGAAAACGAATTCGATGTCTGTGTGATCGGCAGCGGTGCGGGCGGTGGTCCGGTGGTCTGGAGCCTGACTCAGGCCGGTTATTCGGTTGTCGTATTGGAGAAAGGACCCTGGTTCAAACAGACCGATTTCTCCAAGGACGAACTGGCCTGTTGCCGACGCAGCCACTACACGCCGAATCTGCGGGATGAGCAACACGTTTTGGAAGAGCGGGATGGAGACCAGGGCTGGAAGGGGGTCCCCACCGCCGTGTCCCAACGGGATTTCTGGAACGGCAACATGGTGGGCGGTTCGAGCAACCTGATGTCCGGCTATTTCCACCGGCTGAAACCCCAGGATTTTCGCCTGCTCAGCGAGTTTGGCCCCATCGAGGGGGCAAACCTGGTCGACTGGCCCATCGGTTATACTGATCTCGAACCCTACTACACCCTGGTAGAGCGAGTGGTGGGGGTCTCCGGCAAGGTCAGACCACATCCCCAAGCGGAGCCCCGCTCAACACCCGATTTTCCCTACCCTCCTACCGCGGAACATCCGATCTCGGCCTGGATCGATCAGACCTGCGGGAAGTTGGGCCTGCACCCTCTAAGGGTGCCCAGGGCCATCCTGCCGAGACCCGATATGGGCCGCGGGGCCTGTTCTTACTCCGGCTATTGCGGCAGTTATGGTTGCTCCACGAATGCCAAGGGTAGCTCCCGGGCCGCCCTGATCGAGCCCTCCCTGATCACCGGGCGTTGCGACCTGCGGCCGCACGCCAAGGTCTACCGGTTGCGCAGCGATGCCAAGGGCAGGGTGGTGCAGGCCGACTACTTTGACACCCAGGGCATGAGCCGGTCTGTCAGTGCACGCATCTTCGTGGTCGCCTGTCAGGCGATCGAGAGTGCCCGCCTGCTGCTGGCCAGTCCAGGGACGGCCCATCCCGATGGGCTGGGCAACCGGCATGGCCAGGTGGGGCGCAACTTGGTCTTCTCCGCCGGCGGGTCCGGCAGCGGTTATTTTACCTATGCCAAACTCAGCCCGGAGAAGGCGGCGCAGGTGCGAGTGCTGGGTCCCTTCGTCAATCGGGCCCTGCAGGACTGGTACACCATTGAGGACCCGGTATTCGCCAAGGGTCCCGCCAAGGGGGGTACCGTCGACTTCCTGTTCTCACACCCGAACCCGATCCCGCTGGCCAACGCTCTACGCTGGGAAAAGGATAAGTTGATCTGGGGCAAGCCCCTGAAGCGGAAGCTGGAGAAATGGTTTAGTGAGGACCGTAAATTGCTGTTCGAGGTTTTCAATGACTGGCTGCCGACAGATGATTGCTTTGTCGGACTCGATCCGAATATAAATGACAAGTGGGGCTCACCGGTGGCACGGGTGCGATTGGGCGCCCACCCTCACGACCTGAAGGTGGGGCGCTATCTGGCTGGCCAAGGTGAGAAGGTATTGCGAGCCATGGGGCTGGACTGGGTCAGCTCCAGCGTGAACGCCTCACCCCCGCCAAATCTGGTGGCAGGTGGTTGCCGTTTCGGTAATGACCCGAAAGATTCGGTGCTGGATCCCGATTGCCGGGTTTGGGGTGCTGACAACTTGTTCGTGTCCGATGCCTCATTCATGCCTACCGGCGGCAGTGTACCCTATACCTGGACCATCTACGCCAACGCCTTCCGGGTGGCGGACAAGATCAAACGACAGCTGGGTTGAGCCGTCAATTCATCTGGCCAATCAGGTACTGGCCGTCTGCAAAACCGGCAAAGTAGTCATTGACTGCCGGGTGGTTGATGGCTTCGCCGGTGGTGTCGGGCTCCAGATTTTGCTGCGCCACGTAGGTTTCCTGATCAGAATCGTTGACCAGCACCCGGTACCAGGGCTCATCCTTGGGTGGGCGGCTCTTGGCAACCTGCTCATACCACTCGTCGGAGAGCATGAAAATCGGATCGACATCATAGATTACGCCCCGGTAATCGAATAGCTTGTGATGCACTAATTGGCCAATATGCCAGTTCGCCTCGGTAATCATATCTATGCGCCTTCTCTCGAGTGTCGATGAATTGCTGCTATGCCTCTCTTAGAGTCAGAGAACCTCTGATTAATTCAGTGGTGTCTGCGGCACTGGGCAGGGATTGCTCCCAGCAATCCTTCTGCATCTACGCCTTCCCTGGAGGTCAGATGTGTCAGCATCATCCATGAATTCAAGTCATTGAAAATGAAGAAAACAAAAATCACATTTTTATCCTCGTGTTCTGCAAATGACCAGGATGTAATAAATTGGAGCTTCCTCAGGATTCAAACAAAAGGTTCGATTTGCCACATTGGATGTGTGATGAAGTCACTGCCGATGACCGGATAAGCTGCCCGTCATCCAACAAGCCTACACGAGCAAGTCATGCTGAAGATCGAAAATATACAGGATTATCATCAACGCACCAAGCATCAACCAGAGCGCTATGCTCGGTCCCTCGGGTACATGGACTGGCAGAATCAACCCAATCCTTTTCGTTTTTATAAGAATTCGAAACGGCTGGATCTGCCACTCATAACGGACCCCCTGCCGTACAAGTATGCTAGCTTGTATGTTGCTCGATCGATCAAACCGCAACCGCTGAACTTATCTTCGATTGCCAGATTTTTGGAACTCAGTCTTGGTCTGTCTGCTTGGAAGCAGTACGGCGCATCGGAATGGTCGTTACGGATGAACCCATCAAGCGGTAACCTACATCCCACCGAGTGCTATCTGCTGTTGCCGGGAGTGGATGAATTTCCGGCCAGCATCGCACACTATAATCCCTTGCTTCACTGTCTGGAGATCAGGTACAGGTTCGATGATGAAGAGCCCGAACTCCTCCGTCACGGCACCGGTTTTGGTGTCGTGCTTACCAGTATTTTCTGGCGTGAGGCATGGAAGTATGGTGAGCGGGCCTTTCGTTATACCCAGCATGACATCGGCCATGCCCTAGGCGCGCTGCGATTTTCCGCAGCCTTGCAGGGATGGGGCCTGCGTTTCATACCGGAAGTTCCAGATGGATCGCTCGACCGCATCCTTGGATTGACCGATGACACTCAGGTGCCTGGAGAAACGGAAAGGGCTGATTGTCTGTGCTGGGTCTCAAATGCAGGCGCGCCAGCTGATGGTATGTTCGAAGGGTTATCGGAAATGAACCCCCCCACTTACCTGGATACACCGAATAGGTTGAGTCCGAGCATTGTCGACTGGCCGGTCATCGAGGAGGCCGCGAAGATGTGTGAATCTCCCGGGTATCGTCGTCAGGTGGCGGAAATGACTACTGAGTCGATGCAAAAGCGGTCCTTGCACAATGCGGAAACGGTGATACGACAGCGGCGTAGTGCACAGGCCTTCGATCCCCGGTCTAGCAGCATGGATTTCACCTCGTTCAGGGAGATATTGACAGCAACTCTACCCACTGCAGGGGCACCGTTCGATGTCTTGGCCAGGTCGACAAATGTTCATCTGTTTCTCTTCGTACACCGCGTCGAGGGTTTGGAGTCGGGGCTCTATGGTTTTATTCGTAACGCGATTGATTTCACTTCGCTAAACCGATCATGCAGCGGCACTTTCCTCTGGCAGAGAGTGGAAAAGGCGCTGCCCCTCTACCTGTTGCAACCCGGTGATTACACAGCTGCGGCGGAATCTGTCAGCTGTCACCAAGCGATTGCGGGAGACAGCGCTTTCTCCTTGGGTATGTTGGCACGTTTCGATTCATTGTTGACTGAAGCGCCCTGGATGTACCCCAATCTGTTTTGGGAGGCGGGGTTGATCGGTCAGGTGCTCTATCTGGAGGCCGAGGATAAGGGTTTCAGGGGCACAGGTATCGGCTGCTATTTCGATGACGTCATGCATCAGCAGCTGGGGATGACAGACAAGGAATGGCAGGATGTTTATCACTTCACCATCGGTATGCCTGTCGAAGACCAAAGACTGCAGACGAAACCGCCTTATCACCATCTAACCCAGTTGAGGGGTGGACCTGATGATTGAAAAGAGACCAACTCCAGGTGTTTCGAGAGATGATCGCTTGTCGGATGAAGGCTTGAAAAGGTTGGAAAAACAGCTGCAAAATGGCGCCATGATGAGTGATCTGGTGCTGGCTCAGTGGATCAAACGATATGGGGAAGCTGCCAGGGAAATTCTCAGAAAATACGGGCTGTATCGTTCTGGGCTGGGTTGATTATGAGTCGAATTGGCGGTGGTTTTCGATAAACATGAAGTAAATTCTTCAACTGTCTAGCAAAGCTATCGTCAGGGGCAGGGCAGGGCAGTGCTTGCCGGACCCGATGACAACAGAAAATTGCTCACCCCTTGTATCCCCGGTGTATCGCGACAATACCGGCAGTCAGATTGAAATATTCGCAGCGCTCAAATCCAGTCTGCTCCATCATTTGCTTGAGGGTTTCCTGATCAGGGTGCATGCGGATCGATTCCGCCAGATAGCGATAGCTGTCTTCATCCTTGGCGAGCAGTTTGCCGATTTTGGGCATCAGGCTGAAAGAGTACCAATCATAAATCGCCTCCAGGATCTTGTTGGTCGGTTTGGAGAATTCCAGCACCATCAGGCGGCCTCCGGGTTTTACAACTCGAAAAATCGCTTCCAGAGCGAGTTGTTTGTGGGTTACATTACGCAGACCGAAACCGATGGTGACACAACTAAAAAAGTCATCCGGAAAAGGTAAATACTGAGCATCGGCCTGAATGTAGCGGATATTGTCGGCATGCCCTTCATCCAGCATACGAGAACGCCCCTGCTCCAGCATGGCGTTATTGATATCCGAAAACACCACCAGGCCGTCTGGGCCCACCAATCTGCTAAAACGTGAAGACAGGTCACCGGTACCTGCAGCCAAATCCAACATCTTACAGCCCTTGCGCACCCCACAAATCTTAGCGACCTGCCGTTTCCATAGTCGATGTATGCCAAATGACATCAGGTCGTTCATCAGATCATATTTGTTAGCGATAGAATCGAAGACAGCCCTGACCCGGCTCGCCTTTGCTGCTTTCGGTATGGTTTGGAAGCCGAAGTGTGTGGTGTTGTTAATTGGCATAATGCTATCGCTCCAGTGTACAGCTGAGTTTGGTATCGATTTCACTCATGTCAGCTTCCTGTAATCCCTAGACAGCCGAGATACATAGATATGCGCGATAGCTAGAACTGATTCTTTCTTCTCGCTCATAAAGTATGTAAAGCCGGTTCTTTGCCTAGGTGAAATATTCTATGAATTTGATATTTCTCCTGTATTTCTTTTCTCAAACAAACTGTATCGGTTTGTTTCAAGCATAGAGCTAAATAGAGTCTGCTCAAAAACTATATTGTATTGATATTTCAATATAAATAGTCTGATTCCTGGTAAAAT
>JASJBU010000199.1 GCA_030066355.1 Gammaproteobacteria bacterium | reverse complement strand
CCCGTTTCGATTTCAAGGGCGTGGATGCAAAATTCGAGCAGAACGAGGCGGAGATCACACTGAGGGCGGAGCAAGAATTCCAATTGGGCCAGATGATGGATATTTTGCGCCAGAAACTGGTCAAACGGAAAATCGATCTCGCCTGCATGGATGTCAAGGACCCGGAAACGAGCCTCAATGCGGCCCGTCAACTGGTCATTATCCGGCAGGGTATCGATGCGGTCACCGCGAAGAAGATGATCAAGGATATCAAGGCCAGCAAGCTCAAGGTGCAGGCCCAGATTCAGGGAGAGCAGGTGCGGGTGACCGGCAAAAAGCGGGATGATCTGCAGCAGGTCATCAGTATGATGCGGGACGCGGACTATGATCTGCCCCTGCAGTTTCAGAATTTTCGGGATTAAACAATGAATCGATATAAACAGAAGGCCATCAAACTGGCCAGCGCGGTATCAGTAGCAACAATGGTGGCTGTGAGTGGGGGCTACGTCTCATTCGCTCAGGCGGACGAGTCGGCAGAGAAAAAGCAGGTTCGCGCAGGGCTGCAAAAATTGATCCCTGATGGGCAGGCAGACAGTGTCGAGCCTTCTGCAGTAGAGGGCCTGTATGAGGTCATGATCGGTGCCCAGGTCTACTATGTCAGCAAGGACGGTAAATACCTCTTGACCGGCAAGATGTACGACATCGAAAAGAAGGAGGACATTACCACGCCTAAACTGGCCAAGGTTAAGATCAAGGCGATTGAGGAGGTGGGTGATGCCAACATGGTGATCTTCGGTCCCGAGGATTACAAACATACGGTCACCGTATTCACGGATATCGATTGTGGGTATTGCCGAAAACTGCACAATGAGATGGATCAGTACAATAATCTCGGAATTCGTGTCCGATATCTGATGTTCCCCCGGGCAGGTATCCCCAGTCCTTCATACGATAAGGCGGTTTCTGTCTGGTGCGCCGATGACCAGCTGGAGGCGATGACGCAAGCAAAGGCTGGTAAGGATATCGAGCAGAAATACTGTAAGAATCCCGTCAAGCAGCACTATGAACTGGGCAAAAAAGTAGGGGTAACAGGCACCCCGGCATTGTTTTTCGATGATGGCGAGTTGTTGCCTGGATACCTTCCAGCGCAACGCTTGATGGCCTATTTCAAAAAGAAAGAGGCAAAGTAGTCAGCTTCAATTCCCAGCCTGAGGATCGCTTAAAGGAGGCTGCGGCCTCCTTTTTTATTAGCTGGATGGTTAAATGTCAGTCTTGGTGGGGATTGAGCAGTTAAGCCTTAAGAATCCACTTCTGTTGCCGCCACACCCGTATGGAGATGTATTTTAACGAGACGGAGGAACCATCACTTGTCAGTCCCGAATCTTGTGGTTGCCATGCGTACACACCGGGGAGTCGTGCGCGAAAACAACGAAGATGCGGTGGGCGGAGAACTTTCGGCGGGTCTGGTCGTATTGGCGGATGGCATGGGGGGTGCCAACGCGGGTGAAGTGGCGAGTCATCTGGCCGTGGAGATGCTGGTCAATGAATTGGTCATCGCGCGTGAATCCGGGCTGGATGACCCCGATAGGACAGAGCTCCAGGATGCCATGCATCGCGTGAATCAAGCGATTCTGGAACTTGCACAGAACGTGCCCGAGTACCGGGGGATGGGAACGACCTTGATCACGGGACTGTTTCAACAGGATCGGCTGATCTTTGCACATGTGGGTGATTCCCGTCTCTATCGATTCAGGCAGGGCGTCCTGGAACCGTTGACCCGGGATCACACGCTGATCCATGAATTGGTGGAACTAGGTGAGTTTGAGTCGGTGGATCAGGCTCTACTTGCAGGCGTTTCCCAGAATATTCTATCCCGAGCCATAGGTTCGGAGGCAGAGGTATTGGTCGATATCGACGAATCAGCCATTTCAGCGGGGGATCTCTTTCTGTTTTGCTCTGACGGACTAACCAGCATGGTCCCGGACCGGGAGATCGAACAGATCCTTGACCATACCGACAGCGATTTGATGGGGCGGGCCGATGCTTTGATAGACAAGGCCTGTATCAACGGAGGTACCGATAATGTTTCGGTCATCCTTGCCGGAATTGACGATAATGACAACAGAAATAATAAAGGTGAACAGTAAATGGAAAAACTTGTCATCCTGAATGGTGAAGAGACCAAGGAGTTTATTCTCGACCGGGATGAGGTCAAATTGGGGCGTGATCAATCCAATGATCTTTGTTTGAGTGATAAATCGGTCAGCCGTCACCACGCCGATGTGGTGAAGATCTCCAGCAGCTATTTCCTGGAAGACGCCAAGAGCACCAACGGCACGAGACTCAACGGCTTTGAGATCAAGAAACACATCTTGAAGAACGGTGACGAGATCGATATCGGTAAATACAAACTGCGTTTCTTGGAGGAGGCCGCGAACGCGCAGGGGGAAGATCTCGACAAGACCGTGGTGTTGCGGCCACTCAAAGAGGTGAACGGCCCGCAGGTGGCACCCCTGGTGAGCCAGGACAAAAGAAGCACCTTCACTGTTCCCAGTAAGCAAGCACGGATTCGCTTCCTCGCTGGTCCGGAAGAGGGTGAGATGCAGGATATCGATAAGGCCTTTTTCACCATCGGTAAGCCAGGGGGTAACCTGATTCTAATCAACCGTCGTCATACGGGATATTTCCTACTGAAGATGGGGGGGGACGTCTCGCCTTCGGTGAATGGTGAGGCTGTGAGAGCGGGCGGCATGGAATTGCAGGATGGCGACCGGGTCAAGTTGGGAGAACTGCATTTCGAGTTTATTCTTTGATTCTGGCATCCAGCACGCGCCTTCGCCCGAATTCAGGAAAGCGCTGCAGATTCAGACAGTCGTCTCAACGTCAAATCATCGAAGAACACCAAGGCTGATTTTGAGCTTTCCATCAACCAGTCAAAACAACTCGATATCATCGATGCAAGCCCCCAGTGCTCGATTGGGTGGTGGTTGTATGATGCGCATTACAAGCTCCGATCAGGTGCTCCTGTTGTAGCAGGATGCCCAGGCGTTACGGGTGAATGATCGAGCAGGTTGTGCAGGTCACACTGACAGCGGTTCTTGTGTAGGCCTGTTGCGTCGTATGTTGAATTCGAATTACTGGGCACTCTTCCGGGTTGTCCGTCAATCCCGTACTCATCTGGTGCACCTTTGCTTGAGCAACCCATGGAGGACTTGAGGGCCTTGATGCCGGTAATCCAGCAGATCACTTACGAGGTCGTATTAGCTGACGTGTATCTCCCGATACCACTCGAGAGTTTCCTGTTCCGATCTAGGAGTCTGATTGGCGTTTTGAGGGTGGAACCTTTTGGCATGCAAGGCAATCATCATTCCAGACCCTTGTCTAGTCTGCACTCAACTGCTGCTTCATCCGATAGAGTATTTCCAAGGCCTGTCGCGGTGTCAGTTCGTCGGGATCGGTGTCACGTAGCGTCTGGATGACGGGGGATTCAGACTGAGCGAAGCTCTCGAACAGAGGCAGCTGGGCCTGATGCTGTTCAGCATGTCTGTGGGCGGCATCCTCCATCTCAGCCAGACGTTTTCTGGCGCGGCGGATCACGGAGGGCGGCACCCCGGCCAGAGACGCCACTTGCAGGCCGTAACTTTGATTGGCTGGTCCTTCCCGGACTGCATGCATGAAGACGATCGAGTCACCGTGTTCTACGGCGTCGAGATGGACATTGGCTATCCCATCATATTCATCGGGCAGGGTGGTCAGTTCGAAGTAATGAGTCGCAAATAGGGTAAAGGCATGGATCCGGCTGGCCAGTTCCACGGCACAGGCCCAGGCCAGGGAGAGGCCGTCGAAGGTGGAAGTGCCGCGGCCGATCTCGTCCATCAGCACCAGACTCTGGGCAGTGGCGTTGTGCAGGATGTTGGCAGTCTCCTCCATTTCTACCATGAAGGTCGAACGCCCGCCGGCCAGGTCATCGGAGGCGCCGATGCGAGAGAAGATCCGGTCGATGGGACCGATTTGCGCATCGGCAGCGGGCACGAAACTGCCTGCATAGGCCAGCAAGGTGATGATGGCGATCTGCCGCATAAAGGTCGATTTGCCACCCATGTTGGGTCCGGTGATGATGAGGATCCGGCGATCAGGACTGAAACAAACGCGGTTCGCCACGAAGGGTTCACGGCTGACCTGTTCCACGACCGGATGCCGACCTTCCTTGATCACGATTCCGCTTTCTTCCTGCAATCGGGGGCAGTGCAGATCCAGCGTTGCAGCCCGTTCCGCCAGGTTACAGATGACATCAAGGCTGGCGAGACCCTGGGCACAACCCTGTAGATCCAGCAGGGCCTCCCCCAAGGTTTCCAGTAGTTGCTCATAGAGTGATTTCTCCCGGGCCAACGAACGCTCCCGGGCACTCAGCACCTGATCCTCAAACTTTTTCAGCTCCGGGGTGATGAAGCGCTCCACGCCCTTAAGGGTCTGACGGCGAACGTAATCGGCAGGTGCCTGATCCGACTGACTGCGGCTGATCTCGATGAAATAGCCATGCACCCGGTTGTAACTGACTTTCAGATTGGTGATTCCGGTACGTTCCCGTTCCCGCTTCTCCAGGTCCAGGAGAAACTGATCGGCATTTTGCGAGAGGTTGCGCAGCCTGTCCAACTCGGCGTCGAACCCCGTGGCGATCACCCCGCCGTCGCGGATCAGCACCGGGGGCTGCTCGATGATCGCCCGACGCAACAGATCCAGGGTCCCTGGATGTTCGTTGATCTCACCGGCCAAGCGATTCAGTAGCCCTGCCTGTAAGGGCTTCAACTGCATGTGGATTTGCGGCAGCAGCGCCAGTGAGTCTCGCAGCACTGCCAGGTCCCGTGGACGGGCGCTCTTGAGGGCGATACGGGCCAGAATTCTTTCCAGATCACCGATGCCCTGCAACAGATCCTGCAGATCCGGGTGACGGCGTGATACGAGCAATTCTTCGATGGCGCCATGCCGATCGGTGACGGCTAATCGATCGCGCAGTGGGCGATTGATCCAGCGGCGCAGTTTGCGACTACCCATGGGGGTGGATGTGCGGTCCATGATGCCGGCCAGGGTATGCTGAGATTGACCGGAGAGGGAATGGTCAAGCTCCAGATTACGTCGGGTCGCCGCGTCAATGATGATCGCCTGTTCCCGCTGTTCTACCCGCAGACCCTGCAGATGAGGCAGTGCGCTACGTTGGGTCTCCTTGACATACTGTAACAGACAACCTGCCGCACCAATTGCCGAGGGGAGGTCCTGGCAGCCAAAACCACTCAGATCATGGGTGCCGAATTGGCGGGTCAGTAGCTGTTCCGCAGAATCCAAATCGAAGTGCCAGACGGGACGGCGGGTGATGCCGCCTGTACCCGACAGCTGCTCGGCGAGGGGCGAATCCTCCTCCAGCAAGAGTTCCGCCGGTCTTAATCGCTCCAACTCACTGGCCAGGGCTTCCCGGCTTTCGAGCTGTTGAATACTGAAGCGCCCGCTGCTCAAGTCGAGCACTGCCAAACCGAGCCGTTCACCGGCCTCATTGAGCGCCGCGAGGAGGGTTTCCCGGCGCTCCTCCAGTAAGGCTTCGTCGGTGACGGTGCCTGGGGTGACGATACGCACCACCTTGCGTTCCACTGGCCCTTTGCTGATGGCCGGATCGCCAGTCTGCTCACAGATCGCCACCGATTCTCCGGCCTTTACCAGTCGAGCCAGATAACCCTCGGCGGCATGATAAGGAACGCCGGCCATGGGAATGGGTTTACCGGCAGACTGACCCCGCTTGGTCAGGGTGATGTCGAGCAGCCGTGCGGCTTTCTCTGCATCATCGTAGAACAATTCATAGAAATCTCCCATCCGATAAAACACCAGCATCTCAGGGTGTTCGGCCTTGATGCGAAGATATTGCTGCATCATCGGCGTGTGTCGGCTGTTGCCCTTACTGTTACCGGAGTCAGATGGGTTGGTAGGCTTTGCGCTGCGGGTCATGGAGGAGGTTCACGGCATGGCTAAGGGTCACAATCTTATCGTCCCTGAGGATTGTTTGCATCGCATTGACGGATCTGGAACGTTAATTGGTTTCCCCGCTAGCCTCGGAGTTGTTCAATAGCCGCTGAAACTCTGGGTGGTTGTATAGCAGTTCGTGTCCTGCATCGATCAGCTCGTCGACGACGTTCGCTTGCAAAGCGAAGTCTGTGGGTACCGATGTCAGTCGGTCGCGCAATAGCGGATCTGTCACATCTTCAAGGTGCAACTCGATGTGATAGACCTGAGGTAATCGGCAGTGACGCTTACCCTGGCATTTTTGTCTTTTGATCTCCTCTCGCCAGTGCGTCAGATTGCCGCGCAGATACTCGAGGGTCTCAAAGTTATTGTTGACCAGTGGTGTGGTGGAGGCCGCGTCCACAACCACCATCGTGGGGGGGGTTGCGGCCGATTGTTCCCACTTCGATGG
>JASJBU010000198.1 GCA_030066355.1 Gammaproteobacteria bacterium | reverse complement strand
GAGGACCCGGTGCGCATGCTGCGTGCGGTGCGCTTTGCCGGCAAACTGGGTTTCATCATCGATCCGGCCTGCGAGAGGCCGTTGCCGGAGATGGCCCCTCTGTTGTCGGAGGTGCCTGCCTCCCGCCTTTTCGAGGAGGTGCTGAAACTTTTCATGGGAGGCGCTGCCCTCGAAACCTTTGAGAAGTTGCGTCACTACCATCTTTTCGGACAGCTTTTTCCGGCCACCGAAGAGGCGCTATCCCATGAAGATCATGAATTCCCGATTACCCTGGTGAATCGTGGATTGGAAAATACGGATGCCCGCCTCCAGGCGCAGAAACCGGTAACCCCGGCCTTTCTGTTCGCGGTTCTCTTATGGGAAGCAGTACGGCGGCGTGCGGAGAGCTACGAGAACGAAGGTCTGTATCCGATCCAGGCGATCCAGGAGGCGAGTTCAGAGGTCCTCTCCGAGCAGGCGCAACGGATCTCGATTCCCAAGCGTTTCAGTTATCCGATGCGCGATATCTGGTACCTGCAGCCGAGATTCCTGAATCGGAGCGGAAAACGTCCGCAACGCTTGCTTACGCATCCCCGATTTCGTGCCGCTTATGATTTCCTGTTGTTGCGCGCCGAATCTGGCGAGGTTGAACAGGAGTTGGCCGATTGGTGGACCCGCTTTCAGAAAGAACAGGGCCAGGGGCAGCGACAGATGAGTGAGCAGCCCCGGCGGGGCAGGAACAGCCGACGTCGTCGCCGCCGCAAGCCCAGACGCACGGCCGCATCACCTTCCGAGAATGAATGAGTCCCGGGTGATTGCCTATATCGGTCTGGGTAGCAATCTGCAGGGTCCCCAAGAACAGATAGACCGTGCGCTGCAGGAGTTGACGGAACTGCCTGAGTCACAGACTGTGGCGCATTCATCGCTCTATCGCTCGCGCCCTGTCGGTCCTCAGGACCAACCAGACTTTATAAATGCCGTCGCCATGCTGGAAACCGACCTACAGGCAGAACGATTGCTGGATGAGTTGCTGGGCCTGGAAGATCGCCACCAACGTGTGCGTGATGGTCGACTTTGGGGTCCCAGGACCCTTGATCTCGATTTGTTGCTGTTAGGCGAGCGGCGGATCGTCACAGAGCGTTTACAGGTACCCCACCCGCAAATGACTGTCCGTGCCTTTGTGCTCGTACCCTTGGCGGAGATTGCTCCGGCAGATCTGCTGATACCCGGCGCCGGTAAGTTGAGCGAATTGTTAAAAGAGGTGGACCGGAGTGGTCTGACACTCGCCTGAGTTGTGAACAGGGCATTCCTGTTTGACGAGCGCCTGGCTGGCAGTGGAAAGACTGGTCTGAGTCGGTGTCTCGTTCTGACGCCACGATGGCATGACCGCTGGAGGCGCAGTCAAGGGCGTCTCATCCACTGCAGCATTCGTGACCCAATGGTGCCGGTATGTCGCCACGCTGAGCGGGTGGGTGAGATTTCTACGGAAAATCATCAGTAAGCCGTCATGTGGAACGGTGACGGTGTCTATCAGAGCTATGCACATCGAGTCGGCGGAACATGACGAGGGTTTCCGGTTTCTGAAGTGGTAGATGCGGAGCAATAACAACCGCAAGTGTCAGTCAATCCGCGCTCACTGCGCTTCTCTGATCGCTCTGGCATGTTACTATTTGACAGATCTCAGGAAATTAACAGCAACGCTCTCGATGCCGAACAAGACGATTACCGTCAAGCAACTACTGGAGATGAAACAGGCCGGTCGGAAGATCAGCTGTCTGACCAGCTATGATGCAAGTTTTACCCAGCTCGCTGAAGATGCTGGTGTGGAACTCTTGCTGGTGGGCGACTCGCTGGGCATGGTGGTGCAGGGCAGGGAGAGCACCTTGCCGGTCACCCTCGATGAGATGATCTACCACACCCGAAACGTAGCCCGTGTCCGTCAATCCGCGCTGATCGTGGCGGATATGCCCTTCATGAGCTATCGCACACCGGTCCAGGCGCTTGAATCGGCAGGCCGCCTGATGAAAGAAGGTGGAGCGCAGATGGTCAAATTGGAGGGAGGCGCCAGCCAACTGGAGTCGGTCAGGCAGCTCTCCTCACAGGGGATTCCGGTGTGCGGCCATCTGGGGTTACAGCCACAGTCGGTGCACAAACTCGGCGGCTATCGGGTGCAGGGACGTGGCACCCTGGCGGCGGATGCCATCAAAGGCGATGCACGTGCCTTGGAGCAGGCCGGTATTGATCTCCTCGTGCTGGAATGTGTGCCATCGGGGCTGGCCGCCGAGGTCACGCAAAGCCTGACTGTTCCCGTGATCGGCATAGGTGCCGGAGCAGCAACCGACGGCCAGGTCTTGGTAATCTACGACATCTTGGGTATGAATCTCCATCATCCCCGTTTCGTCAAGAATTACCTGGTCGGGGGACGGAATATCCAACAGGCTTTGGCGGCCTTTGTGCAGGAGGTTCGTGATGGCGTCTTTCCAGACGAGGAACATAGCTATCAGTGACTGCGCACATGATCGAAATCTCACAGTTGAGTAATTTGAGAGGCCAATTAAGGCGTTGGAGGGCTGCTGGTGAAACACTGGCTCTGATACCGACCATGGGCAATCTGCATGCGGGTCACCTGCAACTGGTCAGAACGGCGAGGCAGCAGGCCGATCGCTGCGTGGTCAGTCTGTTCGTCAATCCCATGCAATTCGGTGAAGGAGAGGATTATGCCAGCTACCCGAGGACCTACGAGGATGACAAGGAAAAGCTGCGCGAGGTGGGTGCGGACTTGTTGTACGCCCCCAGTGTCGACGAGGTCTATCCGAAGGGCGATAGAGGGCGAACCCGGGTCGAGGTACCGGGGATTTCGGAGATCCTATGTGGTGCCAGCCGGCCCGCTCACTTTGTTGGAGTGTCGACTGTAGTATGTAAGTTTTTCAATATGATACAGCCTAATCTAGCAGTATTTGGTGAGAAGGATTATCAACAGTTGATGGTGATCCGTCAGATGGTCGAGGACCTCTGCATCCCGGTTGAGGTGGTCGGCGTCCCAACGGTCAGGGAACCCGACGGTCTGGCATTGAGTTCCAGAAATGGCTATTTAACACATGAAGAAAGATCTATAGCTAACTGTTTATACAAAACATTATTAAAAACAGCCGCTGCCATCGAACGAGCTGATAGTGACTATCCGCGGCTCGAGGAGGAGGCAAGCACGGAGCTCAAGGCAGTCGGTTTTCGACCGGACTATTTCAGTATTCGCAGCGCGCTGGATCTGTCGACTCCCGACCCGGATGCCCCGGAACTGGTTATCCTGAGTGCCGCTTGGCTGGGTAAAGCCAGGCTGATTGACAACCTGCGAGTAACCCGAAACACTCCGGTTTGATAGGATCTTGAAGATCTAGGATAATCACCAGTCCATTTACCACAAGGTCTGCCACCCAATGCAGTTAACGATACTGAAATGTAAATTACATCGGGCGTGCGTTACCCATTCCGAGTTGGATTACGAAGGTTCCTGCGCCATTGACAGTGACCTGCTGGAACTCGCAGGCATCCGCGAGTATGAACAGATTCAAATCTACAATATCGCGAACGGAGAACGTTTTACCACATACGCGATCAAAGCGGAGGCCGGTTCCCGGGTGATATCCGTGAATGGCGCAGCGGCTCACAAGGCTTCACCGGGTGACCGAGTGATTATCTGCACTTATGCGGGTCTGGACGAACAGGAATTACAACACTTCAAACCGACTCTGGTCTACCTGAACGAAAAAAATCAAGTCACCAGCACCGGTGACACCATTCCCACTCAAGCTGCTTGAGTAAGCTGGAGCGCGCGCTGCCCCTGGTTTTATGCATTCAATTATCAGACGGTCATGCACTGCAAGGCCGATTCATACAACGCCATGTAGTGTTTGGCACTCGCTTCCCAGCTGAAATCCTGCTGCATACCCGTCATCGCTAAAATCTGCCAGGCAACATCCGGACGATGATAGAACTCGATGGCCCGCTCCACTGCCCGCCAGAGGCTCTCCCCATCAGGCTGATCGAACACGAAACCGGTGGCAGAACCATTCGACAGGCTGGCGGCTCCGACATCGATGACCGTATCAGCCAAGCCTCCCGTATTACGCACGATCGGTACGGTGCCGTAACGCAGGCTGTACATCTGATTCAATCCGCAGGGTTCGAAACGTGATGGCATCAGAAAGCAGTCGGCACCGGCCTCGATTCGATGTGAAAGTTCTTCGTCATAGCCGATCCTGACCCCGACCCGAGTGTGATACTTGTTGCTGAGTTTCAGCAAGGAGCGTTCGAGATCGGAGTTCCCTGAGCCGAGAAAGACAATCTGTGCACCGCTGTCCATGATGCCGGGCAGTACTTGAAGGATCAAATCCACCCCTTTCTGATCCACCAGTCGCCCGATATAGCCGAACAGCTGGATACTGTCATTCTCAGGCAAACCGAATTCACGCTGCAGGGCCAGCTTGTTGAGCAGTTTTGACTCAAATCGGTCAGCGGTGTATTTGCTCGTGATAAAGGGGTCCTGCTCAGGATCCCAGATTTGGTAATCGATACCATTCAAGATGCCGCAGAAATCATCACTTCGATAGTTCAGTAATCCGTCAAGCCCCGCCCCATAGGTAAGGGTTTTGACCTCTTCGGCATAAGTCGGGCTCACCGTATTGACTTGGTCGGAGTAGGCGATGCCGCCTTTGATGAAGGAAAATTGATCATAGAACTCGACACCCTGCATGCTCCACAGTTCTTCCGGAAGTTGTAACCGTTCGAAGTCATGCCAGTCGAAAAGACCCTGGTAGGCGAGATTGTGGATGGTGAATATCGTCGCGGGCCGGTTGGGCGTCTTTTGCAGTAACGGTGCAATCAGACCGGTTTGCCAGTCATTGGCGTGCAGGATATCCGGTTTCCAAGCCAGTCCGCACCGATCCATAGTGACATGCACGGCAGCTCGGCAGAATAGTCCAAAACGGTCTGCATTGTCCGGCCAATTGAAGCCCTCGGGTGACAGGTAGGGATTACCCGGGCGATCGAATAACCGCGGCGCATCCACCAGATAAATCGGAGTTTTATGGGGACCTGCGGTACCGGAGAGCAAGCGGGCATCCTGGTTGTGGCCGGGAAGAGCCAACTCGGCCACCTTTTCCAATCCGTCACTGTTTTCAATGGCCTCTGGATAGGCCGGTAGAATGATCCGACAATCATGCCCCAGGGAACGCAGCGCTACCGGTAGACTGCCTGCGACATCCGCTAGACCACCTGTCTTGATCAGGGGGGTCGCTTCACTGGTGCTGAGTAGGATCTTCATAGGGTTATGTCATTAAATTTCCCATTATATCAGTATCCCAAATGACCGAGTAACCGGATTCCATGGCGCTGGACTTTGACTGTTTAAATTCTATCGCCAACGCATCATGGATTGCTGCCTCACGCCAGGGTGATGTCCTGCGTTGCTTCTCTCCCTGGCCCAGGGTCGACACGAACAACCCCATAGAATATCAAATCTGTAGGTACCTTTGTCTGCCATGAATGCTTGCGAAACACTTGATGGATCTCAAGCAACTCAGGCAAATCGCTTGAACAGGACCCTCCATCTACATAACATCTCACTCCGAGGAATTGCCGGCAGTTTTGCCCATCGACAAGTAGAAGTGACTATGACCGAGATCAACCAGACTGAAGAATGGGCTGCACTGCAGGAACATTGGGCAGAGATAGAGCCACAACAGATGCGAGAGCTGTTTCAGGAGAATCCCTCCAGAGCCGAGCAACTGACACTCAGGGCCTGTGGGGTTCTCCTGGATTACTCGAAAAACCGGATAACTGCCAAGACGCTAAACCTGCTCCTCGATCTGGCCCGGGCCGCAGATGTGGACGGTTGGCGCCGGCGCATGTTTTCCGGAGATCGATTAAATATCACTGAAGATCGGGCTGTGTTGCACGTCGCCTTGAGGAATCGCAGCAACAAACCTATCTGGTCGGATGGTGAGGATGTGATGCCACAGGTCAATGCGGTGTTACAGAAAATGGAAAGATTCAGCAATTCGGTACGTTCCGGTGACTGGTTGGGTTACACCGGCAAACCGATCAGGGACGTGGTGAATATCGGTATCGGCGGTTCCGACCTTGGGCCGCAGATGGTGGTGCAGGCCCTGGCACCCTACCGCCACGAGCGGATCAACACACATTTCGTTTCCAACGTGGATGGCGCACAGATCCTCGAGGTGCTGGAACGCCTGAGCCCGGAGACGACCCTGTTTATCGTCTCCTCCAAGACGTTTACCACCCAGGAGACCATCACCAACGCGCGTGCGGCGCGGCGCTGGCTGCTCCAGGCTGCACACCAGACCCAGCACGTGGCCCGGCATTTCGTGGCGGTATCGACCAACATCGAGGCGGTGACCCGTTTCGGTATCGATGAAGCCAATATTTTCGAGTTCTGGGACTGGGT
>JASJBU010000197.1 GCA_030066355.1 Gammaproteobacteria bacterium | reverse complement strand
CGCCACCTCGGCTGGGTGTCTGAAGTATACAGGATTTTTACGCTAAGGAAATTCTTGCGAGTATATTTTTTGGATTGCGAGAGTGTCGGATGAAAATTGTGCGGATCAGTCGTGGCGGTGCTCGCCCTCTCATTGTTCTATCTATGCATTCATGGGATCAGTTGCTCGGGGGGTTGTGGTCTACCCAGTCTGTAACCTTGACCCAATTCAAAGCCCAGTGCCTGCAGTTTATGCGCAATCTCCCAGGTCTCTATGCCTTCTGCGATCAGTCGATAACCGGACTCCTCGATCATCCGGGTCAGGTGTTTCAGAATCGGTTGCTGTGCAGGATCATTGACGAGCTGTGTGAGAGAGATATCGAACTTCACGATATCGACCGGCATATGTCCGAGGTAGCGTAGTGACGAGTAACCGCTGCCGAAATCATCCAAGGCGATATTGAAGCCGATCTTGCGTAGGGCGGAGAGATTTTTGGTAGCGGTTTTGATTTGTGTGATGAGGGCGGTTTCAGTGATCTCAATGGCCAGTTGGTACTTGTCGGCAAACCGTTGAAAGGCTGCGAGTTGCTGCATGAGGTCTGTATCCACGAGCGCTGGGGCTGAGAGATTGATAGAGACCCCGGTCATTTCGGGGATCTTGCGATTTTCCAAGTCATGCCTGATACGTCTGATGACCATCCGGTCCAGATCCAATTCAAGCCGGCGGGCCTCCACCAACGGAAAGATATGCGATGGCATGATGATTTTACCTTCGCGAACGATTCTCACAAGGGCTTCATAATAGGCCACGCTCTCATCGGATAAGTTGACGATCGGCTGGTAGTGCATGACCAGACCGGTACCCAGGTTGACGGCTTCATAGACCGCATTGTGCGTCTCGCTGGAGAACAGTCCCTTGGTGCCTTCTGCCATCTCCGGTGAAAAATGGGCGATGTGAGAATGCCCCGGGCGCTTCGCCGAGTACATGGCCACGTCAGCCTGCCACTGCAAAGCGAGCAACGAACAGGGAGTCTCGGCGCTGCTGTGGGAGAGGCCGATACTGACTCTGACCGGTTCCTTGATGCCCAGTTGATGAAATGGATAGCCGGCAATCGCTTGAAGGCATCGTTCAGCGATGTGGTGGGCCTCTTTGGCCGGACAGTCGATGAGAACCGCCGCAAATTCATCCCCTCCCAGACGGAACAGGTACTCGCCTTTGCGCAGGACCTGTCTGACCGATTGGCAGATCGCCTTGAGGACCTCATCCCCTGCCTGGTGACCGTAGGTATCGTTGATGGCCTTGAAATGGTTGATATCGATCAGCGCCAGACTGATCGAGCTGCGGCTGTCGCTGAACACATGGCGGATTTCCCGACAATATTCCTCGAAGGCCAGGCGGTTTTTTGTCCCGGTCAAGGGATCGTGATGAGCGAGATTCCACAGCTCCCGGTTCTTTTCGTCCAGGCTGATGTTCACTGCATTGAGTCTGTTGTGATAGTCGTTCAAGGATTCCCGGATCTTATCCAATTCTCTGATAGGCAGCGTTTGCTCGCCGCCCTCCGGCATGATCTGCTGACTGCGGTCTTTCAATCGATCGATATGTTGGGAGATGTGCCGAATGGGTCTGCCGATCAGCCAGGCGGTTAGTGGGAAGAACAGCAGCGTAAAGATACCCAGGATCACCCCCAGTCTGATGATCGCCTCGCTCATCAGTCGTTTAAGGGCCTCTGCCAACGGATCATTCAGCAGATCAAATTCGATTTTTTCCGCTAGTTCGTTCCACACGAAGCTGTCCTGATCCTGCAGATTGAAGCGGATCGATTGTTGGTCAATCTGACTGAAACGGCCAAACCGGAAAAAACTGGGTTTAAGGTCGCTGAGCAGGGAGGCGTAGCCCAGGACCCGATTATTGCTGGGATCGATCACGGGTGATGAGGTGCAGACTCTGGGGATACCTTCACTGGTAACGATCAATGTCGTGAGTTGGTCTTTGTCGATCTTGTGCGGAAGTTGTGAGTCGCTGATTCTCGACAGGACATCACCCTCCGCATCATAAACCGCGATATCGGTGACATGGTTAGGCAGGATGTTACGGTTCATTGCCCGGTGTCTGTACCAGTAGGTATAGAAAACCCGGGTCTGTAATTGCTGACCAACCTCTTCCCAGGCGGCGAAACTATGGGTGTGCTGTTCTAAATCGAGAATCGCCTTGCGCACAGCGGTCTCGATCTCATCCTCGGCTTTAGTCAGGCTGGTGTGATGGAAGTTTTTTTCCAGATTGGTCACTTCCACATAGGTGATGAAACCCATGATTCCCACCACCAGTAAAAAAAGACTGATGGATAGTGATGCATATAGCGTGATACTCAGGGGCTTGATCTTCACATTAGCCTTCAATCATCCAGATTGCCGAGAACGCCTTCGATGGATTCCAAGAGATCGAATTCATGCTGGAAATCAAAGAAATGGTTGGCTTCCTCGATTTCGATGACGTGCAGATTTGCCTGTTTCAGGGTCTCAGCCCAATCTGTGCCGAGACGTTGGTCCGCCCCGCCCAGAATAACGGTGACAGGGGTGCTGATGCGGTTGATCTCGCTCAGTGTGGTGGGCCTGTCCCAAACGACATAGGAAAGGTATTTGTCGGGGGTGGTCAAATACTCTTTGCAGTAGGTCAAACCGTAGGTGCCCAATGAGCCTGAATTCGCCAGTAGCGCTTGTTGGGCCCTGGCTCGCTCGTCAGGAGTCGCTAGGGCCAAGGGTCCCATACCAAAGCCGATAAGGCTGATGAGGAATGCATGATCGACCGGTGGATTCGATTGATGGCTGAGGTAGGCGACCACCTGAAGGCTGCCGACACTATGACCGATCATGACGATCTTTCTGTGAGTCGTCTCAGATAGCCAATCGATCCAGCGTGAGACTTCACTGACGTCCTGCTCCATGCTGTGGGTATGGATGGCCTCGCAGGAGAGGCTCTGCTGCCGCATGGTGATCCCGAGGGTCAGGTTTGGCAGCAGCACGCTGTGACCATTCTCGTGGAGGGAATCGGCCAGCCTGCGGACGGTGATGAAGTCCCGGGTCTGTAGAAAACCATGCAAGATCAGGATAGGCGTCAGATTGACCTCACCCGGCAGGTATTCCGCGGTGGCAACCAGGTCATTGCCCATCTCCAGAGGGATGATTTCGGCTGCGGTATCCCAGGAAACAAGGAACAGTAAGAGATAGGGCAGGAAGTATCCGTGTCGAAGCATCCTGCAGTGACGTCGGTCCTTCATCAATACTCCCTTGAAGTGTGCGTGGCTTGTTGGTGTCTCTATTTTCGATTCTAGCATAGAGACTACTGGCACAAGTTCATTAGAAATAAGGGTTTTCCAACAGTAAGAGTAAAGCTTTATGAGGGATGCTGAGGATCTTTGAGCATGCTAAGATCCGCGCCCTATGCGCTTATCCGATTTTGATTATGAGCTTCCGGAGGCACTGATCGCGCAGTTTCCCATTGAGCGGCGCGGTGACAGTCGTCTCTTACGGCTGGATGCCGGGCAGAAAGGAACACTGGAAGATCTGAAGTTTTCCGATCTTCCCCAACTCCTGCATCCCGGCGACCTGCTGGTGTTCAATGACACCCGGGTGATGCAGGCGCGCCTGTTCGGTCATAGAGCGAGTGGAGGCAAGGCGGAACTGCTGATTGAACGGATCCTGCAGCCCGATCTGGCCTTGGCACACATACGGACCAGCAAGTCTCCCAAGTCGGGTTCGCAGATCTTCATTGGTGACCAGGCCGTTCCAATTGAGGTGCTCGGGCGTCGGGACGACCTTTTCGAGATCCGCATGCCACTGGGTGATTTCTACACGCTCATGGAGGATCACGGACACATACCGCTGCCACCCTATATCCAGAGAAACGATCAGGCTTTCGATCTTGAGCGATACCAAACAGTCTATGCCCAGCGCCCTGGTGCCGTGGCGGCACCCACGGCAGGGCTGCATTTCGATGGTGACATGCTCCGCACGCTCCAGGAGCAGGGAGTGCAAATGGCGCACATCACCCTGCATGTCGGGGCAGGGACCTTCCAACCGGTGAGGGTGGAGGAACTCGATGAGCATGTCATGCACAGCGAATATGTGGAGGTGAACGAGCAGGTTTGTCAGCAGATTCGAGAGACACAGGAAAACGGACACCGAGTCGTGGCGGTGGGTACGACCAGCGTGCGCAGCCTTGAGTCGGCCTCCCAGTCGGGGCAGATAGAGCCCTTTCAGGGTGATACCAGGCTCTTCATCAAGCCGGGTTATCGGTTCAATTGTGTTGATGCCATGATTACCAACTTCCACCTGCCTCGATCCACCTTGCTGATGCTGGTTTCCGCTTTTTCGGGCGCGGCAGAGATCAGGCGGGCCTATCGCCACGCAGTAGCCCAACGATACCGGTTTTTCAGCTATGGGGATGCCATGTTTCTGACACGTAATTCGATCTGAATAAATTCGGGTAAAAAAAAAAGCGCGGCAAGGATGCCGCGCTGAAGTTTCCACCAAAGGAGGATGGAGGAGTGTGTGCTGAGTTAATCAGCACATCAATAGTTTCTAATATACTGGTTAAGATGTCAAGCCGATTTACAAAAACTGGTCTGTTATATGCAGAGCATTTGATAAAAATAGCCATCAGAATATAACTAAAGTATTAATTATACGGGTAAAACTGGTCTGAATCTTTAAAGATGAAATTTGACATAATCCAGAATGACGCTACGTCACGTCGAGGACGCCTGTCGTTCCCTCGAGGCACGATCGAGACGCCTGCCTTTATGCCGGTGGGTACCTACGGTACGGTCAAGGCCATGACCCCGGAAGAGCTGGAGGAGATGGGTGCGGAGATCATCCTCGGCAACACCTTTCATCTGATGCTGCGGCCTGGGACCGAGGTGATCCGCCGACACGGCGATCTGCATCGCTTCTCCCACTGGGAACGACCGATCCTCACCGATTCCGGCGGCTTTCAGGTCTTCAGCCTGGGGCGGGAGAATACCAAGGGGGCCGCCAGCCCGAACCACAAACAACCGGTCTCGGCCAAGATCACCGAGCAGGGGGTGGCCTTCCGTTCGCCGGTAGACGGCAGTCAGGTTTTCATGGGGCCGGAAGAATCCATGCAGGTGCAGAGGGAGCTTGGGTCCGACATCGTCATGATCTTCGACGAGTGCACCCCTTACCCGGCTACGGAGGAGGTTGCGCGGACTTCCATGGAGCTCTCACTGCGCTGGGCGCAGCGCAGCAAGCAGGCCCATGGGGATAATCCGGCGGCACTGTTCGGTATAGTCCAGGGGGGCATGTACGAATCGTTGCGAGAGACCTCCCTGCAGGGCCTGCTGGAGATCGGCTTCGACGGTTATGCGGTGGGTGGTCTATCCGTAGGCGAGCCACCGGAGGATCGTCTGCGGGTCCTCGACTTTCTCGCCGACAAGCTGCCGGCCGATAAACCCCGCTACCTGATGGGGGTCGGCACACCGGAGGATATCGTTGAATCGGTGCAGCGGGGCATCGACATGTTCGATTGCGTGCTGCCCACCCGTAACGCCCGCAACGGCCATCTTTTTACCCACCAAGGGGTGGTGCGCATCCGCCATGCGGCCTATCAATACGACGAAGGACCTTTGGATCCCTTATGCGATTGTTACACCTGTAGCAACTATAGCCGGGCCTATCTGCGTCATCTGGACAAATGCAATGAGATCCTCGGCGCCCGGCTGAATACCATCCACAACCTCCATTACTATCAGAAATTGATGCGGGAGCTGCGCGCGGCGATTCAGGCACAGCGTCTCGCAACATTTACGGAAGAATTCTACGCGCTGCGACAAACTGGATGAGTGTCGCGTCCAGTTTTAGCTTTCTCGCATTTAGTTTAGGGTAAGAATCCTGCAGTCGGTCCGTCGAGATGTTGCACAAATAAGTTCACGGACTTAACCGCGAAACAAAGTCAGCCATTGCTGCTAATTGGTCATCTGTCATCCCCTGTAACCTGCGGACCATTGCTTTGTTGGCGTTTCGCCGTACCCCGTCGCGTATGTGCTTGAGCTGGCGCAGCAAGTATGTGTAGTGCTGGCCTTGAATGCGTGGCTTACGGGTTGCTGCATTGCCCTCTCCAGCTTTTCCGTGGCAGGAACGTGCACAATAGGTCTTGTAGAGAGACCCACCGTATGCGACCTGTTTACCGTCTCCTTGCTCGGGGGTCGGTGTCATCGGCAAACGGTTCAGAAAGCCGGCAATGTCAGCTATGCCCTGCGCACCGCCCAGCAGGTTCGGGTCGGCAAATGGGATCATGGGGGTTACCTCACGAAGACCCGTATGGATATCACGGAGTTGTTTGATGATGACACTCGCATGCTGTCCTGCGGTTTGCGGTGCTTCCTTTTCCAAGTCACCCCATGCTTCGGGGCCATGACACTCGACACAATAGCGAAAGATCCGCCGACCATTCTCGAGATTGGGCTGCAGATCTCTGGCCT
>JASJBU010000202.1 GCA_030066355.1 Gammaproteobacteria bacterium | reverse complement strand
ACGACACCACCGGACAATAAAGGGTCCCCATCGATATCCGCCAAACGTTCCAGCTCGGAGCGGCCTGTCGGTACCGATACCGTGGCCTCCCATAGCAGGTTTCCCGTGACGATATCCAGAGCCACCAACTTCCCGCCGGCCATACCGCACAGCACTGCATTGTCATTGACTACGGGCGCACTGTCGCCCCGGAGAGTCAGCACCGGAATCTCACGTTCATACAGCCATTTCTGCTCCCCAGTCGCAGCATCCAATCCGATGACTTTGCCATCGACCGTGCGCACGATGACCCGGCCCATGGCTGCGACAGGTGCTGCCAACACTTCACTGCTGACCCGTGCTCGCCACTTTTCTTTGCCGGTATCAGCAGCCATTGCGATGACTTCGGCATCACTGGTACCAACCAGCACCAGTCCTTCGCCAAGCCCAGGTCCACCAGACGCCTGCACATCCAGTTCCACAGACCAGATGGCCTTGCCGGCCGTCGCATCGAGCGCAGTCACTTCACCAGCCGCATCTGCAACAAACAGTCGCTCAGCCGCATAAGCAGGCACCAGGTTGAGGTGCTGTTCATCCGTACCCACTCCGGTGTCATACTGCCATCGGGTAGAGGCTGTTACCTGCTCAGTGATTTCCTGTAACTCGGCCGGGGGATCCACATCCGCCGGAGCCATCAGGTCGGTCACGCTGCTGCAGGCTCCGAGAAACACAAAAGACGTGGCAAGCACCACTGCACGATAGATGCGGAGCAGGCTCACGATGATGCCTCCCCATCACCCAAGTCCACCAGTTTCATCCGAACCAGATCAGCATTCTCCACCCCTTGCAGGATTGCTCGCTGATAGGCTTCGCGCGCCCCATCCAGGTCACCGCGGTGTTGAGCGATATCCCCTTGCAACCGGGCAAATTCACCCGGCATCAGGTCACCCGCTCCCTCAACCAGGGTTTGCGCCGCATCCCATTCCTGCATATCAATGAGAACTCGGGCCAGACGCAGACGCGCCACTCCCGCAAGTGCCTCATCAGGCGCATTGTCCAAGGCCCATTGCAGATGCGATTTCGCGCTGGCTTTTTCACCTTTCTGGTAAGCGACCTTCGCCAGTTGGAAGGCTGCAAATGTGGCATAGACACTACTACTGTGCTCACCAATCAGTCGCTTGGCTGTCTCGGTACCCTGATCATCGCCACCACTGGCGAATTGATTTTCCATGGTCGTGTACAGCATGGAGGCGTGTTCGCCCTGGGATGTCTGGTAACGATCCCAGCCCTGCCAGCCAAAAATGATCCCAAAGCCCAAAATCAAGCCTGAAAGCACTGATTTTCCGTTTTCCTTCCACCACTTCTTGAGTGCTTCGACCTGTTCGTCTTCTGTCAGATAGGAGCTCATGACAGTCAATCCTCGGTTTTTTTCTGAAGAAATTCGGCCAGAAAACTGGCCAGCTCGTTGATAGGCAGGTTGACCTGCTCTGATTCTTTTCGCAGATACTTGATCCCGATACTGGCAGATGCCAATTCATCCTCGCCCAGTATCAGGGCAATTTCGGCCCCGCTTCGGTCGGCTTTTTTGAACTGGGATTTGAAACTGCCGCCTCCGCAATGACAAAGCAAACGCAGGCCTGGCAATTCACCGCGCAATTGCTCGGCAATCGTCAGGCCCGCACGCTGTGCGTTCTCACCCACCAGCACAAGATAGGCGTGTGCACGCGTTGGCAGCCGGATGCGATCCAGTTCTTCGAGCACGGCCACCAGCCGCTCTATACCCATGGCGAATCCGACCGCAGGTGTGTCTCGCCCACCAAGCTGAGTCACCAGACCGTCAAAACGCCCACCGGCACAAACCGTGCCTTGGGCACCCAACAGATCAGTGACCCACTCAAAAACCGTGCGTGAATAATAATCCAGGCCTCGGACCAAACGTGGATTGATCACATAAGCCACGCCCGCCTCATCCAGCACACTGCATATCGTCTGGAAATGTTTGCGAGATTCATCCCCCAGATACGCATCCAGGGTCGGCGCGCCAGCGACCACCTCGGCCATCCCCGGATTTTTGGTGTCCAGGATACGCAATGGATTCGAGCCCAGCCGGCGCTGGCTGTCCTCATCCAAATGCTCCTTGTGCGCGGAAAAGTACTTCACCAGCTCATCGCGGTAAATCGCTCGTTCCTCAGGGCTGCCCAGTGTGTTGAGCTGAAGCTCGAGACCTTCGATTCCCAGTTCCTGCCATAGCCGGGCAGTCATCAGAATCAATTCGGCATCGATGTCCGGCCCGGGCATGCCAAAGGTCTCGACACCGATCTGATGAAATTGACGATAACGCCCTTTCTGGGGGCGCTCATGCCGAAACATCGGCCCTTGATACCAGAGACGCTGGGTCTGATTATGTAGAAGTCCATGCTCCAAAGCCGCACGAACACAGCCTGCAGTACCCTCCGGCCGCAGCGTCAGACTGTCGCCGTTTCGGTCCTCAAACGTATACATCTCCTTTTCGACAATATCGGTCACCTCACCGATGGATCGTTTGAAAAGATCGGTGAATTCTACGATCGGCATGCGGACTTCTTCGTAGCCATAACGAGCCAGCACATCTCGCACGCGCGCCTCGAGGAACTGCCAGCGAGGTGATTGATCCGGCAGCAGATCATGCATGCCGCGGATTGCCTGAATATTCTTTGCCATGTTTTTGCTAATGAAACTGCAAACCCATCCCGGGGGATGGGCAGGAAAGCCTATGGGATCGACAGCCTTATCGAAGAAAACGCGTCTCGTCGAGGCAACCGTTTCTAGAGGGAAATGCTGAAGCGGGCGACATTGTCTCTGGTATGCGGCGCCAGATCAAAGCGCTCACCATCCACATAGACCTCCACAGCGGACGCTTTTCCCACGACGAATTTGTAGGGTGGCGTGCCCTCGAGGCGTTTTTCCGTGCCTTTTCGCATGGTTCCAAACAGTTTGAAACTCCGGTTGGCTCCACGGATATCAACCCAGCAATCGTCGGTAAAACGCACCAGCACTCCCTGCTCCGTGGCAACCTCGACAGCCGCTGCCTCCGCCGGGCTAGTCTGCTTGGCCTCAGCCAACACCTGCTCTTCGGTCATTTCAGATTGTTCGAGCGCCGCAACAATACCTTCCAGCGACTCTATCTTGGGTTCCGCCGTCACTGCCGGAGCAGATCCTGACCCTAGCTGCCCCGGTCGCTCCATGCTCGGGGCCAAATCGACAGATGCGGATGGCACTGGAGGCAGACGCAACACCCCGGACCCACCTTCGGAAGCTGACGAACCGGACACTGGCTCATCCGTGCCATCCTGCAGGCGAGGCAACGACAACGTCGGAGCCTGATCGGTCACGGGTCCTGAAGGAAGCGAGTCGGAAGAAACATCCACGCTGTTATCCGTTTGCGTGAATTGATCCAGGTGACCCTGCCACCAGACAAGGAAGAGTCCAAGCACAGCCAGCAGAAGCAGCCAGGTTATTGCACCAGACCATCGACTGCCAGGTCGGGAGTCAGCTGGCAACCGGGGCGCCCGATCAATTTTGACTGGCGCGTCATCCTCGGGCCAGATCTCGTCAAACTGGCTCATCACGGAATCGGCGGGCAGGTCCACCAGACGCGCATAATTGCGCAGGTAGCCACGAACAAAAACTCGGGCCGGCAGTTCAGAATAATCGTCACGCTCCAGCGCATCGACCATATCAGCGGTCAAATGCAGCTTTTCGGCAATTTTGGAAACGTCCATATCGCGAGCCATTCGCGCATTGCGCAGACGTTCACCAGGCCCCGGCGCACGAAAGTCCACCACCTCTGACGATTCTTTTTCAGCAACTATGGCGTTCATCTCACTCTGCACCCTTCAGAAATCTGGCCTGCTCGGAATCCGGAAAATTCGCCCGGAGTTTCAGACGGTAACTGGCCACCTGGTCCTTGTCGCCGAGTTGCCTCTCTGTGCGCAAACCCAACCACAGGGACTCTGCCGTGTGCCTGGCAACCTGAGCATAACGCTGCAGGTAGGCCCGCGCTGAGAGATAGTTATCGGTATCAAAACTGAGTTGCGCCATGCGCAACAGTGACGGGGCAAATCGAGGGTTATTCCTCAACGCCCGGCGATAATGATCCTCGGCCCTTACGAGCTGTCCGGCTCGTTCGGCACACTGCCCTGCATTGTGAGACGCGATCCAAGGTGTGGGATACAGAGGATTCGCCAAGGCACGCTGGAAATGACTGTCGGCCTCGTCGTATTGCTCCTCATCACAAAGAAAAGAACCCAAAGCATTCAGCGCGTACGGATTGCGCGGGTCCAGCTTGACGGCACGTCGAATATGTTCGCCGGCTTTGTCACGTTGACCGAGGCGCTGATGGACCACCCCCAGCAGGTTGTGAGCAGAGGCCAGATCATCGTCCACCAATACGGCTTTGCGGGCATTCTTGAATGCCTCTCCAAGGTTGTCTTCAGCCAGATAAGCCGTACCCAGCTCAACATAAACATTCGCCGGGCTGACGCGTTTCACAGGGGCCCCCAACTCACCCGTGTTATCTCCGCCCCGCGATTCGGGTTTGACACTATTGCTCTGACACCCACTCAAGGCGAACCAAGCCACCAGCCCCGTAAGCATTGCTTGTCTAACCCGTTTCATGAGTGAACCACCCCCGTTGAATTGTCACGCCGTAACTGGCGGCGGCTGCGATCGCGCACCTTTCCAACCAGTTGACCACAGGCCGCATCAATATCATCACCGCGCGTCTTGCGCGTGATCGTGATGATCCCGGCACGCATCAGGCGTTCGCGGAACGCATCAACCCTCTCCGGCGAAGAGGTCTTGTAACGGGTCCCTGGGAAAGGATTGAACGGGATCAGGTTGACTTTGGAAGGCACACCTTCAAGCAGCCTGATCAGGGCCTTTGCATGCGAAATGCTGTCGTTGACCCCGTCCAGCATGACGTACTCCCAGGTCACCTTGCGGCGCTTGTCTCTGGCCACGTAGTCCTTGCAGGCGGGAATCAGCTCTTCCAGCGGATATTTCTGATTGATCGGCACCAACTCGTTGCGCAGTTCGTTTTCCGGCGCATGCAGCGATACCGCCAGACTGACATCGCTGACTTGGCGCAAACGATTCAGCGCCGGAACCACACCGGAGGTACTGAGCGTCACGCGGGTTTTGGAGATCATGTACGCCAGATCTTCCATCATCAGGTCCATGGCCCTGACCACCGCATCGAAATTGGCAAGTGGCTCGCCCATGCCCATCATCACCACGTTGCTCGGTGGCTGACCCAGTTCTCGGGTCGCTTGCCAAACCTGACCGATGATCTCGCCAGTGGTCAGGTTTCGGTTGAAGCCCTGCTGAGCAGTGGAACAGAAAGAGCAGTCCAGCGCACAGCCGACCTGCGAGGAAACGCAGATGGTGGTGCGATCACCATCCGGGATGGATACCGTCTCGATACGCTGCCCGTCGGCCAGTTCCAGCACCCACTTGGTGGTGCCGTCCAGGGAGGGTTGCTCGAAAACGATTTCCGGGATCACGATTTCCGCCTTGTCCTGCAGACTCTCGCGCAGGCTCTTGGACAAATCGGTCATCTGTTCGAAATCGGTCACACCGTGCTTATGGATCCATTTCAGCAGATTGCGACCGTGGAAGGGTTTTCCACCCAGCTCAACCGCCAGGTTTTCCATTCCCTTGATATCGAGATCCAGCAGGTTGATTTTCGGTGGTTCGCCCATGTCAGACTCAGCGGGTCCGGTCACACACACCTTCGGGGAAGAAGAAGGCAATCTCGACTGCAGCGGTGTCCTCGCCATCAGAGCCATGTACCGCGTTTTCATCCACGGTCTCCGCATGGTCAGCACGGATGGTGCCCGCAGCCGCTTCCTGGGGGTTCGTCGCCCCCATCAGCTCGCGGTTCCTTGCAATTGCCTCTTCCCCTTCCAACACCTGCACCATGACAGGCCCGGACGTCATAAACGCGATCAGATCTCCGTAAAACGGGCGCTCTTTGTGCACCGCATAGAATTCCCCGGCCTGCTCCTCAGTCAGGTGCAGCATCTTGGCCGCAACAATCCTCAGACCTGCCTTCTCGAAACGACTGTAGACGTCGCCAATCACGTTCTTGGCGACCGCGTCAGGTTTGATGATCGAAATGGTGCGCTGCAAAGCCATTAATAAATTCCTTTGAACTCATACAGTAGGAACAGATTCACGACAAATTACTTAAAGTAAAAAAAGATCGCCCTCCAGGAATCCCTCCTGTCATCTTGCACGCGCTATTCCGACGCCTTACAAGCCACCCATCCGCCGCGTTTCTTTTTGAAAGTTTTTTCTTGGGAAATCCGGTGCTTAGTTTAACGTTCTGAGATTGTTTCTGCTACACAAAAGGCA
>JASJBU010000201.1 GCA_030066355.1 Gammaproteobacteria bacterium | reverse complement strand
ATTGCAGGAAGGATCCGTACACATAGACTTCATCATCGATCTGACCATCGGGGAAATATAAATTATCCCTTAACAACGCAAGTCGATAATGATCGTCGAATGTTGCGCCGGGAAATGGGCTATCCGATCCCAAAGGGGATCTGCGTGAGTGACAGGGCGCACAGAGATTGATCTCTGATTCCGCGTCGCCGTATGTGAAAACCGATGTTAAGCCCGTTTTGTTGACGTTTTTCCAAAGTGAGGGCTGAAATGTGTCTGGACTCTTCGCCCAAATCAGATGCGCCTCACCTGGTCCATGGCAGGCCTCACAACCCACACCGATCTCTGCCTGCGTGCTTTGGTATCGATCATTCAATGGATCGTAATTTTTCCGGAAATCCGTGGCATGACATTCCGCACAACGGGCATTCCAATTCTTGTAACTTCCTGTCCAATGCATGCCGTTACCGGCGGAGGTATCCTGATCTGGATAGAGGTGATACCAACGCCTGTTTTCCGTATCCCAGACAAGATCCAAGGCCTGTAACCGCCCCTGAGCGGTTTCTACGAGATATTGTTGCAGTGGGGTGATGCCCACCACAGAATGTACCAGGTAACTGACGGCTTCGCCCGTCTCGCTGTCTGCGGTGATAGTATATCTGCCATTTGCTTCTTTAAGCCGATACAGGAATCCTTCATGCTCAAAGAGTGCGTTGTCGAAGTCTCCCAGAACATTATCCTTGGTAGGCAGACGCCATGCCCAGCTGTGATGAGACTTGCTCCAGAGTTTATATTCTATTGAGTGGCAGCTCTCACAACTGGCTGAAGTGACATATTCCGGTTGCTTGGAATAAATATCCGAGAAACTCCCAAAGGCAAGAAGAGTAATGAAAAGTAGTTGAACCAAGGGTCGGTTAACTGAGCCCATGCTGGCAGTGTCCCACGAGTCATTAAAATAGGACTGCGCAATCCTTTGCTGCTGTCCTTTTTTAAACTAGCAATCCTCAACGGCTGACTGGAAAGCCGGTCGATTCCAGTTCCTTGAGTACCTTCATTGCCTTGAGAGAACGGTAGTTGATGCCTGCAGCGCTCAGGCTGGAACCAGCCTGAAATGGAAAACCGTCTAGCGAGCCAAGAAATTCCTGTACCTTCGCCTGTATCGGTACGAATAGCCACATATTATCGGCATACCAGCGCAAGTATCCTAGCTTACCTTCATCCCACATTTTTTCATATGGATCAGCTTTCAGATTGACAATCAATGGCCAGGAAGGGGTTTCCCTGATTGCGGTGTTGATACCACCTTCAAGGGTGGCAAAATGGACCTTCCAGTCATTCCAGCGCACCGCATTCAATTCACCGCCCTGGCCGAAATAGTAAATTTCTTCTCGAGGACCTTTTTCGGCATCACCTTTGAAATACGGGGAAAAATCATAACCATCCAGGTGTACTTTCCAACTTTTGCCGTTGGCTTTATAACCCTCTTTCAGTTTATCAACGATACCCGGCTTGCCTGCAGCAGCCAACAAAGTTGGAACCCAGTCTTCGTGAGACATGATGTCACCGATTTTGCTTCCTGGCTTGATGGTTCCAGGCCAACGGACAACAGCTGGTACCCTGAAGCCGCCTTCCCAGGTCGTACCTTTTTCACCATGGTAAGGTGTGATACCGCCATCAGGCCAAGAAATAGTCTCGGCGCCATTATCCGTGCTATAGATGACAATGGTGTTATCTGCGATGCCTAGTTCATCCAGCTTATCCAACAGCTGGCCTACATGCCCGTCATGCTCGACCATGCCATCCGGATAAAGGCCAATGCCGGTGATCCCGATGGATTCCTTTTTCAGGCGGGTCCAGACATGCATCCGGGTACCGGTTACCCAGGTAAAGAAAGGCTTGCCGGCTTTATGCGAACGCTCGATGAAATCCAGTGCGGTTGCGACAAACTCGTCATCCGCGGTTTCCATGCGCTTGCGCGTCATCGGTCCGGTATCTTCGATCTTGCCGCCGGCGGTAGCTTTGATGACCCCGCGAGGACCGAAGTTCTTCTTAAACTCAGGATCTTTGGGATAGTGGTAGGTCTCTGGTTCTTCCTCTGCATTGAGGTGATAGAGGTTACCGAAAAACTCGTCGAAGCCGTGGTTGGTGGGCAGGTGTTTGTCGCGGTCACCGAGGTGGTTCTTGCCGAACTGACCGGTCATGTAACCTTCCTCCTTCAAGAGGTCACCCATTGTGGGGGCCCAGTCGGGAATACCATGCTCGGAACCTGGCATACCGATGGTCAACAGGCCGGTACGAAAAGGGTGTTGTCCCATGATGAAAGCGGCGCGGCCGGCGGTGCAGCTTTGTTGCGCATAGTAGTGAGTGAACATGGCGCCTTCTTTGGCGATGCGATCGATATTAGGTGTTTCATATCCCATGACACCATGATTGTAAGCACTGATATTGTGCACCCCAATATCATCACCCCAGATTATCAGGATGTTCGGCTTTTCGGTATTCGCAAGAGCTGACCCAGTCGCCAGCAGAGCGGCGAAGGCCAGCAGAAACAGGTGTCGCATGTCATCCTCCAGAAGGGGTTGTCTTGTTATGAACTTCGTCTAGATTGAAGTTGGCCAATCATTACACACGAATTCTCAATTTAAAAGTTTTGAAGAGTCATTGTTTGGAAACATGCTAAAGATCGAACTGGTGTTAACCGATAATGGCAGAGTACTGAATGATTTCAACCACATAAATAATCTCAATGCAATCTACGCTGGGCAGAAGGTGCATTAATACATCGGAGGATGATAATCCGGTGATAACGAGTATCGTATTTGCACAGCATTGCCACCATGGCCCACTATCCATACTTGGCAGAATCACATTTATCTAAACACTATTCGAATATACCGAATATTGAATAAACAATTACACATATCTATGACACTGATGACTTATCGGCCGAACAGAACGACCAACACCCTTGGTTCGTTGTTCGCTTTATTTATTTCAATCCTGTTGTTCACTGCAGACAACCCATGCCACGCTACTGAACTCACGGTTGTTGAAAAACTCCTGGCAGACACAAGCACTGCCGATCTGAGCGAGATCCGTAAACGTAAACAACTGCGCGCCCTCGTGACCTATAGCCGCTCGGATTTCACCATCATGCCCAATGGCAGACCTAAGGGGCTACAGGTGGAATTACTCGCTCAATATGAAAAAATGTTGAACAAGGGAATCAAGCGGGAAGTGGACAAAACACATATCGTGCTCATCCCCACCAGCTTCGATCGTTTGCTGCCTGATTTGGCGGAAGGCAGGGGGGACATCGCCGCAGCACTGCTGACCATCACACCAGAACGCAAAAAGAGTTTGGCCTTTGCGAGCGGTGCGGCCATGAACGTCGATGAGTTGGTGGTCGTCAATCGTAAGGTCAATCCGATCAATGGCGTGGAAGACCTGGCCGGGCGTGAGATCTATGTGTTACGCAACAGCAGTTACGCCGAGCATCTGCAGGCCCTGAACAGGCAACTGATCGACAAAGGCCTAAAGCCTATCCGGATCAAACAGGCAGACAGTCATCTGCTGTCCGAGGATATTTTAGAGATGGTCAATGCGGGCATCGTATCGATCACTGTGGTAGACGACTACAAAGCCAAGCTCTGGGCCAAGGTACTTCCAAATATCCGGGTACTCGATGACGTACAGGTGAAATCAGACAACATCCTTGGCTGGGCGGTCAGAAAAGACAATCCAGAGTTGCACGAGCATCTCGCTACCTTTGCCAAGAGCGTAAAGAAAGGGACACTGCTCGGCAATATTCTGTTTAAAAGGTATTACGCAAATACAAAGTGGATCAAGAATCCACTGGCCGAGAGTGAACGCAGCAAGTTTCGCCAGGTCATCGGAATTTTTTCCAAATATGCTGACATCTATGATTTCGACGTACTGGCTGCTATGGCCCAGGCTTATCAGGAGTCGCAATTGGATCACAACAAGCGCAGCCACCGTGGAGCGGTGGGTATCATGCAGTTGTTACCATCAACGGCGGCAGACCCCAATGTGGAGATAACAGATATCAGTAGCCTGGATGCCAACATCCATGCGGGTGTCAAATATCTCTCCTTCTTACGTAAGCGTTATTTCTCCGACCCACAGATCACCGATGAGGACAAAATGGCCTTCAGCTGGGCCGCCTATAACGCGGGGCCTGCCAATGTACGCAGGATGCGCAACAAAGCACATCAGATGGGGCTCGACCCCAATGTCTGGTTTGGCAATGTGGAGCTTGCTGCCGCCAGAATCGTCGGACGAGAGACCATCCAATATGTGCGTAATATTTTCAAGTATTACATTGCCTACTCACTGGTTCGTGAGATGCTCCTGCAAGAGTCAAAAAATTACACCTGAGGGAGTTGAGTCAAACAGGCCAGACCTACAAACAACCCCAAGCTTGAAGAGTCATTACAAATGACAGATCAACCAGGGAACATTTCGACTTGTCTGCAGACAAAACAGGATATGGTTTCGAAACAATTCTTTTTGATAACCAAACATTACGAAACACTTGGCAGACTGTCCCGACGCACGCAATTGCACATTCAGCAGGTTAGCCTGGAGATTGTATTCATGACTGCAGACAAGCAGGATTGCAGCATCAGTTATGTTTCCGCTAAATCGGCTGACCAAGTGACGTCGAACGGTTTACCAGACCAGAGCAGAACTTTAGACGTCGTTATCGATAAGCGCGTGAGAAGAAGTACAGATGAAAAAACACTCTCCTTTTACTCAAAGTTTTGACCAGTTACCCGGTATCCTGCCCGTATTTCCTCTTGCCAGTGCCGTGGTTATGCCTGGTGGTTATCTGCCACTGAACATTTTTGAACCGCGTTATCTGAATATGTTGCAGGATGCTATGGCAAGCCATCACATGATCGGCATGATTCAACCACGTGATGACAGTGCCAAGCCAGCCCTGTTCGAGGTTGGATGTGCCGGACGGGTAACCCGTTACAGCGAAACCGACGATGGACGCCTTGAAATCGTTCTGACAGGCCTGTGTCGTTATCGCATCATCGAGGAACTGAGTACTACCCGCGGTTATCGCCTGGTGAGACCCGACTGGTCTGAATTTTCCATCGATTTCGATGAAATCGAGGAACCCGCAGAACTCGACAAGTCCCAATTCGACACCGCATTGCGAGCTTATATGAAGCAAAACCATATGCAGGCAGACTGGAAAGTGATGGAAGAACTTTCACGCGAGGAATTGACCAATAACTTGGTCGGGATACTCCCACTGAGTAGTACCGACAAACAGATGTTAATCGAGACCGATACCCTAGCGAGCAGACTGCGCGCCTTTACCGCAATTCTTGAGGGTCACAGCAAGATTTCTAGCATCCAGTGACCTACTCACGTCATATTGATGTGAAAAATGAACCAGGTGGCTGGTGTTTAATAGCCAATACTGTAACAGAGCAGAGAGCCGCAATGAACAGGATAAATGGCGTTCGCGCAGTAGATTAGTTTGTGCAGCAAATGGTCCAACGATTATTGCGAACTTTCAGATCGTAAACCCTGTTGGCTTCATCAAGCAAATTCTCTGTAATGGATTTAAGTGTGCATCACCAGTTCAAGTCGATGGCAAAAAAAGGCCCAGTCATTTCCGCATCGATGACCAGTCCATCATCATCGAAATCCAGGTCCAGATGTCGATAACCGAGCGCTGCACTCACTGTATCACTGAAATGATAGCCTGCCCGCGCCACGATCTCCCATTGCAGGTCCGAACCCACACCGAAGCCACCAATTTCAGCTAGAGCATTGACGAAATAGTTTTCACCGATCTCTCTTGATCCCCTGATACCCAGGATCGGATCGGTCCAGTGCTTGGATTTTGAGGCACCAGGCAATCGTTTGAAATCAATGCTGGCCTCCAGTGACCAATAACGCAGACCCCCGAACCAATCGACACTGGCCCTGTCATCTTCGAACAAACGATAGGCCAGAGCGACGCCCAACATCACACCATCCAGTTCAGAATCCACAGAAAACGTTCCGTCATAATAAGTCGAGTCCTGGGAAAGCGCCAGATAGTTGTATTCACCGATGATTCCCCATTGACCCTTGCGTGCCTCGCCAGTCAGGAGAAAGGCGAAGTCGAGCACTTCGAGCAGGCTGGTGTCCGATTCCACCGGCGGATTCAGACCGATATCCAGGTCAGCGTATAGGCTCGGGATCCAGACATAGGGCGTCAGGCGATACTGCCATCCGTCTGATTCGGCATATGAGAGGTTCGGCAGCAACGCAATACAAATGGAAGCAGCCTTTAGCCATAGACCTATTTTCATCGTCATCTCCGCTTGATCCACTTACCCATCGCCTGAATCATGGTGAGCCTCTCAT
>JASJBU010000200.1 GCA_030066355.1 Gammaproteobacteria bacterium | reverse complement strand
CCCGGATATCGAGATCGAAAACGACTCCTGCCAAATTCGGATCAGTATCCCTGGTGGCGGGAAAATCATTGATCAGCTGCGCCAGGGAAAGGCGCCGTTCACCCACTGCCGAACCCCGAGCAAACATCAGGATATCCTCGATCTGACGCTCCATGTGCTGCAACCTGTCACGCAGCTTTCCGGTGACTCTTTGCCGCTGTTCGGCTGTGAGATTAGGACTGGAGAGATGCCCGGTGTAGAGCAGCGCCGAGCTCAAAGGCGTGCGCATCTGATGTGCCAATTGTGCCGACATTTCGCCCATGGCACCCAAGCGTTGCTGGCGTTCCAGGCGTTCCTGCAGTTTACGGGCTTCGCTGACGTCCAACATCACCAGGATCTTCCCCTCATCCTGTTCCAACGGGCTGCTCGAGACACTAAGGACCTTGCCGTTGTGCAGATGCAGCTCATGGCTCTCTGGGTGCGCCCGCCTTAGCTGTTGGGCCAAAAATCTGGGCCAGTCAGTATCTATTGCGATGCGGTTGAATAACGCGGCGGCCGCCGGATTGAACTCTTTGACCCGATTCTGGCAGTCCAGCAGGATGACCGCAGCTGGCAGGGTCTCCAGCAAGCGCTTCAGACGATCCGCAAGACGCTCCTTCTCGGCCAGCTGCAGCATACGTTCGTTACGGGCGGCAGCCAGCTCCTGGCTCAATTCCAACACCTGCTGCTGCAGCTGCTGATAGGAGCCACTCAATTGCTCAGAAAGCTGGTTGAATAGCCCAAAGGCCGTTTCAAGTGACTGCTGTCGGGTCGAGAATGTCTGTTGGGTTGTCACGGCACTTTATCCTCTGTGGTTGTGTGTGCAGTGTTTACACAACACAGATGCAGACTTTGTGCCAGTTTTTATTTTATCGCTATTTCAATAGGTTACTTTATTTTTCTAGTGGTTCTGTCAAATTCCCGTCGACTCTTGTTGGCGATGCAGGCCGTACTTCCGCAGTTTTTCCACCAGGGTGGTACGTCGCATATGTAGGCGCTTGGCGGCATGCGCCACCACGCCATCGGATTCGTCGAGGGCCTGTTGAATCAGGCTCTGCTCCAGTGTGTTGAGATGCGCCTTCAGATCCAGGCCATCAGTGGGCAGTCGCGGAGCATTCAGGGTCGTGCCGGGTTGATCGCCCTGAATTGACACCTCTGGTAACTGGATGGTATCGACCAAATTGCCATTGGGCCGAAATTTCTCAGGAAGATCCATGATATCGACAACCCCGAAGGGATAGAGGATGGCGAGACGTTCCATCAGGTTGGCAAGTTCGCGTACGTTGCCCGGCCAACTGTAGTGGGTCAGTGCGGCGATCGCCGCTGGCGTCAAGCGCACCGAACCGCGTTTTTCATGCTCGATCCGGTGGATCAGATCATTCACCAAAACCGGTATGTCCTCGACCCGATCACGCAACGGCGGCATGTCGATCGGGAAGACGTTGAGACGATAGTAGAGGTCTTCCCTGAACTCCCCGTCCTGTATGGCCTGCTCTAGATTGCGATGGGTTGCTGCGATGATGCGCACATTGCAGGTCATGGTCTTGTTGCTGCCAACCCGCTCGAAACTCCGCTCCTGCAGCACCCTCAGCAGTTTCACCTGCATCGGCATGCTCATGTCACCGATCTCATCGAGGAACAGTGTTCCCTCTTCTGCCATCTCGAAGCGTCCCTGCCGGGCACTGATGGCACCCGTGAAGGCGCCCTTTTCATGACCGAACAATTCACTCTCCAGCAGGTCACTGGGGATTGCTCCGCAATTGACCGGCACGAATGGTTTACCCCGACGTACCGAGTGAAAATGGAGTTTGCGGGCCACGACCTCTTTCCCGGTGCCAGACTCGCCCAAAATCAGTACGGTAGCTTCCGAATCGGCGACCTGCTCGATCATTCGATTAACCTGGCGGGTCGCCCGACTACTGCCGGAGAGGCTGCGAAAGAGTTCGACAGGTCGTGAATTGCTTTCCAGTGAGGTGTGCGACTCGTTATAGACCTGAGCTTTGTGAATGAGTGATCTCAGCTGATCGTACTGGGTGGGAATCTTGATCTTACCGATGACATTGGTGTGGCCTTCCAGACCTCCTGGGTCTTCTGATGCTTCGTCATAGAGTTCGAATACCGGTAGATGCGGCAACTGTTTCTCCAGTTTTTCAACAAAATCCCGACGCTCAACTTCGGCATAATCCGGACCGATCAATGCAACCGAGCATTCCACCATTGAGGTTGCCAAATGCTGTTCGATCTCATCCGGGGTTGCGGTGAGTTTCACTTCACCATCCATGAAGCGGAGAATATGGTCCATGTAGCTGCGACGTTCAGCATTCTCATCGACGAGATAGATACACAGTCTTGGAAACTCTTGTCTCTCGATCCCCATCATCTGACTCCGAGGTCATGATTTTGCATGGTGTGAAAAGGAAGTGGTTGCACAATTCAAGTTAAACAGTATCATGCCAAGAAGTCAAAAATATGTCAGAATTATATTTTCCGACATCATTGTCGATTAAGTTGATGTATTTTTATGGATAAGTACCGTTCTTCCATCCGTCAGGATCAGGCTGGCAAGACCCGGCAATTTGCGATGTTTAACGATTCAACAAAAAAATGGCGTTCTACAGATTACGGCCGGTGCACCCCCTGGGGTGATCGTCCACTCCTCTATGAATCGTCCAACAGCTCAACTGGAACCTGTTTACAGCGACAAATTGTTGAAATAGTCAATAGTTTGCCTAAGCTTTCTCAATATACGCTCAATGCGGTAAAGGTAGTCATCAGCGGTATTCAAACATGCCAAAATTAACCCTATCCTTCAAAGGTCGTGTGATCGATGTATTTCACATTGAGGCAGGCGAAACACGCATCGGTCGAGACCCGGAGTGTGAAATCACCATCGACAGTCTTGCGATTGCACCCATCAACGTTTTAATAAAATCAGTGAACCACAGCTGTTCCCTGGAGAGTCTCGACGAGGAATTTCCCATATTGGTCAACCATAAACAGGAAGAGACAGCGCGTTTACAGCATGGTGATGTGATCCAGGTCGGCAAGCACACCCTGAGCTTTTCCGAGGACGCCCTGGATCTCGGGAGTGAGCTCCATCAGACGGGAAAAGAAGCTGAACACCCTGCAGATGCGGTTGCAGAGGATGCCGAGGAAATCGTGAAAGGCATGCTGCAGATCATGAATGGTGAGAAATTCGGGCGCATCATCCCCCTCACCCAGAACATGACGCGCATCGGGCGAACAGGCGGGCACTGCGCAATGATCGCCCGCCGCGAGTCTGGCTATTTCATCTCCTACCTTGAGGGTCCATCGTCACCGACGGTGAACAATACCCCGATTGGTGATGAGACCCAGTTATTGAATGATGGTGACCTCATTGAGGTCGGATCAACCCAACTCCAGTTTCATGTCTGATTCCGGAACTCAGCACAAGATGCACGATTTGAGCTCCCCCAATGAACGACGACGCTTTCAGCGTGTGTTGTTTGATGCCCCAGTCAATCTAAACCTGGACAACAAGGTCATCACATCCCGCTTGATTGACATCTCTCTAAAAGGTGCCCTGCTCAAGACCCCGGCTGAATGGCCGGTCGACATTGGCTCCCAGGCCAGTATCACCGTCGCCTTGGGTGACACCAAGACATTTATTCGTATGCAGGCACATGTCGCGCATATTGAGGCAGGTCAGACCGGCTTCACCTGTGACAATATCGATATGGAGAGCATTACCCACCTGCGCCGTCTGGTGGAACTCAACTCGGGAGACTGCTCATTGTTGGAACGGGAACTTCAAGCCCTCGGATAAGAAGATCGTCAAATCGCATCCAGGACTTCCCTGAGGCTCTCTACTGCAACGACCTGCAAATCGCTGGGAAGCTGTTTCGGCACGTTGGCCTTTGGCACGATGGCTTTTTTGAATCCGTGTTTAGCGGCTTCGCGCAGACGATCCTGCCCGTTGGGCACCGGGCGGATCTCACCGGTCAGCCCCACCTCACCAAACACGACGAGACCTTGATGCAGGGGCCGGTCACGATAACTGGAGAGCACTGCGAGCAATACCGCCAGATCAGCCGCAGTCTCGGTGATCCGCACACCACCCACCACATTCACATAGACATCCTGATCGAACATCGCGATCCCTCCGTGCCGGTGCAGCACCGCCAGCAACATGGAGAGCCGGTTCTGTTCCAACCCCAGGGTAACGCGACGGGGGTTCGACAAGGGGCTCTCATCGACCAAAGCCTGCGCCTCCACCAGCAGTGGCCGGGTGCCCTCCCGGGTTACCAGGATGACGCTGCCGGGCACCGCCTCCGCCTGTCGGGATAGAAAGATGGCCGAAGGGTTGGTGACCTCCTTGAGGCCCTTTTCGGTCATGGCGAACACACCCAGTTCATTGACTGCCCCAAAACGGTTCTTGATGGTGCGAACCAGACGGAATTGACTGCCCGCCTCACCTTCGAAATAGAGCACCGTGTCCACCATATGTTCCAGCACCCTGGGTCCCGCAAGGCTGCCTTCTTTGGTCACATGTCCGACCAGAAACACCGCGGTGCCGCTACGCTTGGCGAAATGCACCAGCTGTGCGGTAGCCTCACGCACCTGGGAGACCGAACCGGGCGCCGACTGCAACAATTCCGTATACATGGTCTGAATAGAGTCCACGACCATCACCGCCGGGTTTTTCCGTTCGGTGATGGTGATGATGCGCTCAACATTGGTCTCCGGCAACAGCCGTAAGTCATCCGCCGGTATGCCCAGACGCTGAGCGCGCAGAGAGATCTGCCGCGGAGACTCCTCCCCCGAGACATAGAGTGTGCGCAGGCTTCCGCAGAGTCGCGCCAGGGTTTGCAGTAACAAGGTCGACTTGCCGATGCCCGGATCACCGCCGATCAGGATAACCGATCCATTCACCAGGCCCCCACCCAGAACCCGATCCAACTCGCTGCTGCCCGAAGCGCTCCGCGACGTCTCCTCACTCTGCACCTCAGAGAGCTGGCAGACCGCTGACCCTGCCTCGCCCGAGTAACCGGAAAACCGTGAATGCGCTCCACCACCTGAAGCCGGCTGCAGACTCTCCTCCAGCACATTCCAGGCCCTGCACTCCGAACACTGCCCGGACCACTTGGGGAAACTGGCCCCGCAGGCGGAACAGACATAGACCGACTTGCGTGGCTTGTTGCTACCCTGCACCAAGCGCCCGCTCCTCCAGATTCTGTTCCGTGAATGCCACTCGCCCGGTCACCCCACACAACAGCTCATATCCAATGGTGCCGGCGGCCCTGGCGATCTCCTCCACCGGTAGTCCCTTGCCCCAGAGAGTCGCCTCTTCACCAATCTGCAAATCGGGCAAGCCCCGCGCATCCGCGCACAACATGTCCATGGAGACCCGACCCACCAGCGGCAGCCGTCGGCCTCGCAGCAGGACCGGCGTACCGTTGCCGGCGTGTCGCGGATAGCCATCTCCATAACCCACACCAATCACCGCCACCGGCATATCCTGCGGACAGCGAAAGATCCCGCCGTAGCCGACCGGGTCACCTTTGTGTAAACGATTCACCGCAATTACCGGGGCGCGCAAGGTCATCACCGGCAGCAACCCCTCCTGTGTCGCATCGCTGTCAATGAAGGGAGATACCCCGTAGAGCATGATCCCCGGCCTCACCCAGTCGCGCCTGGCGCACGGATGAGCCATCAGGCCCGCCGAATTGGCGATTGAGAGGTATTGGTGCGGTTCATGGGACAAACTATCGAAGCGTTTACATTGTTGTCGGGTCGTCCCGTCAGCCCGATCGTCCGCATTCGCCAGATGGGTCATCAGATTGAGCTCCCGTACCGCCCGACACTGCCGGAGAATGCGTAAGGTCTCCGCTACCTGATCAACAGGCAGCCCCAGCCGATGCATGCCGGTATCCACCTTCAGCCAGACGGTCGCCGGATGAGGCATCCGCGAACGCCGCAGCAATTCGATCTGATGGCGGTGGTGGACGGCCAATTGGCAATCCGCCCGCACGGCGGCCTGCAGATCGGCCTCGTCGAACACCCCCTCCAGAATCAGCAGGGGTTTGTTCACCCCCGCTCTCCTGAGCTGCAGGGCCTCATCGATGCGCGCCACCGCGAAACCGTCCGCCTCGCTGAGCCCATTGGCGACCCTCCGCATACCATGCCCATAACCATTGGCTTTGATCACCGCCCATACCTTGCTGTGCGGTGCATGCTCACGGACCCGCCTGAGATTGTGCCGCAACGCGGCGTGATCGATACTAGCTTGTGGTGCAAACCCTGCGGGGGTGGAATCAGTATCCCTCATCCGCATAGATATCGTCGATATAGTTTTCGAATTTGGTGTATTGACCGAG
>JASJBU010000028.1 GCA_030066355.1 Gammaproteobacteria bacterium | reverse complement strand
AGCCGCTGTTGCAGCGCCAGTTCGTCCACCTTGTAGACGACTCCGTCGATATCGTAGTCGAGGCGGCTCCGCTTCTCGGCAATGGCCTCAAAATAGTCGAGACAGGCTCGCGGGCCCGCCACCACAGCCAGCTCCGGGGAGACCGGCAGCCCCCACTCCCGTAACCGCTGGATACTCCCGCTGTGAGTCGTGGCCAATGGACCGGGTTCCACCTCACCAAATCCATAACTGAAGAAGCTCAATGGCCGTTTCGCCGTCAGCTGGGGATCGAGTTGACGCAGGGAACCCGCGGCGGCGTTGCGTGGATTGACGAAGACCTTTTCCCCGTGCTGCCTGGCCTGCTCGTTCAATCGATCGAAACCGGCTTTGGTCATGAAAATCTCACCCCGCACCTCCAGCACTGCCGGGTAGTCCTCCCCCAGCAGGCGCAGCGGGATGGACGGGATGGTGCGGACATTGCTGCTGACATCCTCCCCCGTCGCCCCATCGCCCCGGGTCGCCCCATGCACCAAGCGTCCCCGCTCGTAGCGCAGATTGATGGCGAGACCGTCCAACTTGGGCTCGGCCACATAACTGACTGGCGTCTCAAGATCCAACTTCAGTCGCTCATGCACCCGGCGGTCGAAATCCTGCAACTCCGTCTCGCTGAAGGCATTATCCAGGGAGAGCATGGGCACCCGGTGCACCACCTCCTCAAATCCCTCCAGGGGCTGACCGCCGACCCGCTGCGTGGGTGAATCGGGGGTGACCAGCTCGGGATGTTCGGCCTCCAAGGCCTGCAGTTCACCCAGCAGACGGTCGTATTCCGCGTCCGGGATCTGCGGATCGTCGTAGACATAGTATTGACGGTTGTGGAATTCGATCTCCTCCCGCAGATTGGCGACGCGGGCGACCACTTCCTCGGATGCGCTCATCGCCGACTCCGGGCGAGCTGTACCAGACGTCGGTGTTCGACGATCTCGCTGCGCAGAGTCTCGATGGTCTGTTTGGTCAGGGTGCTATGGGTCTCATCCTGCAGCACACCTCCCAGTCGGGCCGCCAGCCGCTCAGCGGTGAACAGCATGTCGGAGAAGATCGCCAGACTGTCTCCCGGGGCCGGCAGCTGGGCGAACAAGGTGAGACCCGGGGTCGCGTAATCCGTCATCTCTTTCAGAGGAAACACCCCGGGTTCGACCATGCTCGCCATATTGAAGACCGTTTTCTGCCTGCCGTCGGTGGTGTAGCGATGATAGATCTGCATCTCGCCCGGCTGCAGCCCGACCTCCCGCACTGCGGCTTGGATGGCGTCCCCACTGAACGGCTCACCCTTGGTCTTGATGTTGATCTGAATGATCTTGTCCGGGACATCCAATGGTGACTCCTCGTTGGCGCTGAACCCGAACATCTCCTGTTGCTCTGCTAGCACGGAAGCGGTGGTTGAATCCGCCGTACTCTGCAGATCGATCATTGCATTCTGCTCCGTGACGGACGATTTGACCTCATCTGAGAGCTCGGCCAGTTCCGATGCCAAATCATCCACCTCATCGTCCCGTTGAGTCCAAGCCGACGGATCAGGGGTGTCGTCCAATTCGGGAACCGCCTTGAACTCCGGCGCTTCGCGGGGCTTGGCCTGCGCCGAACTCCGTTGACGACGACGAGTCTCCCACAGGTAGATCCCCAGCAAAGCCAGAATTCCCAGGACGAGCAGAATCAGACGTAAGACAGTGCTATCCATTGTGCTATCAAGCAGCTTGAAAAACCCTTCGCAGGTTGGACTGCGGCACGCAACCCAACGATCAATCTCTGTCTACAGGATAGGCTGGACTTCGTGCCGCAGCCCAGGCCATCTCGAAACCGTTCTGCCGCGGCCGGCTCAGATCGCAGCCAGCTGGGCCGCCTCCTCCACATCCACCGTAACCAGACGCGAGACCCCGGGTTCGTGCATGGTGACGCCGGAGAGCTGGTTGGCGATCTCCATGGTGATCTTATTGTGGGTGATGAAGATGAATTGTACCCGCTCGGACATCGCCTTCACCATGTCGCAGAAACGCCCCACATTGGCATCGTCCAGCGGCGCATCCACCTCGTCGAGCATACAAAAAGGCGCCGGATTGAGCTGGAAGATGGAGAACACCAGGGCCACCGCGGTCAGGGCCTTCTCCCCACCGGACAGCAGATGGATACTCGAATTGCGCTTGCCCGGTGGGCGCGCCATGACCGTGACCCCGGTATCCAGCAGGTCTTCGCCGGTCAGCTCCAGATAGGCGTGACCGCCCCCGAACAGACGCGGAAACAGCTCCTTGATACCGCCGTTGACCTGATCGAAGGTCTCCTTGAAGCGGGTGCGGGTCTCCCGGTCGATCTTGCGAATCGCGTTCTCCAGGGTCTCCAGGGACTGGGTGATGTCCGCGTGCTGCTCGTCCAGATATCTGAGCCGCTCGGACTGTTCCTGAAACTCGTCGATCGCCGCCAGATTGATCGGCCCCAGACGCTGGATTCGGGTCGCCAACTGTTCCACCTGCTGTGACCAGTCCTTCTCGTTGGCAGTCTCCGGCATTGCCGCCAACAGACTCGCTTTTTCCAGACCACTCTCCCGCAGTTGCTCCTCCAGGGTCTTGCTGCGCACCAGCACCTCCTGGCGCTGCAAGCGAGCCTGATCCAGCTCGGCACGCCGCTCCTGCACCTGCTGATCGGCCCGGTGGCGTTGCTGTTCCAGCTCCCGCAGCTCCAGATCGACGCCTTCGAGACCACTGCGTACCTGGGTCAGTTCCTTCTCCACCGCCATGCGCTGAGCGAGTTTCTGTTCCAGCTCCTCGCTCTGCAGACGGATGGGTTCCTCGCTGCCGGCCAGACTGGTCTTGAGTTCTTCACGCCGTTGTACCAGCTGACCTAGCTGATTCTGCATACGCTGCTGATTGTGCATCAAAGACTGCTGGGCAGTCCGCATGGACTCGACCAGCAGGGCGATCTGATGGGTCGTGCCCCGCTGCTGATTCAGCCGCTCCCGAGACTGGCTGAGCTGATCACGCTGCTGATCCCGACGCTCGACCAGGGCCTCGCGCCGACTGCCCAAAGTCTCCATGGCCTCCAAGGCCTGATGCAGGCGCTCTCGGGTCTCTTCCATGAGCTGTTGATCGGCGCGGATCTGCTCGGCAATCTCGTGTTGTTCCAGCTGCAACTGCTCCCGACGCTGACGCAGATGCTCGGCACGGGTGCGCTTGCCGCTCAGACTGGAGTGGATCTCGGAGAGTTGACGGTTGACCTGATTGTAAGCGCTCTGGGCCTGCTCACGGTCCTGTTCCGCCTCATGCAGGGCCGCGGCACCCAGCTCCATGGCCTGCAGCATTGTCGCGGCTTCCACCTCCTGGCGTTCCAGTTCCGCACTGAGGCTGCGCAGCTCCTCTTCCCGGGCCAGCACTCCGGCGCTCTCATCCGTCTCTTGAGTCACCCGCAACCAGTCGGGTCCGAGCCAGTGCCCCTGCGGGGTGATCAATGAGGCACCGGCCGCCAGGCTGCGCCGTTTGAGAAAGGCGGTGTGCAGATCTTCCACCAGCTCGATGCTGCCCAACAGGCTGGACAATGGCCAAGGTGCCTTGACCTTGTCCAGCAAGCGCTCGCCCTGGACCTGTTGATCCACCTGGGGATGGCTTTGGGTGTCCCAAAAGGTCAGGGAACCGTTGTGCAGATCCTCGATGCCCGATTGCAACTCATCCAGATTGCCAATGCAGACCGCCTGCAGATGGAAGCCGAGCACGATCTCCACCGCCCGCTGCCAACGGGGCTCCACCTCCAGTTGTTCGGCCAGCCGGCTGGCTGCCGTCAACTGACGGGCCTCCAGCCATTCCGCAACCTCGTCCCCCTGCTTGCCCAGCGCCGCCTGTTGCAGCGCCTCCAGGGAGGACTTGCGACCCATGTTCGATTGCAGCGCCGCCTTGGCCGAATCGTGGCGTTGGGCCAGTTGTTTGTTATCGTCCCGCTGCCGGGCGATACGCTCCACCGTCTCCGACAACTGATCCTGCAGGGTCTCGATCCGGGCCTGCTGTTCCGCCTCCTGACCTTCCAGCTCGCTGATCTCCGCCAGCAAGCGGGTATCGTCCAGCCGCCCCAATTCCTCATCGAGTTTCGCCAGCCGGCGTTCCTGGCTGGTACCCTGCTGTTCGAGATGATTGATGCGGGTGCGCTCCACCTGAGCGGTCTGAGCCGGTTGGGCCGCCTGTTGGTTGAACTGCTCCCACTCGGTCTGCCAGGCGTGCATCGACTGTTCCGCCTCACTCAGGGCATCCACCAGCTCGCTCTCCATCACCCGGGCCTCATCCAGGCGCGGCTCCTCTTGCGACAGATTGGTGTTGAGTTCTTCGAGCCGTGCCTCGTCCTGGGAACGATGGGCCTCGGATTCCTGCCAGGCCTGCTCGATCTGTTCCAGGTCCAGTTCCTGTTGGCGGCGGGTGTCCCGGGCGAACTGGATCGCCTGCTCCAATCCGCTGATTTGCGCGCCCAGGGCGTAGTAGCGTCCCTGCACCTCGTTGAACCGATCGTTGGCCTCGGTATGCTTCTCCCGATCCGCCTCGATCTCCGCCTCCAGCCTGCGCTGATCGGCAATCGCCGCCTCCAGATGGTTCTGCTGCTCCGCCAACCGGCGTTCCCGCTGCTGCAGATCCTCGTCCAATGACTGCCAGCGCAGGGCCAGCAATTCCGCCTTGACCTGGCGCTCTTCCTGCTTGAGCGACTGATACTTTTCCGCAGTGGCCGCCTGGCGTTGCAGGTGCTGCAATTGCTTGCCCACCTCATCCCGCAGGTCATTGAGGCGCTCCAGGTTTTCCCGGGTGTGGCGGATGCGGTTTTCGGTCTCCTTGCGGCGTTCTTTATATTTGGAGATCCCCGCCGCCTCTTCCAGAAAAACCCGCAACTCCTCGGGACGTGCCTCGATCAGGCGCGAGATCATGCCCTGCTCGATGATCGAGTAGCTGCGCGGCCCCAGGCCGGTGCCGAGAAACAGATCGGTGATGTCCCGGCGGCGGCAGCGCACAGCATTCAGATAATAGAGCGACTGACCGTCCCGGGAGACCTGGCGCTTGACCGAGATGGTATTGTACTGGGCATATTGGCCGCCGGCCCGGCCCTCGGCATTGTCAAACACCAACTCGATGGAGGCGGTACCCACCGGTTTGCGCGCACTGGAACCGTTGAAGATGACGTCCGCCATCGATTCGCCGCGCAGCATCTTGGCGGAGCTCTCGCCCATGACCCAGCGCACCGCATCGATGACATTCGATTTACCGCATCCGTTCGGTCCCACGATCCCCACCAGATTACTGGGAATGGGCACGGAGGTGGGGTCTACAAACGACTTGAATCCTGCAAGCTTGATTTTCTCCAGACGCATGGGCGGCTAAGATAGCATGAAAGAATCGTCCAGTTACAGCGAATTTGACAATGTTTTTTTACTTTAGTTGTTTTACTCATCTTACTGTTTTTGTTAATTATTTATATACCTCTTCTTACTCTTTCGAGTCTCCCGTATAATCGGCAGCCGTTCACAGAATCCCGACAGACCAAGACCATGCCCAGCCAGCCCAGCAAAGACCTGGAAACCTTTGACAACCCGCAACCGGAAAGGGACTACACCATCCGCATCAGTATCCCGGAATTCACCTGCCTCTGTCCCAAGACCGGCCAGCCCGATTTTGCCGAGATGACCCTGGAGTATGTCCCGGACAGACTCTGCGTGGAGCTGAAGGCCCTGAAGTTGTACATCTGGTCCTTTCGTGATCAGGGGGCCTTCCACGAGGCGGTGACCAACGAAATCCTCGACGACCTGGTGGCCGCCACCCGACCCCGCTTCATGCGCCTGAGCGCCGAGTTCAACGTGCGCGGTGGCATCTACACGACGGTCGTGGCGGAGCACCAAGCGGATGACTGGACAGCACCCAGCCCCGTCAGCCTCCCCTGACGGCTACATCGGTCTGGACCTCGGCACCTCCGGGGTGCGGGGGATCGCGATCGATGACCGGCGACACCAGCTGGCCGAGGCCATCACTGACCTGCCAGCCCCGCATCGAACGGGTGGTGGTGTCAGTGAGCAAGCCCCGCTGATCTGGTGGGACAGCGTCATCCGGGTACTCAGCGAGCTGGCCGCACAATTACCGGAGCACAGGATCCGCGCCCTGGCGGTGGACGGCACCTCCTCCACCCTGCTGCTGTGCACCCGGGACGGTCATCCACTCACCCCGGGGCTGATGTACAACGACAGCCGCAGTCGCGGGATGCTCGGCAGCATCGCCGAGGTCGCCCCGGCGAGCAGCCCGGTACACAGCGCCACTTCCAGCCTGGCCAAGCTGCTGTTTCTGCATCAACAACAGATCAGCCGGGATTATCTCGCCCTGCATCAGGCCGATTGGATCCTCGGCAAGCTGAGCGGCCGCTTCGGCCTGAGCGACGAGAACAACTGCCTGAAACTCGGCTACGACCCGCTCGAGCGGCGCTGGCCGGATTGGTTCAGCCAATTGGATCTGCCACCATCCTGCCTGCCCGAGGTCCATCCACCCGGCACTCTCATCGGCCGACTGACCGACCAGGTATCCAGTCTCACCGGCCTGTCCGGCTGTGTCAGAGTGGCCACCGGCACCACCGACAGCAACGCCGCCACCCTGGCGGCCGGGGCCAGTGAGATCGGCGATGCGGTCACCTCTCTGGGCAGCACGCTGGTGCTGAAGATCCTCTCCGATCGACCGGTGAATGCCCCGGAATACGGCGTCTACAGCCACCGTCTCGGCGACCGCTGGCTGGTGGGCGGCGCCTCCAACAGCGGTGGTGCAGTGCTCGCCGCTCATTTCGATGCCGAGGAGGTACACCGATTATCCTCTGCAATGCATCCCGACCGACTCACCGGTCTCGACTACTATCCCCTGCTACAACCTGGCGAGCGATTCCCGGTCAACGACCCGGATCACCCGCCCCGACTTCAGCCGGAAGCGGGCAGCAGATTAGGTTTTTTTCAAGGAATACTTGAGGGTATCGCACAAATCGAAAAACAGGGTTATGAATTGTTACACCAGCTTGGCGCACCCCGACCTCATCGCGTCATCTCGATCGGCGGCGGCGCTGCAAACCAACCCTGGCGCAAGATCCGCCAGGCCCTGCTCGGCATCCCCGTCACCTGCGCAAGCCAATCCCAGGCCGCCTATGGCGCGGCTTTGCTAGCCCTGCAAGCCTGCGAATCAATGTTTGACGCCCGATAGTTGCTTTTGCATGATCGGCTCTTCTGACCTGCATGGACCAGGACATACAAAATGATTGTCGGCAACAATCTTAACCCACATCTCGACCATTGATCGCAGATTCAGTTTCCTTACCTGGTCAGTTATCCTAGTCATATTGGGAATAAAAAAATCACACATCAGGGAATCCGATGCCCGAAACCCGACAAACCGAACCGATCTTCCTCAGCTACAGCCGGACTGACCATGCAGCAGCGATCGGCCTGCGCCATGCCCTGGAGCAGGCCGGTCTTCAAGTATTTCGTGATGTGGACAGCATCCGGGTCGGTGACAACTGGATGGAATCCCTGCAGGAGGCCCTGCAGAATTGCAGCAGCTTCATTTTACTGATCGGTCGCGACGGGGTGCGGCGCTGGGTGGGTGCCGAGGTGCAGGTTGCCCTGTCACGCAACCTTTCAGCCCATGACGACAGCCAACGCCTGCCGCTTTTCCCTATCCTCTTGCCAGACGGCGACCCGCAAAGCCTTCCTCCCTTCCTTGGATTGTTCCAGCTACAATCCTGGCGGCCTGAGGAAGATTTACCCCAATCCCTGATCGATGCCATCCGCAGCCGCAAGGAGCTGTTGGATCGGGGTAGTTACTTCGAGGGCTGCCCCTACCTGGGCCTCAGCGCCTTTCAGCAGATAGATGCCGAGCTCTTCTTCGGGCGCCGCCGGGAGACCCTGGAAACCCTCAAAACCCTCGGCATTCAACAGAACGCTCATCCAGAACAGATTGATTCGGCCGGAAGCACCTTTTACCGTTGGCTGCAGATCGAAGGCAACAGCGGGGCGGGCAAGTCATCCCTGGTAAACGCCGGCATGCTCCCGCTGATCCAGCAGGGCGCCTTGTGGTCAAGCACCGGTTATGAAAACTGGCGGATACTCGGTCCCCTGCTGCCGGGAGAGAGACCGCTGCAACGATTGGCAGAGGTGTTGGAGCAGGCCTTCCAGCCAGACCCTGAACAACGTGACTCCCTGCAACGGCTCAAGCGGCTGGAACAGGACGAGCGCGCCCTTGGCTTCATGCTGCATGACCAGAAGGACGGTGACACCGCCTTCCTGCTGGTGGTGGATCAATTCGAGGAGTTGTTCACCTTCTCTGACGCGGAAGAAAAACGCCGTTTCGATGTCGAACTGGCCTATGCCCTGCAGGACAAGGCCTGTCCGCTGTTCCTGATCAGCACCGTACGCATCGACTTTCTGGAGGGCTTCGAGCAGTTACCGCAGCTTTCCGAGCTCTATAACCGACACTGTAAGCGTTACCTGCTCAAAACCATCTCACGCGATGGCCTGCGGGAGGTGATCGAACAGCCGGCGCGACTGGCAGATTTGGATGTCAGCGAGATCACCACCGCCATCCTGGGCGATACGGAACACGAGATCGGCGCCCTGCCTCTGGTGGAAAACGCCCTGCGCGTCTTATGGGAACAGCGCCAGGGCAACCGCCTTTCCGGTTCGATCTATCGAGACAAAGGCGGTGTGGTCGGCCTGTTGGAGGAACAGGCGGACAGCTTACTGGACAGGCTCGATCAGCAGCTGTCCGGCGGCCGCAACGCGGCACTGGAACTGCTCCTGGCGCTGACCCGTATCAACGACGAGGGTCGCCACACCCGCCGGCGCCTGCCGCTGCAAGAAGCGAAGATGATCGCTGGAGGCAAGCGATCGGATCCTGAACGGGGGCAGCGTGTCATTGATTACCTGACCGGCCGGTCCAGCCCCGATGGTAGCAATCCCAAGGGCAACGGCAGCCTGCGCCTGCTGACAACGGTGGGGGAGACCGAACAGGACCAGTCCATCGACCTGATCCATGAGACCCTGATCCGCGCCCGGGGCAAGGACCCGGTCAGCGGCAAGCTGATCGGTTACTGGCAGACCCTCTACGGCTATATCGAGAAGCACCGCGACCGGGGCTTCTACCGGGATCAGCTCAGCCGCCGTGCCCAGGCCTGGGATTCGACCAAGGGCCTGGCCCGCTGGCGGGGCCTGGCGGGCTGGCGCGAACTCAAGCACTACCGCAGGCTGCGCCCGGCCAAGGACAGTGTCGAGGCGCGTTTCAGGCTGCGTAGCCGGCGCCTGGCCTGGTTCAAGACCGGGCTGGCGGCAGCCCTGCTCGCGTTGGTTGCCGAATCCTATCTCTGGACCTTGAGCAACGCCATGCCGCCCAACTACATGTGGATGCAACAGCGCTTCCGGCTCATGCAACTGGGCTGGCAGCCGGAGCCCTTGCCCAAGCTAAAGGATATCCACCCCTCCAATGGTGAATTCCAGATGGGTGAACTGGATACCGGTTTTGTCGAAGTGGTGAAAAGCCAGCCGGAATTCATCAAGAATTTTGGTATCCCCAGCACCACTGCACGCATCGAGACACCCTTCGCCATTGGTCGCTACGAGGTGAGCTACGAAGAGTACGACTACTATGTCTGGCAACAACAGGGAACGGAAGACCCCCCTGAATATCCCAACAGCGCGCCTGGAGACGGCGGACGGGGGCCACGGGCGGTGGTCAATGTCTCCTGGCATGAGGCCAACGGTTATCTGCAATGGCTGAGCGCCAAGACCGGCCACGCCTATCGCCTGCCGACCGAGGCCGAATGGGAATACGCGGCGCGGGCAGGCACCGACAGTCCCTACTGGTGGGGTGAGGAGGCAGGCCAAGGACGGGCCAATTGCGAAGGCTGCGGATCTGCCTGGGACAATAAATATGTCGCCCCGGTGGGCAGTTTCGAGCCCAATCCCTGGGGTCTGCATGACACCGCCGGCAATGTCTGGGAGTGGACCTGCTCGGCCTTCAAAGAGACGTTCGATGGCAGTGAGGGACGGTGTGCCGATCCGACCGATACCGGGCGGCGTGTGTTGCGTGGTGGCTCGTGGAACGACTCACCCGAGTGGTTGCGTTCCTCGGCACGCGACAGGAGCATCCCGGATGACCGTACCAACGATCTCGGTTTTCGTGTATTGCGTGGTGCCAGGACCGATTGACCCTTTTCACTTTTTGCTTTTACCCTTTACAACTTGTTAAACGAGACAGTCAGATTGCCACCAGCACTCTGGCGTGGGTGGGTTTCCGCGCGAAGCGCGGTCGATTTTTTACAGGTGTGTTGAAATGACCACCAAACCTAAGAAAAGCTCCGTACCCAAGGCCGTGGAGGATACCCGGGAGTTGTTGTTGTGGATGATTCCCCAGCTCGACAAGTTGCCCCGCAAACGGCGCTTCACCCTGGGTGAAAAACTGGAAAATCGCCTGTTGACCATCCTGGAATCCCTGGTGACGGCGGCCTATACGTCGGACAAACGCAGCTACCTGACATTAGCCAACCGGGATCTGGAGGTCTGTCGTCACCTCTGGCGGCTGTGTCACGACTTCAAAGCGATTCCCACCAACCGCTATGAACAGGGCGGGCGCCTGATGTTCGAGCTGGGCAAACAGATCGGCGGTTGGATCAAGGCCAGCCGATGAGACGCATCGGCCACCTCTGGGAGCAGATCGTCGCTTTCGACAATCTGCTACTGGCCTATCGAAAGGCCCGTAAGGGCAAACGTACACGGGATGAGGTGGCCCGTTTCGGTCTGAACCTCGAACGGGAGCTGTTCGAATTACAGAATTCCTTGCGGGGCAAGACCTACCAACCCGGTGCCTACCGCATCTTTACCCTCTACGAGCGCAAGCCCCGGCAGATTTCAGCGGCCCCCTTTCGGGACCGGGTGGTGCATCACGCCTTGATGAACAGGGTAGAACCCCTGCTGGACAGGCGTTTCATCGATGACAGCTATGCCTGCCGCAAGGGCAAGGGGGTCCATCAGGCGGTACAGCGTTACCAGAACTGGGCGAAGCATTACGCCTATGCCCTCAAACTGGATATCCAGCGTTATTTTCCCAGCATCGATCACGCCATCCTCAAACGGCAGATCGCCCATCACATCAAGGATCCCCATGTGCTCTGGCTGTTCGATCGGATACTTGACCATTCTCCAGACTTCCCCCGGGAGTCTTTGGTCTATTTTCCCGGCGATGATCTGTTCACACCGCAGGAGCGACGGACCGGCATCCCCATCGGCAACCTGACCAGCCAATTTCTCGCCAACCTCTACCTGGATGGGTTCGACCACTTCGTCAAGGAGACCCTGCGGGTGAAGGCCTACCTGCGCTATGTCGACGATATGCTGTTGTTGTCGAATAGTAAGCAGGAACTGCATGCATGGCGCCTTGCCATCGAGGAGAAACTGCAGACCTTGAGGTTGCGCCTGCACCCAGGCAAGGCGAATATCTTCGATATTCGTCAAGGTGTGGACATCCTGGGTTATCGGGTGTTTCCCGCCTACCGGTTGCTGCGCAATGACAACGGCCACCGCTTTGCCCGCCGCCTGCGACAGTTTGCCTTCGCCTATTGCAATGGTGAGATGGCGTGGAGGGACTTCAATCCCAGCGTACAAAGCTGGATCGGCCATGCCCGACAGGCCGACACCCTGGGATTGCGTCGCCAGATCTTTGCACATACCCTATTCCAACGGGAAGAAGGCTGATCCACGGCGTGTGTTGCGTGGTGGCTCGTGGAACAACAAACCCGAGTGGTTGCGTTCCTCGGCACGCAACAGGAACAACCCGGATAACCGAAACAACAATCTCGGTTTTCGTGTATTGCGTGGTGCCAGTCCGCCCTCGATGGCCGGAGTCCGTCTGCTCAAGGTCAGCCGGAGCGTGTGTGAGGGTGTCCATGACCTTCTTTCCAGGCCTCGCAGGGATGGGACAGCCGAATAGAGGGCAGGGATGCGGCAGGCGGGGCTGGTAGCATGGTCGAAGGTCCCGCCTGTTGAAACGTCGCATAATTTTAGGTGGGGATTTGGCGAAGTGAAAATGTTGCGATCAGGAAAAATCGATTTACTACAATCCCTCAAGTCACTTCAGAAAATCAGGATCGAGAAAAATCCAGCGTGCCATTGATCCTCTCAGGCTGTTTCAAATACACCACTGCCTGGGCTGTGCCTTTGTCCAAAAGTTGATCGACAAAGGAAGAAAATATTGATGGCCTTTTGAATGAACGCCACACGGGTTGTCGACATGGGATGCCGACCTACTCCTCTGGTATACTTCCGCGTTTATTTCAACCCTTACCAGGATCAAGAGCATGCAATATGTAAGCACCCGGGGCGGCGTGGAGCCGGTGAGTTTTGCCCAGGCGGTGATGATGGGGCTGGCCACCGACGGGGGGCTGCTTTTGCCGGAGTCCTTCCCACAGGTGGATGGGGAGGCCTTGCAACGCTGGTCATCCCTGCCATTCGCCGAACTGGCGGTGGAGGTGATGCAGCCCTATGTGGCGGACGACATCGGCAGAGAGGATCTGCAACGGCTGGCGCATGAATCCTATGACAGCTTCGACCACCCGGAGGTCACACCGGTGGTGGATGCCGGTGCACATAAGATTCTGGAATTGTTCCACGGCCCCACCGCCGCTTTCAAGGACGTGGCCCTGCAGTTCCTCGGCAACCTGTTCGAATTCCTGTTGGAGCGCAGCGGCGGACACCTTAACATCCTCGGCGCCACCTCCGGGGATACCGGCTCGGCAGCGATCTACGGCGTGCGCGGCAAGGAACGCATCCATATCTTCATCCTGCACCCACACAACCGGGTCTCACCGATTCAGGAGCGGCAGATGACCACGGTATTGGATGCCAATGTGCACAATATCGCCATCCAGGGCAACTTCGACGATGGCCAACGTATTGTCAAGGAATTGTTCAATGACCTGGCGTTCAAACACGACTACCGCCTCGGGGCGGTCAACTCGATCAACTGGGCGCGGATCCTCGCTCAGGTGGTCTACTATTTCTACGCCTGGGGTCGTATCACCGGCGGCGATACCGGCCGTAAGTTGAGCTTCTCGGTACCCACCGGCAACTTCGGCGACATCTTCGCCGGCTATGTGGCCCTGCGCATGGGGCTGCCGGTGGAACGGCTGATCCTGGCCACCAACCGCAACGATATCCTCACCCGATTCGTCGCCACCGGCATCTATCAGGCGGGGCAGGTGTATCACACCAGCAGCCCCTCCATGGACATTCAGGTCGCGTCCAACTTCGAGCGCTATCTGTACTTCGTCATGGATCGGGACCCGCG
>JASJBU010000171.1 GCA_030066355.1 Gammaproteobacteria bacterium | reverse complement strand
GCATAATCAGAGTTTGCTCAATAAGTCAGCTCGCCACTATTTCGTAAGTGCGGAATTCAAAGGGCTTCCTTGCTTTCCACTGGCGAGAAATCCTATCCCAGATCACTTCGAACGTTGATATCGGCAGGACAGCCGCTGTTTTACACAGCGTAAAAAAGACCCTCAACAGGATCAGCAAGTTCATCACCAGAAAGATGCTGTTGATCCATGCCACCGAGGTATCGGCCCGCTTTGCTCGAATGTAGTTCAACCGGTAGCCGTTCTTGCCCTGACCGAACTTGCCTTCAATCGGGATGCGCTGTAGATACTCCTCACGTCGCCTTGCCTTTTCTTCTTTCAGTGCCATCTGATTCGCTTCCGTTACTTGCTTCGGCCGCCCCAGCGGCTTGCCAGCAAAACGGATACCCTTGCCTTTCAGATAACGCCGATTGTCCCGCGTGCCATAGAGCGGGTCGCCCAATACCACTTCCGGATAGATACCATAACGGGCACGATAGGCTTCTACCTGGCTGGCCAAGTCATGCCCTTCATGAAAGGCATCCCAGCGCAGGTGATCGACACAGGCCAATCCCTCACCACTGAGACTGACACTGAGCTTGGCACCAAACTCCACCGGCTTGTCCAACTTCCCACGAATGATCGGCCGCACATAGGGCTGGCTGATGCTGACGATCCGATCCGCACAGCGACGGCTCTTGGTGCGATACATCTCCTGCTGCTGTTGATAGAGATGCGGGATCACCCAGTAGCGGTACATCAACCAACGGGATAACGGCACCGGTGTCCCTTCAGGCCAGTATTCCAACAGCCGTTCGATGTGACCCAGGTTGCGACGCAGATACTGCAGCTGCTGTTTGATACCTCGACGCCACGGTTTCCCAGCGGGCCGCTTCTGTTTCGCAATCGCCAGGTAATCCTTACGGGCTTTTACACGATAGGTCCGAGGCTTCTTTTTCCAGTCCGTCTTGGGATAGAGTCGATCAATGATCTGCTCACTGAACTCCCGCGCTTCATTGAGCAGACTCAGATCAGTCGGATAACGGATCGCCTGCGGTGTCACCGTGGCATCCAGAATCAGTTTGCCTTGGCGTTCTTCATCGGCTGGCGCTTCGGAACAACCACCTGAAGTCGATGGCGGTCCGTCATCCTTGTCATCGGGTGTTGTCTTGGCTTTCTGTTTCGGCTTTGCACTTTCCACCGCATCGATGATCGCGCCTTGAAACACATCAAATACCGACTGGCCCATCCGCTTACGGATCTCGACAAACAGGGAAGGTACAAACGGTGCTTCCATCTGATAACCCGGCAATCCCACGAAGTACTGTAAATAAGGATTTTCCTGAATCTGGGCTACCGTCTCACGATCCGACAGACACAGTTTGTGTTTGATGATCACGGCACCGATCACCAGACGCGCATCTTTGGTGGGACGTCCCTGCGATTCTGAAAGTCCTTGGTAATACCCCGCTGCCAGTTCATCCCATGGAATACATGCACTCAATTTGACCCAGCGATTATTCTCATCAAACTGCGTCTGAAAAGGCCAGTCGAACTCGGCGAATGATAATTGTCTATGGCTGCAATAACGGATCATAGGTGCACGCTTTTCTCTAGTGAGCTTCCATTTTTCGTGCAGTATTTTACCAGAAATCAGACCATTTATATTGAAATATCAATACAATATAGTTTTTGAGCAGACTCTAATTACTCCGCCTAAGGGAAAAAGCTAGTTTGGTCGCAGCTCATAAAAAAATTCTTGCGATACCGTTGTATTTACCGCATTAGCCGAACAAACGTGACAGGCGGTAGTGGAGTGCCTTTAAGCGCAATAGCGCATCATCCGGCAGCGGTTCCATCCTTCTGCGGTGTCCTTCTGAAAAAAGACTGATACTAGCCGATGGCAACAAAAAATACTTGCAGTCGCCGCACCGCTACTCAATACTCTGTGCCGCTGCGCCTCATCACTATCTCCTGGCAAGCTGAATAATTGCACAATGTGCAATGAGGTATATCGTATGTCCGAAACTCATGAAGCACCGACGGTAGGGCCAGCACCACCGACTCCTGTCTCTGTCTGGGATGCCTTTCTTTACTGGCTCAAGCTAGGTTTCATCAGCTTCGGAGGTCCGGCCGGTCAAATCTCAATGATGCATACCGAACTTGTAGAACGACGGCGCTGGATAAGCGAACATCGTTTCCTGCATGCTTTGAACTATACTATGGTGCTGCCCGGACCTGAGGCCCAACAACTGGCGACCTACATCGGTTGGCTGATGCATGGAACCCTGGGCGGGATCATGGCAGGCGTATTGTTCGTGCTGCCTTCGCTGGCGATACTGATTGTGCTGACCTGGATTTACCTGGCCTATGGTGATGTGCCAGTCGTCGCCGGCGTGCTCTACGGGATAAAACCGGCAGTGACTGCCATCGTCGTCTTCGCCGCCTATCGCATCGGCTCTAAGGCGCTGCGCAACGGAGTGTTGTGGGCTTTGGCAGCCGCCGCTTTCATCGCCATCTTCGCCTTGCACATGCCTTTTCCCTACATCGTGTTGGCGGCCGGTATTATCGGCTTCATTGGTGGTCGCGTCGCGCCCGACAAGTTCCAGGCCGGTGGTGGCCACGGTGCTTCGGACAGGTCTTACGGCCCCGCACTCATTGACGATCATACACCGGTACCAGATTGGGCGCGTTTCAGCTGGCGCTCTACGCTGATTCACCTGTTCCTGGGCGTCAGTATATGGACACTGTTGGAAGGATTCCTCTATCTCACCTATGGTTGGTCGGGTCCCTTGACCCAGATGGGATGGTTCTTCACCAAGGCCGCACTGGTGACCTTTGGCGGTGCCTACGCAGTGCTGCCATATGTCTACCAGGGAGGGGTCGAACACTATGGTTGGCTGTCCGGTGAGCAGATGATCGATGGCCTGGCATTGGGAGAAACGACTCCCGGGCCGTTGATCATGGTGGTCTCTTTCGTCGGCTTCGTGGGGGGCTGGAGCAAGGAAATCTTTGGTCCCGACAGCCTGCTGTTCGCGGGTATCGCGGGCGCCACGGTGGCCACCATCTTCACCTTTCTGCCCTCGTTTTTGTTCATCCTGATTGGCGGTCCCGCCGTCGAGGCCACGCGCCATGATGTAAAGTTCACCGCGCCGCTTACCGGGATCACCGCGGCGGTGGTCGGCGTGGTGCTCAATCTGGCGGTATTCTTTGCCTGGCACGTATTATGGCCGGATGCCACCCAGACAGCGCCCTTTGCCGGGCGCTTCGAGTGGTTTTCATTGCTGATAACAGTAACTGCCTTGGTGGCCCTGTTGCGGTTCAAGATCGGCATCATCCCTGTGATCGGTGCAAGTGCGGCAGTGGGTCTGGTCTGGTCGTTACTGTTTTCTTGAGCTGACAGGATAGTGCTATCGACTACGCGAACACTCTAAGTCTTTTGTATGAGATGGATATCTGATTCTGCAACATTCTGGTACTACATCCCAGGCTCAGGGATGAACGATTGTAACCATTTTTCACCATTCTGCCTGAGCTGGATTGAGGCTTGCTCGCCTATAATGCCCATGCATTAAGGAAAATTTGAGCGGTCACAATTCATCACAAGCTTAGCGCAACACACCGAAAAAACGCGATAGACCCAGATGCCGTGATTCGCGCAATATATAACGGGTTCCTCACCTACTGTCCTGCGCTGATACCTACCGCCAACTTATCTATCGCCCTGCATCTCAAACGGGCCTAATCCATGCAGTGTGGTATGGCATGATGGTTCGTATAGAGGGGTTTGGACCAGTGTGCCCGAAAAAAAGGAAAATTGGCCTCGTATACTATTTTACTTCCTATTGTGTGTTCATCTCCAATTGCAGATCAGTAGAGCAGTGGGCTCGAGTGTGAGAAGAAAAATTCGAGTTAGCGGCAAGCCAATGTATAGTGATGGATAGAAAGGATTTTTCTAAAAAGTATGAATGTGCTTATGGTCCTTTGCCATGATGTTTGAATCATTGCCTGGTTTGCAAACTTGATCTGAGAGACCTCGTAACGGTGACCAGATCAACAACAGATTATGTTTGTAACAACTCTCAAGGTCTGAACATGAGATTTCCTGAGCGTTGAATATTCCAGTTTGTCACTCAGTTATCCGGCAGTTTCTATTCCAACTATTTCACTCTAGATCTGTGGATGATGAGAGCGATCGAAGATTTTGTAGTGGTATTTACACAAGTGCTTTATTATTAATTAAGAGAATGCCCAATTGTTACATCGACGCAACTGGTAGGGAAAACCAGATGGCTATGATGGTTTTTAGGGAATCGTTATGACTGACCAAATCAATAATCAAAAAAGCTTCGATACCGGACATTTCGAGGTCTTTCCATGGAATGAAAACTTTGAAACAGGCCATGAACTCATTGACGAGCAACATAGAATACTCATCCAACTGCTGAATAAACTGGCGACTACCCTGGTCGATGAGGAGTATTCCGCGGTCAACAATGCCTTTGACGAATTGGCGGATTATGCAAATATGCATTTCGATGAAGAGGAAGCCATCTGGTTGAAATACCTGGGCGATGATTCTTGGTTTTCATCCCATCAACTGAGCCATGCGAGCTTTTTACCCAGAGTCATCGAGATCAAGGAGCAGAATCCTGGCAGACCTTTGGCGGATGTGGTCGAACAGATCGTCAAGTTTCTGATTCGGTGGTTGGCATTCCATATCATAGACAATGACAAACGCATGGCGATAGTGATCGAGGCAATGGAGGCGGGCTCTTCCATCGAAGAGGCCAAGATCCTGGCCGACCGAAAGATGAGCGGTTCCATGCGGATTCTCATCGAAACGGTTCTCACCATGTACGATGGCCTCTCATCCAGGACACTTGAACTATTGAGAGAGAGGAATGCGCGCATCAAAGCCGAAGAACAGCTCAAGGAAGCAAATCGCAAGCTCGAGGCGCTCACCTTCACCGATCAACTCACCGACTTACACAATCGTCGGTATTTGAAAAGTGTTTTCGAGAATGAAGCAAGGCGTACGCAACGCGATCGTGCTTTATTGACCTATTACCTGATCGATATCGATTATTTCAAAGATTTCAACGACAATTATGGGCATTTGGCAGGTGATACCACTCTGAAGCGCGTGGCTGATCGGTTCAAGGAGCTGTGTCGCCGACCGAGCGATTTTGCGTTTCGGATCGGCGGAGAGGAATTCGGTATTCTCGCGACCAGCCAGACCATGCAGGAAGCTGAGACTTTTGGGGAAGCGATTCGTAAATCCATCGAAGATATGCAGGTTCTGCATGGACATAGTGAGGTGAGCGATTACGTGACCGTCTCCGTTGGCGGTGTCTGCAAGGTTCCCACAGCCGATACAATACTCGACGATTATGTGGAAATTGCAGACAGAAGGCTCTATCAGGCAAAATCCTCTGGCCGCAACAGGGTGATCTTGTCAGATTCGCTGGCGGTGTGAATCTCCGTGACACAAACGCTCCATTGCTTGTTTATCTGCGATCAACCTGTCGAACTTGACAACGGCCACTATTGTTTCACCAGGGACCTGAAATCAAAATGCATTCATACAGAGTCAACAGGCCCCTTGGGTAAGGTGGGACAATGAGCGTTGTGGACGAAAAATCGATCTTTATCGCCATGAAACAAGACGGACCCTATTCCGTTCAAGACGCTATTTCGTTCGGTCATCCGTTCTCAAAGCGGACACGGGAATGGTCCAGGGGTTTTTGCAGGGATCGCCTGACCGTGACCCGTTACAGGGCGGTGCGGGGGCAGATCTTCGATCTGTTGCAGATCGAGAGTTTCGACGAAATCCCCAGCCTGATTAACGATCCGGTCAAACGTACGCAACGCACCCGTCGCGCCTATGAACTGCTCGGTAATCTGTTTGGTATTTCCGGGGAGCTCTCCGAGGTACGCAGCAAGATCCATGAATACGCCGATACGGCGGATTCAGTGATCGGTTATCTGAAAAACAAAGTGCTGGCGGCCTACAGTTCGCATATCGAGATCAGTAACGAGATCGAAACTACGCAGAACCCGGTTGACCTCTTGCTGATTACCTTTGACGACCGTTATCACAAGAAGATCCGCTTCGAGGCGAAGCGTAAACTGGTCCTTATGGGGCTGGCGGGTTCGATCGATCAGCGGGAACGGGAAACCGACATCGAGCGCAAATTTTCCTCTTTCCTGAACTTTCTCAATCAGCATGTGTGGAGTTCCAAACTCAAGATCGGCGAGCTGGAAATCGCTTATTTGTTCAGTCGTCACGATGCCCAGGACTTCAGTTGTA